>NZ_VIFM01000024.1 GCF_006636215.1 Myxococcus llanfairpwllgwyngyllgogerychwyrndrobwllllantysiliogogogochensis | reverse complement strand
GGCAGAAGGGGGCGGCGGGGACGGTGGAGAAGGCGGGGAAGGGCACGCAGTTGAAGGACTTGAATGCGCGGTTCAGCGTCAGGAACGGCTGGGTTTCTTTCACCAAGCCCATGTCGTTCCAGACCGACCTGGGAAACGGAACGCTGGATGGCAGGGTGGGGTTGGATCAACGGCTGGCGCTCAAGGGCACGATTGAGGCGTCCAAGGATTTCGTCTCGGGACTCACCGGCGGGGCTGTTCCGGTGAAAGAGCCGGTGTCCATTCCGCTCACCATCACTGGAACGTTGAAGTCGCCGAAGGTGAACGCGGGGAGCCCGATGGATATCGCGAAGGGATTGTTGCCGGCACTGCCCGTGCCCAAGAGCATCCAGGACCCGGTGAATCAGGCGCGCAAGAGTCTGGGCGACCTCCTGAAGCGCCCCGGCAAGAAGTAGGGACGGGTTACTTCGCGGGGGGCTGGATGGGCTGGGGCTTCAGGCCGTGACGTTGCTTGAAGTCCGGCCACTCGCGCACGAAGTCCTGGGCGTTCCCGGCTTCGATTTCGGAGAAGCTCTTCTCCGACGAGTAGCTCCAACGGGGACGTGGCGAAGGGTGCTCACCCATTCGTTCGCGCAGCAGGTCGAAGGCGAAGATGGCCCAGTGAGGTGGAGGGTTCTCGGTGACGACCGTCTCGAGGACATTCGCGACCACTCGGTCGACGTCCTTGTTGGGAAAGCCGCGAAGGAGCTTGAGCAACAGCGCGAAGGTGTTGTCGAAGGAGGGATAGGCGACGACGTCGCGAGCCAGTTCGTCGCGATAGCCTTGGACCCGCGACCTGTCGGGAGGCGCTCGTGGGTCGTAGAATGAATGGACCGCATCGAACTCTTCGGACCCCAGGCCGGACACGCCATCCCAGCGTGTCACGGGATGGATGGCGGCGAGCACCCTCCAGTCCGAGTGCGCCTCCTCGAAGTCGGGTGTCTCCCCAGCGAGTCGTGCCTGAATCCATCGGTCCAGTGCCTGCCGGGCCGCTGTGATCACCCGTCGGTAGGCTGCCACATCCGAGTCGCTGGCTGCGAAGCGCGTCCCACAGAACGGCCACACGGGTACCCATTGGCCATCCTCCTTGTTGAGGAGCGCGACGACCGTCAGCCCTACCTGGACATTCGTGTCGCATGGGCTCGCGGACAGGATGAATGTCTCGACGCGCTCTCCGGTGCGTACCGAGCCTTTCCAGGTCTCACGAACCTCCAGGGTCACGCTGGCGACGTATCCCAACCCCTCGTAGTCCTCCGGATCATTTGGCCGCTCGCGCACGCTCTCGACTTCTGCCCAGACGATGAGCTGGGCTTCGTGCGCCTGCTCCCAAAGCGTATGCGGCGGAGCGGGAGATGAGGCCCTGGCTTGGGGCGCATGGCTGAGCACCGTGACGAGTGTCAGGGCGAGAAGTTGATGTGTCGCTCTGGCGGCTGTCCACCGAGAAGCAGCGAGTGTGGATGGCGCGGTTCGAAGTGCGAGGGGCGATTGTTCACGCATGAGGGCAGCTCCTGTGGCGCAGGAGCATCCCGTTCCATGCATGGAGGTCGCTCACGCGGACTCCATCGCTGCATCATGCTTTCATCACGAGGCCGCCCAGGTCGCAGCCTCCGCGCACGCGCGACGGCCTCCACCAACGCGGCAAGAATGAGGGTCGGGGCATGAGCGCGAGTCGCGCACGGAGGGTACCGTCCGCCACTAGAAGGGGAGGGTCCCCCCTGTTTCGTCGACGAGGGGCGCGGCGAGAAACACGAGCCGTCGGGGCTTCAAGCCATGACGCTTCTTGAAGCTCAGCCAGTCCCGAGCGAGAGCCCTGGCTTGTTCCGCCTTGGCTTCAATGGGGCTTTTCGAAGGCACCCTCTTGTACCAAGGGGTCCGTGGTTCGGGCTTCTCGCCGTGACGTTCGCGCAGCAGGTCGAAGGCCTTGGATATCCAGGGGGGCGCCCCCTGCTCCACGAAGACTGTCTCGAGGACATTCGCGGTGGCCCGGTCGAAATCCTTGTGGGGGAAGCCACGCAGGGTGGTGAGCATCTGCGCCACCGTAAGGTCAAATGACGGCTGTGTCGTGAAGCCGTGCGCCAGTTGCTGTCGCTGGGCTCGCGTCAGCGCGGCGGCTCCCCGTGACAGTTCGTACAGTCCATCCCAGCGTGTCGCCGGATGAAGCGCGGCGCGTACCTGCCAGTCCAGGTGTTCCTGCTCGCTGTTGGCAGTCTCCTTGCGATGAGGCGGTGCCGAGCGGGCCTGCGCATCCCGGGCGGCCGTCACCACGCGCCGATACGCATCGACATCGGCGGGGTTCGTCGGATGGCGCGTTCCGTAGGACATGCCCACGGTCCACCATCGACCGTTCCCGTTGGACAGGAACGCGATGACCGAGCGCCCGGGTTCGTAGCGAGGTGGCGCCGGGCACAGGATGTCCGAGGAGAACAGCACCTCGACGCGCTCCCCGGGACGCACCGAACCCTTCCACGTCTCCCGGATCTTCAGCGTCGCGATTTCGTCGTCATCCCTTGTTCATCGCGGTCTCTTGGTGCGATGCGCACTCGCTCGACGTCCGCCCAGACGATGAGCTCCGCCTCTTGCGTCAAAGGCCACAGCGTCACGGGTGGGATGGGATAGGCCTCGGCGCGCGGGACGTGGATGAGCAGTCCGACCAGGGTCAGCGCCAGCAGTCCGCGTGTTGCCTCGGAGCCGGGCCACCAGACGCCGCGCGTGGGAGTGCCTGCGAGAACCGGGTCGGGGGGCTGCTCACGCATGGACGTTCCTCCTGAGGAGGAGAAGCATCCCAACCCGCATCGACCCGGAGGCCGACTGGGGTCCATGTCTCCATCATGGTTCCGTCACAAGCCCGCCCGGGGCCGCCTGCTCGCACAGAGATGTCTCTTCCCCTCCATCCGCATCCAGGGAGAATGCCGGCACCCGGCCGGCCGTTGCCCGGGCGGGAGATTCGATGCGCTTCATCCACTGCTCCGACGTCCACATCACCGACGACTACTTCGCGCTGCCCCTGCGCCGGCTTGGCTGGCGTCGCTGGGTCGCTCTGGCCGAGCTCACCGTGGGTGGCCGCGCGAAGCGCTACGCTCGCGCCCCCCACGCCCTCTCCGCCATCGCCCGCGAGGTGCAACGCCACACGGCCGACCACTTCATCCTCTCCGGTGACCTCACCGCCTACGCGCTCGACAGCGAGTTCCGAGGCGCGCGCGAAGCGCTGGGCTCCCTGGCGGACGACCCGCGCCGCTGCACCATCATCCCCGGCAACCACGACGTCTACACGCCGGGCAGTCACCAGAAGGGCCGCTTCGCGAGCCACTTCGGTCACCTGCTGGAGAGCGACCTTCCAGAGTACCGCCGCGAAGGCGCCTTCCCCTTCGTGCGCCTCGTGGGCACCGAGGCCGCCGTGGTGGGCCTGCTGTCCGCCCGCGTCCCGCTGACCCCGGGCCTGTCCTACGGCGTCATCGGCGACGCTCAACTCGAGGGGCTGGCGGCCCTGCTGAAGGATCCTCGGCTGGACGGGCGCGCCGTGTTCGTCGTCGTCCACCACGCGCCCCTGACGCGCAAGGGACAGGCGGACCACTGGCACCACGGCCTCCGAGACGCCCAGGCCCTGCTGCGCCTGCTCCCCGGCCCGCGTTACGCGGTGCTCCACGGCCACATCCACCAGCGCTACCACCACCCCGCCACCGCCGAGCGCCCCCACATCTTCGGCGCGGGCTCCTCCACCGAGGCCGGTCACGAGGGCTACTGGCTCATCGAGGTGGCCGGGGGACAGGTGCTGGGCGGGCAGCCCCAGACGCCGGCCCTGTGACAGCCAGCGTCCATGGCGGTAGAACGCGCTCATGACGCATCCGCCGCACGCACCGCCGTCCACGGATTTGAGTCTGGAAGAGTACAAGGCGCTGCGCGCCCTTCAGCGCGCCGTGGATGACCTGCTGGAAGAGAGCCTCCGGGAACGAGAGAACCTCACCCAGTCCTTCCGCCGCTGCTTCCCGCCCATCCTCGCCCTCACCGGCGCCCGCGCCGTGGCGCTGACGACGCGTGACGAGGACCTGCGAGTGCAGACCTGGTGCGAGGGCGACTGGGGCGAGGACTTCCCCGGGCCCCTGCTGGAAGGCCCCTCCGGCGTCCGGCGCCTGGGAGAGGCGACGCTCGTCACCCAGCCGCTCGATGTCGCTGGAGACCGCGTGGGCTCCTTCGGCCTGCTCTTCACCGGAGACCACGCGTCACCGGAGGCCTCGGCGCGAGTCCTGCGCTTGCTGGACACCATCGCCGAGCAGCTCGACACGGTGCTGTGCATGGTCCACACCGCGTCGGAGAAGCACCAGCTCATCATCCAGTGCAACGCGCACCTGGCCAACCCCGTGTTCGAGGTGGGCATGGACCAGGCGGTGCTGACGCTGGCCCAGCGCGTGCGCCTGCCGACCTTCCTGTTGCTCTACCGCGACGCGGTGCGGGCGCAGGTGCTGCACTACCGCATGTACCGCCACGGCCACCTGGAGTTCGAAAGCGGCGAGCAGCCCAGTCCGGACCTGGAGAAGGCCCTGCGCCAGCACGGCCACCGGCTCCTGGCCGCCGAGGTCTCCGCGCTGCGCCAGCTGCTCCCCGGCCGCACCACCGAGGCGGTACTCATCTCCGGCGCCGCCACCAGCGAGCCCCTGGGGAAAATCGCGGTCTCCTGCGACGAGGGCTTCTCCGCCTACGCCATGGACCTCATCCGCGTCCTGGCCTCCACGCTCAGCCAGCGCCTGCTCGACTACAACCGCGAGCGCATCCACCTGTCGCAGTTCTTCCCCAACGCCATCATCGACGCGCTGTTGCAGGACCCCAACTACGCCCAGCACCTGCGCGCGCAGGACCAGGAAGTGGGCATCCTCTTCGCGGACATCAACGGCTTCACCCGCATCTGCGAACACGGCTTCGACAGCCCGCGCAGCATCGCCCGCTTCGTGGACGAGTGGAGCGCGCGCGCCGTGGACTGCATCTGGGAGCACGGCGGCGTGTTCGACAAGATGGTGGGCGACTGCGTCATCGGCCTCTTCGGCCCGCCCTTCTTCAAGTCCAGCCGCGTGGAGCGCTCGCAGGCAGCGGTGCGCGCAGCGTGTGACATCCAGGCGCTCACCGCCGCGCTGGGCGCTCGCGAGGAAGTGATGGCGCTGTGCGAACGCGTGAAGCTGCCGGGCCTGGGCGTCGCCGTGGGCGTCAACCTGGCGAACGCCAACTGCGGCCTCTTCGGCCCCAACCGGCAGTACACGGCGTTCTCCAGTGGGATGAACCAGGCGGCGCGACTCCAGTCGCTCGCGGGCTTCCGGGAGACGCTGGTGATGGCGAGCGCGCGGGAGGCACTGGTGGGCTCGCGGGAGCCGTTCGTCCAGCGACTGCGCTTCGGCGCGCTCGCGGAGACACCGGTGAAGAACGTGGCGCAGCCCCTGCGCCACTACCGCCTGGAGCCGCTCACGCCGTGAGGTGCGAGGCCGCGTAGCGCCGGGAGAAGTGAATCCACCGGCGCTCGTCCACTTCCACCTGCCACTCGGAGTTGGGTGTCAGCGGCAGCCGCTGCTTGAGGAAGCTCTCCAGATGGTCCGCGGCCTTCACCGGCGTGAGGCCCGGCGCGCGGAACGCGATGTGGAGCGAGACTTCGAGTCCGTCGGAGACGTCGACGGAAGCGCAGATGCGCAGCGCACCCACGCGTCGTTGATAGAGCGTGTTCTGCCCGGGCCACGCGGCGGGGTCTGTCTCCCGACGAATGACCGCGAGCCAGTTGGACGGCTGGAGGATGAAGTCGAGCAGGTCGCTGCTCGCTTCTTCCGTCGTTGCGTGCTCCTGGATGGAAAGCATCGCCCACCTCCCCTGGGAAGCCGATGGAAAGAATGTGCCCACGGCCATGGAGCGTGCAAGAGGCCCCCCGCGGAAACCTCGCGGGTGTCCTCCAACGACACAAGCTTGCGAAATCTGGTGTGGGACCGGGACCGCATTCGCCGGCGGCGCACGTTAACGGGGGCGCCTGACATGCGCGCGCCCAACCCGCCACCTGCTCACGGGCTGGTGGGAAGTGAACGGCGGGAGCGTCGCTCCACGGCGGACTTGAGCTGACCACAACCCGCGTCGATGTCGATGCCCCGGCGTTGACGCACGGTGCTGGGGACACCGTGCGACATCAGCACGTCCTGGAAGGCGCGCACCGATGCGGGCTGACTCGGGTCACCGTCGTAGCCCACCGTGGGGTTGAGGGGGATGACGTTGACGTGCGCGTCCATGCCGCCCAGCAGCGCGCCCAGCGTGTGCGCGTGCTCCGACGTGTCGTTGCGGCCCGCGATGAGCGTCCACTCGAAGAAGATGCGGCGCTTGCGTCGGGCGATGTAGTAGCGGCACGCGTCCATCAGCTCGGCCAGCGGCCAGCGACGTCCCGCGGGCACCAGTGCGGCGCGCTCCGCGTCGGTGGCGCCGTGGAGGCTGACGGCCAACTGCACCGGACGGTCCTCGTCCGCGAGCCGGCGGATGCCGGGCACCACGCCCACGGTGCTCAGCGTGATGAAGCGCGGCGCCAGCGCCAGGCCCAACGGGTCCACCAGGACATCCACCGCGGCCAGGGTGTTGTCGTAGTTGTGCAGCGGCTCGCCCATGCCCATGAGGACGACGTTGCGCAGCGACTCGCCGGACGCGCGGAGGATGCGCTGCACGTGGAGGATCTGCCCCACGATTTCGCCGGGGGTGAGGTGGCGTGAAAGACCCATCTGTCCCGTGGCACAGAAGACACAGCCCATGGCGCACCCCGCCTGGGTGCTGATGCACACCGTCGCACGTCCCTTGAAACGCATGAGGACGGTTTCAATCGTCTGGCCGTCTTCCAGGCGCAGCAGGAGCTTGTGGGTGAAGCCGTCGGAGCTGAAGGCCTCGTGGTGCGTGGCCAGGTGGCTCAAGCGGGTGCGCTCACGCAGTGTGTCGCGCAAGTCGGAGCGCAGGCCCTCCACTTCGTCGAGCGCTCGCGCCTGCTGACGGTACAGCCCGGACCACAGCACGTCGCGGTGGTGGGGTCGGAAGCCCCAGTCGGACAGCAGCGCGCCCAGCGCGGGCCGCGTCAAATCGTAGAGGTTGGTGGGCGTGTCGGACGGCATGGCCAGGGCCCCAGATAACACACCCGGGCCGGCGTCACCCGGGGCCGCGCGGGCCGCTGGGCACGGGGCGCGCGAAGACTCCCACCCGGCATGCCTGGCGGGCGACCCGGCGAGCCCCCGGCGCGTGCTGCCGGTGCGGGCGACCGTGCACATCCTGTCCGGCCATGGGGCTCGCGATTGAGCAGGAGGAATTCCTTCCAGGAGACTACGCGCGGTTCTCGCGGCGGCTCGACGAGAACCTGGAGGCGCTGCGTGTGCTCCTGGCGCGGCCGGGCTTCGGTGAGGGGCCGCCGACGATTGGCGCGGAGCTGGAGCTGTTCCTCGTGGACGCCCGGGGCTTTCCGTTGCCGGTGAACCGGCAGGTGCTCGCGCAGACGGTGGACCCGCGCGTGACGCTGGAGATGGACCGCTTCAACCTGGAGGTGAACCTGCGCCCCGGTCCGCTGTCGGGCAGGCCCTTCACCGCGCTCGAGGCGGAGTTCGAGGACTCGCTCGCCGAGGTGCGGCGCGCGGCGGCGACGCAGGGTGCGCGGGTGGCGGCGATTGGCATCCTCCCCACGCTGCGCGAGGCGGACCTGGGCCCCAACGCGTTGACCGCCCAGCCGCGCTACCACGCGCTCAACGCGGCCATCCGCCAGCGGCGCGCGGCGCCCTTCCAGGTGGCCATCACCGGTGAAGAGGAGGCGCTGAAGCTCGCGTGGGACGACGTGACGCTAGAGGGAGCGAATACGTCGCTCCAGTTCCACCTGCGCGTGACGCCGAAGGACTTCGCGCGCCTGTACAACGCCGCGCAGCTGGCCACCGCGCCGGCGCTGGCCGTCTCCGGTAACTCGCCGCTGTTCCTGGGGCGCAAGCTCTGGGACGAGACGCGGGTGGCGCTGTTCCGTCAGGCGGTGGATGACCGGGGCGAGCCGGGAGAGGGCGGCTTCCAACCCCACGCGCGCGTGACATTCGGACACGGGTGGGCTCGCGAGGGCGCGTACGAGTTGTTCGCGGAGGCCGTGGCGTTGCACGCGCCGCTGTTGCCTGTCGTGGGGCACGAGTCTCCGCTGGAGCGCGTGGCGGCGGGGGGCGTGCCCGGCCTGGAGGAGCTGCGGCTTCACCAGGGCACCGTGTGGACCTGGAATCGCGCGGTCTATGACCCGAAGGACGAGGGCCACCTGCGCATCGAGCTGCGCGCGTTGCCCGCGGGCCCGACGGTCGTGGACATGGTGGCGAATGGCGCCTTCCTGCTGGGGCTGACGCTCGGGCTGGCCGAGCGAATGGATGCGCTCCTGCCGGCGCTGCCCTTCGCGCATGCCGCGGGGAACTTCATGCGTGCGTCGCGGCGGGGGCTGGACGCGGAGCTGCTGTGGCCGGGCGAGTCCGCGCCGAGCCCCCGCGTCGTGCCCGTGGTGGACTTGCTGCGCCAGCTCATCCCGGTGGCCCGACGGGGGCTCTTGTCGGCGGGCGTGGAGGTCGACGAGGCGAACCGGATGCTCGACATCATCTCCCAGCGCGTGGACCTGCGGCGCACGGGCGCGCGCTGGCAGCGACAGATGCTGACCCACCTGGAGGCGCAGATGCCACGACAGGATGCGCTGGCCGCGATGCTGGAGCGCTACCTGGAGCACGCCGCCTCGGGGCGCCCCGTACACGAATGGCCCGTGGGGTGAGCGCGCTCGAACGGAGCTGCCGCCTGCCTGGCGGTGCGCGTGAGTCCCGAAGCGGCTGACGTCCTTCGGTGCCACACCCCTCGTGTCCCCGTCTCCAGCGCCCGGCGCGTGAGGCCCGAAGCGGCTGACGCCCGGCGGCGCTCCACTCACCTCGTCTCCAGCGCACGGGGCGTGAGACCCGCCGGGCCGTCGTTCGGCGGGTTGTTCATTGCGAGCAGGCCCGGCTCGGGTTGAATATCCGGCTGCCCGCCGCGTCAGCGGCCGAGCACCCCTGCCTCCGCGCTCATGTTCAGACTCCTTCCGCCGCTGTTGCTGCTCGTCGTTCTCGGTAGTGCCTGTGCCACCCTGCGCGGTCGTGCCGATGAGCTGGCGCGCAACGGCCAGTTCGTGGAGGCCGCCGCCATCTACGACGAGCTCGTCACCAAGAACCCCTTCGAGAAGGAACTCGTCTCCGAGCGCGACGGCCTGCGCGGCAAGGCACTGGGACAGCTGCTGGGCAACGCCCGGCGCTATCGCCTGGAGGGCATCGACGAGAAGGCGGAGGACGACCTCCTGCGCTTCCTCGACCGCCGCGCGCAGTGGAACTCCAAGCTCAACGGTGGCCTGGAGAGCTCTCTGCTGGAGGAGATGGAGGGCACGCACAAACACCTGCGGCTCACCATCAGCAGTCCCGCGAAGCTGGGGCTCGCGCTGACGGCGGAGGAGACGCTCGTGCGCAAGCGGCCGTTGCTCTCACACAAGGAGATGGTCGTCATCCAGCGGGAGATGGAGTCCGTGGTGGTCCAGAGCGGCAAGGAGGTGTGCCAGCGGTTGCGCGACGTGCCCTCGGACGACGCGCCCCACTGGCGGGAACTCGTGTCGCGCTACTGCCGTCACTGGCGCGAGTTCGCTCCCGAGCCGCCGCCAGCGCCCGAACTCACCGCGGCGCCGTCATGGACGGGCCAGGTGGGCGGCCTGGACTCCGCGCGCATGGAGCTTTTGCGCACCCGCCTCACGCGCGCCTTCGAGTCCTCGCCCTGGTTCTCTCCCGCCGCGAGCCACCATCCCGAGCTGTCGCTGGCCGGCCGCTTCACCACGCTCCGCGACAGCCGCTCCGTCGAGCTGACCGCCCCCTATACCGAGAAGGTCCCCTACACCGACCACGAGGAGCGCACGGAGACGGTGGAGGTGCCCTATGACGTGGAAGAGGAGTACACGGACAAGAACGGCGAGAAGAAGACGCGCAAGGTGACCAAGGTGCACACGTACACCCGCAGCTTCACCGTCGCCGTGACGCGCTACAGAGATGTAGCTCGCACCTTCGAGTTCCACGCACTGCGTCTGTCGGTGGAACACGAACTCACCTTGTCGTCTTCAGGCGTACTGGATGCCCGGCGTGGGCCCATGTCGGCGGTGCTCCAGGACCACCTGTCCGAGTCCGCGTACGAGCACGACGTCACCTTCGGCCCCGGCGACGTGTCCCCTCGCCGCGCGAACTTCACGCCGCCGGAGTCCTGGCTCGAGGAGCGCGTGGAACAGATGAGCGCGCGCTTCGCCCAGACGCTCCAGGAACACTGGCGCGAGTCCTACTGCACCACGCCCGCACGCACATTGGACGAGGCTGCCCGCTGTGCACGCGCCGGTGCCACGCTTCCTACTCCTGCATACCAGGTTCTCTCTGAGGTCCTCGGTGACGACGCAGCGCGTGTGCCGTCGCTGTTCGTGACGCGGTGACGCGGTGCGAGAGGCCGCGTCAGGTACTCAGCGGGTCAATTGAGACTGGGTGGATTGTTCACGCCTATTGACGTGAAATACCTGTGAGTGCGGGTCAGACTGGTTTGTCACTATTCGTACTCAGCAGCGGAAATTTCACTCAGAGGACCGTATGCATCCGAATGAAGTCCGAAGCCTCGCCCGTCGTGGCACCCTCGTGATGTGGATGGCTTCTTCCCTGGCGCTGACCGCGTGCGGAGACGCGGACCTGGAAGCCGCTTCCACGCAGGACGTTGTCGTGGTGGAGCAGTCCGGCGCCCTGGAAGTGGAAGGACTCGTCGCCGACCGTCGCATCATCGTCTACCTGACCGGCAGCCAGTCGCTGTACGCGGTGCAGGATGGCAAGCCGACGATGATCGCCCAGCGCAGCGGCGCGCCGTCGGTGTCTCCGGATGGCCGTGAAGTGGTCTACGCGAAGCTGCCCGACTCGTGGAAGGCGGGCGATGAGGTGACGCGCACGGAGCTGCACGTCTACAACGTGAAGAACGGCAAGGACGACAAGCTGACGTCGGGCCATGACGACCAGGACCCGTCGTGGACGCCGGATGGCAAGCGCATCCTGTTCCAGTCGAAGAAGCGCTCGGGGCTTTCTTCGTTCTGGAGCGTGAAGGCCAATGGCAAGGACCTGGATCAGCTGACGAACGCGGGCTGCACCCGGACCAATGACCCGGCCTTCGTCCCCACGCCCGCGAGCAGCACCGGCGTGCAGTGGGCGCCGAATGATCGCCGCATCATCGTCTACTTCACGTCGCAGACGAGCGACAGCGAGGTTCGCGTCATGAGCTTCAACCAGAACCTCGGCGTCGCCTCCGCGTACAGCCTGGGCAAGGGCACTTCTCCGAAGTGGACCGAGCGCGGCACCGTCACCTTCCTGCGCACGGTGAACGGCGGCAGCGTCGAAGTCGAAGTGAGCGTTCAGTAGTCCGGAACGCGGCGTGAGCTGGGCGCGCCGCGAGCAGGGATGACTCCGAAGTGGGAGTCATGCAGTGAGCTTCGACGAGGTTGAATGGCCGCGCGCGGAGACGAGGGGCTACGGAGGCCCTCTCTCGCCGCGGCAAACCTCGCGAAGGACTTCAGCCTTCGTCCTCGGCGCCTCGGCGCAATCCCAGCATCCGCCGCA
This sequence comes from Myxococcus llanfairpwllgwyngyllgogerychwyrndrobwllllantysiliogogogochensis, assembly GCF_006636215.1. Classification (GTDB taxonomy): domain Bacteria; phylum Myxococcota; class Myxococcia; order Myxococcales; family Myxococcaceae; genus Myxococcus; species Myxococcus llanfairpwllgwyngyllgogerychwyrndrobwllllantysiliogogogochensis. The sequence goes on along the minus strand of NZ_VIFM01000024.1, from coordinate 59,902 downwards.
GCTCCCGCGCGGATTGACGGCTGATCTCCACCGCGTGTCCCCGCGCCGTTCGTGCCAGGTAGCCTCCCGTCTCCAGGGGCTCCAGTCGCGCGACGTGACGCAGGTTGAGCAGCGCCCTGCGGTGGACGCGGTGGAAGAGCTCCTCCGGCAGCTTCTCCGCCAGCTCATTGAGGGTGAAGTCGGTGAGGAACTCGCCCTGCGTGGTGAACACCGTCACCAGTTCGTCATCGAGCGACGCGTGGGAAATCGTCTCCGGATCCACCAGGACGATGCCCTGGCGCGTGGGGATGGGCAGCCGCGCCAGCGCTCGGGGCGCGGTCTTCTCCGGAGCCGGGGTGTCCCGCGGGCGGGCGTCCGCCTCGATTCGCGCCCGGGTGCGCTCCAGCGCCTTCTGCAGTCGCGCGGGCTCCACGGGCTTGAGCACGTAGTCCACGGCGCCGTGTTCAAAGGCCTCCACGGCGTGCTCGGCGTGCGCGGTGCAAAGGATGACGCGCGGGCGTCCCTCGGGGAGCAGGGCCAGCGCGTCCAGGCCACTGAGGCCGGGCATGTGGATGTCCAGCAGCACCACGTCCACGCCGCCCGCGCGCACCGCGGCGAGCACGGCCTCCCCATCCGAGGCCTCGCCGCACACCTCCACGTCGGGCAGGGCGCCCAGCAGGCGCGACAGCCGCTTGCGGGCGAGCAGCTCGTCATCGGCGATGAGGACTCGCAGCGGTGGGCTCACGTGACGACTCCATGCAAGGGGCCCGAGCGGGGCAGGGTGACGGTGACGCGGGTGCGGCCCGCTTCGCTACTCAGGGACAGGTGGGCCCGGTCGCCATAGGCCAGCGCGAGGCGCCGCTCCACGGTGGGCAATCCCGCGCTGCCTTCGCGCGGGCCCTTGGACGCTCCGGGGTTCTCTATCGCGACCTCGACTTCACGCTCGCGCACGCGCACGCCCAGCGACAGGCGCCCCCGGTGTCCCGCGGCCGGGCCGTGTTTCACCGCGTTCTCCGCCAGGGGCAGCAGCACGAGCGGCGGCACGGGCACGTCCTCCGCGCCCGGCGCGACGTCCAGCGCGAGCTGGAACAGCTCCGGGTCTCTCAACAGGTGCAGGTCGAAGAGGGTGCGCATCAGCGCCAGCTCCTCCGACAGCGGCCAGGTGGCCTTGCGCACGCCGGCGAGCACCGAGCGCAGCATGGTGGACAGCCGCAGCACGGCGGCCTCCGCCACGGCGCCGTCCTCGCGGCACCACTCCGCGATGGCGTTGAGCGTGTTGAAGAGGAAGTGCGGGTCCAGGTGGCTGCGCAGCGCGAGCAACTGCGCCTGCTCCGCTTCCAGCGCGAAGCGGGTCGCGCGGGCGCGCTCCTTCGCCAGCGTCTCCTCGAAGCCGATGTCCCGCCCCAGGCCCCAACCGCCCACGAGGAACAGCGCGTTGCACACGATGAGGTTGGTGGGCTGCGTCAGGAACGTGGGCCCCATGCCCAGCAGCTTCGGCAACACGAAGCCGGAGGTGAGCACCACGCCACTTCCCACCGTGCCGTACATCAACACGCGCACGCCGCCGTGGCTCAAGTCGAGCCCGCCGGGAAAGAGGACGCGGTAGGAGACGGGGGCCACGGCCACGAAGAGCAGGCACATCAGCACGCCCAGGTGGGGCGCGAGCGCTTCGTGGCTGAAGCGCGTCTGCGCGGCGACCAGGGGCGCGGACACCAGGAGGATGGGCACGAGCCTGCGGGGCTCCGCGAGGGCCCGCAGCGTGGCGCGGACGATGGACCCTTCTGGCTTCTCCGACATGCTCCGGAGGGAGCCTACACCCTCGGAGTCATCACCGCGCGGGCTGCTCCTCCACCTCCAGCTCGAAGGCGTCGACGAGGATGCTGCCGACGAGGACGACGGGGAAGAGGAGGATGGCCGCGAAGACGAGGAGGGGGGTGGGCAAGGTGAGCATTGCGGGCTCCTGAGTCTTGGCAGCATGCACGCCCAGTCTGACGTGGCGCCCGCTTCGCGATGACGGCCCCGGGCTGGACGGTCGCCCCCCGGGGCCGAACGGTCATCCCCGGGGGCTCGCCGCGAGCAACGCGTCCGCGAGCTGGAGCCCGTTGCGGATGCAGTCGTTGAGCCCCACGCCCTTGTAGGCGTTGCCCGCCAGGTGGAGCCCGGGCCAGCGGCCAAGCCCCTGGTCCACGGCGGCCATCCGCTCCAGGTGTCCCACCGTGTACTGGGGGATGCCCCGAGGCCAGCGGTAGACCTGCGTGAGCGACGGCGTCGCGGTGACACCCGCGAGCGCCTTCAGCTCCTCGCGCGCCAGGGCCACCAGCGCGGGCTCGTCCAGCCCCACCAGGTCCGGCCGCTTCGCGCCGCCCACCATGCAGGTGTACAGCACGCGGCCCGCCTCCACGCGGAAGGGGAACACGGTGGAGGCGTGGATGGAGCCCAGCAAGCGGCGTCCCTCGGTGGGAGGGACGAGGAAGCCGAAGCCGTCCGGTGCGGGCGTCGTCCCCGCGTCGAAGCCCAGGTGCACCACGGCGATGGGCGCGTACTCGATGCCGCCCACGCGCGCCGCCAGCTCCGCGTCCAGGGGATGCAGCAGCCCCTGCGTCACGTATGCGGGCGCCGCCAGCACGACTTCGCTCGCGTCCAGCTCCGCGCGCCGTCCCTGCTCGCTCACCGCCAGTCGCCAGCCGCCGTCCACGCGCGTCAGGCCCTCCACCGTGGCGCCCACGCGCACAGCGTCTCCCAGCGAGGTGCCCAGCGTGTCGATGAGTGTCCCCAACCCGCCCTCGAAGGTGCTCAGCGCGCCGCTCAATTTCGGCGCCGGAGTCCCGCCCGCGGGCAGGGCCTTGCGCTGGGCGCGCTGTGCTCGGATGGCGCCCAGGATGAGACTGCGGTGCTCACGCTCCAGCTTCACGAGCTGCGGAAACGTGGCGCCCACGCTCAGCCGCTCCACGTCTCCAGCGAAGATGCCCGTCTGCACCGCGTCCAGCAGCACCCGCGTCGCGGTGCGCCCCAGGTGCCGCCTGCCGAAGTCCGCCAGCGATTCATCGACGCCCGCCGCCACCCGTCCACTGAACAGCTCCCCCATGACGCGCAGCTTCGCGCCCAGCGGGAGGATGTCCGAGCCGAGGAACGCGGGCGGAGACGCGGGCACCGAGCGCAGCCGGCCTCGGGTGTAGACATACCGTCGCTTCGCCGCCGGGTCCGCCGCGCGAATCCTGTCTTCCAGTTTCAGCGCGGATGCCAGCTCTCGCGTGGCGGGCTCGCGGTCCAGGAAGCTGTTGGGGCCTGTTTCGAGGAGGAAGCCCTGGTGCTGTCGGGTACCCACTGCCCCGCCGAGCCGGGTGGATGTCTCCAGGACAACGGCAGCCCTACCGCGTGAGCGCAATCGCCAGGCGACGACCAGACCTGAAATCCCACCTCCTACGACGGCGACAGTCATCGGTTGTCCCTCCTGAATCAAATTTTCCGGTGACCAGCGTGCACTCGGTGCTCGACAACATCGCGTGTTTTGCCAAGGACAACCATTCGGCGCGTTAATGAAGGGTATGCGCTACGTCATCACCGGAGCGAGCAGGGGCATTGGTTTCGAGTTTGTCCACCAGCTCCTCGAGCGCGGCGACATCGTCGACGCCGGGGTGCGCACCGAGGAGGGGCTTCAGCGACTGGAGCCCTTGAAACGGGGCAGTGCGGGGCGCCTGCGTCTTCATCCGCTCGACGTGGCGGAGGAGCGCAGCGTCAGGACTTTCGCCTCGGCGGTGTGCACCGAGCCGGTGGATGTGCTCATCAACAACGCGGGAGTCCCGGGGCTGTGGTGCGCCTTGACGGACGTGGACTACGCGGACGTGGTGCGCACGTTCGCCGTCAACGCGCTGGGGCCCTTGCGTGTCACCAGCGCGTTGTTGCCCGCACTGCTGCGTGGTGTCGCGCGCAAGGTGGCGCACGTCACGTCTCGCATGGGCTCGCTCGCGGGGAACAGCGAGGGCGGTGCGTATGCCTATCGGATGTCCAAGGTCGCGCTGAACATGGGCGTGCGCAACCTGTCCAATGACTTGCGTGGCCAGGGCATCGTCTCCGTGTTGCTGCATCCCGGCTGGGTGAAGACGGACATGGGCGGCCCGGACGCGCCGCTGCCACCAGGCGACTCGGTGCGCGGCATGCTGAACATCATCGACGGGCTGCGCGCCGAGCACAGTGGCCGCTTCTTCGACTACCAGGGCGAAGAGGTGCCCTGGTAACCGGCGCGGGACGCGTCACGGATAGAGCATCTGCGCGTGCCAGCCATCCGGCTCGCGCAGGTAGACGTGTCGGTCGTGCAGGCGACTTTGGCGCGAGTGCCAGAACTCGATGCGGTCCGGCACCACGCGGAAGCCGGACCAGTGCGGAGGCCGGGGCACCTCGGCTCCGGCGTAGCGCTTCTCCACGTCCTCCACGCGCGTCTCCAACTCGTCGCGCGAGCCGAGCCGCTGGCTCTGGAGGCTGGCCCACGCGCCCACCTGGCTGCCGCGCGCGCGGCTCTTGAAGTACGCGTCCGCCTCCTCGTCGGAGACGACCTCCACGCGGCCCTCCACGCGGACCTGCTCCTCCAGCGGCTGCCAGTAGAAGCACAGCGCGGCGAAGGGATGGGCGAGCAGCTCGCGGCCCTTGCGGCTCTCGTGGTTGGTGAAGAACACGAAGCCGCGCGAGTCGAAGTCCTTGAGCAACACCACGCGCGCGCTGGGGCGACCGTCGGCGCCCACGGTGGCCACCACCACCGCGTTGGGGTCCACCGGAATGGCCTGTTTGGCGCGCTCGAACAGGTCCGAGAATCGCTGGATGGGGTCGGGAGGTATCAGCACGGGCGCAACATAAGGGACGGGGAAAGGGCGCGCACGTTCGCGGTTGACTCATCCCGTGCAACCGTCATGGTTGCCACATGAAGATTCTCTTCATCTCCTCGGAGGTGGCGCCCTTCTCCAAGACGGGAGGGCTGGGGGACGTGGCCGGCGCGCTGCCCGTCGCGCTCGCGTCGCTGGGCCATGACGTCAAGGTCGTCACCCCGCGCTACCGGGATTTGCGGGACGCTGGGCGCCTGTCTCCCACGGGCCAGTCGCTCCAGCTTCGCTTCCCCTTCGGAGAGCAGGGCGGCCCCATCCTCTCCGCGCGGATGTCGGAGCGGCTGGAGGTCCTCTTCCTGGAGAACGAGTTCTTCTTCGGCAACCGCCACGGCCTGTACGGCGATGCATGGGGCGAGTTCGGCGACAACGCCCGGCGCTTCGCCTACCTGTCCGTGGGCGCGCTCCAGGCCGCCCAGCGGTTGGGTTTCGTGCCGGACATCATCCACGCCAACGACTGGCAGACGGGGCTCGTCCCGGTGGCGCTGCGGCGCGGCTTCCAGTCCACCGCGCTGGCTTCCGCCAGGAGCGTGTTCACCATCCACAACCTCGCGTACCAGGGCCAGTTCCCCAAGGGTGTGATGGCGGACCTCGGGTTGCCGTGGGACTTGTTCACCTCGGAGGGGGGGCTTGAGTTCTACGACACCGTCAACCTGCTCAAGGGCGGCCTCGTCTTCGCCGACGCGCTCACCACGGTGTCCCCCACGTACGCGCGTGAAATCCAGACGCCCGAGCAGGGCTACGGGCTGGACGGCCTGCTTCGCCGCCGCTCCCATCGGCTGCACGGCATCCTCAACGGGGTGGACACCCACGAGTGGAACCCGGCCACGGACCCGTTCCTCCCGGAGCGCTTCGGCCCTCGGGAGCTCGCGGGCAAGGCGGTGTGCAAGCGCGAGCTGCTCAGGCGCTTCGGGTTGCCGGAGGGGGATGCGCCGGTGTTCGCCATCGTCAGCCGGCTGGCGTGGCAGAAGGGCATGGACCTCCTGCTGGACGCGCTGCCCACCGCGCTCCAGGCGGACATCCGCTTCGTGGGCGTGGGCAGCGGCGAGGGTCCCCTGGAAGAGGGGATGCGCGCGTTGCAAGAGCGTTACCCGAAGCAGGTGTCCGTGCACCTGGGCTTCGACCCGGCGCTGTCACATCTGGTGGAAGCCGGGGCGGACTTCTTCCTGATGCCCAGCCGGTATGAGCCGTGCGGCCTGAATCAGATGTACTCCCTGCGCTACGGGACGGTGCCCATCGTCCGGGCCACCGGAGGGCTGGTGGATACCGTGGAGGGAGGGCTGGACGGCAACGGAATCCTCTTCGAGGCCTTCCACCGGGCCGCCCTCCTGGCCGCCTTCCGCAGGGCCCTCTCCCTCTACGCGGACCCGCTCCGGCTCGGGGATTTCCGGCGTCGAGGCATGGAGAAGGACTTTTCCTGGGATGCGTCCGCCACCCGGTACGAGGCGCTGTATTCAGCCCTCGTTGCTGAATAATGGGTGCGGACGGAAAATCGCAGTAGGCTTGTGCCGTGGCGGAAGCTCCGGACCTGGGTGGTTATGAGGTAGTCGGCCGGTTGGCTGTCGGCGGCATGGCGGAGGTGTACCAGGCGAAAGCCCGGTCCACGACGCAGCGCTCGCCGGGCGAGCCGGACGAAGTCGTCATCAAGCGACTGCATCCGTCGTTTCGCAACGACACGGCCTATGTGAAGGCCTTCGTCGACGAGGCGAAGCTGACGGTGCGCTTGCGGCACGCGCACATCGTCCGGACGTTCCGCCTGTTCAAGGCGGGGCCGGACTACCTCATGGTGCAGGAGCTCGTGAGTGGCCGGACGCTCGGCTACATGCAGGAGCTGTTGCTCAAGGCCGGCGCGGCGATGCCGCCCGAGTCCGCCTGCTACATCGCCTGGTGCATGCTCAAGGCGCTCGACTACATCCACCGGGCGAAGGTGGGGGAGAACGGCGCCACCATCGTCCACCGCGACATGAATCCGGCCAACGTGCTGTTGGGCATCAACGGCGACGTGAAGGTGACGGACTTCGGCGTGGCGGAGGTCGAGGGGATGATGCGCGGTGATTCCGGAGCGCTGCGCGGCACGCTGCCGTACATGAGCCCCGAGCAGGTGCTGGGGCAGGCGGTGGATGCGCGCACGGACCTGTATGCGGTGGGCGTCATCCTGTGGGAGCTGTTCGCCAGCCGGCGGCTGCACTCCGGGGAGAACGAGTCGGACCTGATGCACCAGGTGCGCGACGCGCGGGTGCCGCTCTTGTCGTCGGTGACGTCGGACCTGCCGGACTACGCGGTGCAGGTGGTGCGCAAGGCGCTCTTCGCGGACCGGGTGCGGCGCTTCCAGTCGGCGGCGGAGTTCATCAAGGCGCTGGAGGCGCTGTCCCGCCGCGCGGGCTGGCCCCTCACGGTGGAGGCGCTCCAGCCCCTGCTGGGCGGCTGATGCGAGAGCGTCGCGAGCTGCTGGCGCTGCTGGCGGGCGCCCTCCTGTCTTCGGGGTGCCTGGGCTCGGTGCCCTTCCAGCCGCGCGCGTATGACGACGCGGTGAGGGTCGAGTCGCTGAGCGTGGACTTCCATGCGGACGGCTCGGGGGTGCTCGACGTGGGGCTCCAGGTGAAGAACCCGTCTTCGGACGCGGCCACCCTCACGTCGGTGGACTTCGAGCTGTGGGTGGACGGACGGCGGGTGGCCTCGGGGCAGCAGCACGTGGACGCGGCGCTGCCTCCCGATGGGGAGGCTCCGCTGCGCGTGCTCTTCCCACTGGCCGCCGAGCGCGTCATCGCCGTCACGGGAGAAGCGCCGGTGCCGGTGCGCGTGCGCGGTGGCGTGGTGCTGCGCTTCGGGCGCACCGAGCGGCGCGCGCCCTTCCGGGTGCAGGGCTCGCAGAAGCTGACGCATGTGCCGCCGCTCGAGGGCGCGAGCGACTGAATCACGCGACGGGTTCGCCGCAGCGGTAGCATGTGCCGCCGCTCGAGGGCGCGGCCGACTGAAACACGCGGTGCTCGCAGCGACGGGTGCCCGTGCCGTCGCTCGAGGGCGCGAGCGACTGAGGTGCTTGCGCCGTGCGCTCAGGACTTGGCGGCCGGCGACTCCGCGCGAGTCTCCTTGGCGCGGGGCTCCTTGCCGGGCGTGCTGCTCTTGAGCCGGGACATGCGCACGCGGTCGATGCGGGCGCCTTCCTTGTTGGCGACGACGAACTGCCAGCCGTTGTAGGTGAAGCGCTCGCCCACGTCGGGCAGATGCCCGGCCAGTGACGACAGGTAGCCGCCCAGCGTGTCGAAGTCGCCCTCGGGCAGGGGGAAGCCGAACGCCTGCGTGAAGCGGTCCACCTCCATCGCGGCGTCCACCATGAAGCTGCCGTCCGCCATCTTCTCGACCAGCTTCTCCTCCACCTCGAACTCGTCGCCGATGTCGCCGACGATTTCGCGCAGGATGTCCTCCAGCGTCACGATGCCCATGAAGCCGCCGTACTCGTCGACGACGATGGCCATGTGAATCTTGCGCTTCTGCATGTCCCGCAGCAGGTCGCCGATGGGCTTCATCCACGGCACGAAGTGCGCGGGGCGGATGATGTCCTGCAGGACGATGAGCTCCGGGTGCTGGAGCAGCGGGATGATGTCGCGCGCGTGCAGTACGCCGATGATGTGGTCCACGTCGTCCCGGTACACGGGGATGCGCGAGTGGTTCTCCTCGGCGAGCAGCCGCAGCAGGTCCTCGGAGGAGATGGTGCTGTCCACCGTGACGACTTCCGTGCGCGGCACCATGACGTCGCGGCAGCGCTTGTCGGACAGCTCGAAGATGGAGCGGATGAGCTGCGGGGCGCTCTTGTCGACCTCGTTCTTCGCCGCCTGCGCGGCCAGGAGCTTCTCCAGCTCCTCCAGCGGCGGGGGAGGGGGCTCGAAGCGCAATGTGCGGCCGAACGTGCGGGCCACCAGGTTGAGCACCCCCAAGACGAAGCGCATCGGCGGATACAGCACCGCCACCAGCAGCGACACGACGCCGGACAGCCGCAGCGCCCAACGCTCCGGGTTGGCATTGGCGAGCCCGCGCATGGTGACTTCCATGAGGCTTGCCAGCACACCGACGAAGAGCGCGCCCGCGGCGACCGTGGCCACCGGCAACCAGGCGGCCTCGCCGTAGCGCGTCAAGTCCAGCATGCGCGGCGGGACGAAGGCGCCGATGGCGGCGGCCAGGAATCCGCTCAGCAACGTGCCCAGCCGCAGCGCGGTGGCGGTGGCCTCGCGCTCCGTCTTGTGGCGGAGGACGCGTCGGCTCGACGCGCCTTTGTGCTGTTCCGCCAACTCCTGGGCGCGCAGGTCGGAGGTTCCGTAAAGCGCGGACTCCGCCGCGGCGACCAAGGACCTGACGAAGCACAGCGCCAGGCAGGCGACCCAGAGGGCCCAGGTAGGCATAGAGGCCCGTTCTTATCCCGTGCTAAGGGTCCGTTCCACCCCGCCGGAGCCCTCATGCCCGCTCGCATGTATTTCCTTGGCGCACTCCTGGCCCTTCTCGTCCCCGCCGTGGCTGGCGCGTGGCCGGTGGACATGGTCCTACCCCTGGAGGCGGGCAAGGAGCGCTTCCAGAAGCTGGCGGCAGTGGACTGGGTGGAGGTGGAGGACGCCTCCGTCGCCACCGCCGAGGTGCTCCCGGGCACCAACGAACTGTTGCTCACCGGTCAGAAGGAGGGGCGCACGCTCCTCCTGCTGTTCGCGGAGGGGCGCTTCGCGGTGTGGCGCCTCACGGTGGGAAATCCGCCGCCGGAGGACGTCTCGTCCAAGCTGACCTCCGCGCGCAAGGCCTGTCCGGACCTGAAGGCGACGCAAGGCGCGGAGCGCTCGCTCACGGCCACGGTGAAGGACGCCTCATGCCGCGCGGCGCTGCTGGAGATGCTGCGCACGGATGCGTATGTGGCGCGCGAGCTGGAGCTGACCTTCGAGGTGCCGGCGCTTCAGGAGCAGCTGTCCTCGGTGGTCGCCGCTCTCCAGCCGCTGGGCCTGACGGCGAACTACAGCGGCGCGGGCCTGGTGGTGACGGGCACCGCGAGTCGCGAGGACTGGCACCGGGCGCTGTGGGAGCTGTTCCGCCGCTCCGTGGGCCGCGTGCCCCTGGAAGACCGGGTGGAGCTGAAGGCTCCGGAGCCGGCCGCGGCGGTGCCGGACGCTGGCCCCGCTGTCCAGGTGGAACCGCCGGTGGAGGTGGAGATTCTCTCTCCGCCTCCGAAGAAGCCGCCGCGCAAGAAGCGCGGAGGCTAGGGCGCTGTCTCTCGCAGGATGATGAGTCCGCGCGACGAGTCCACCGTGTAGATGTAGCCGTCGCCCGGCACGCGGATGCCGAGGGCGCCGTCGTAGAAGCTCTCTCCCCGTCCCGCGTCGTCCGGCCGGAAGGTGCGGTAGTGGGCCACCTCGCGCGGAGCCTCCGGAGTGGACACATCCAGCACGCGCACGCCCTCGTGGTACCAGGCGACGTAGAGCTTCGTCCCGGACAGCACCATGTTGTGGATGGAGATGTGCTCCCGCATCCGGTGCTCGCCGAGGAGCTTCACGGAGGCTGGGTCCGTGACGTCGAGCACGCGCAGATGCGCGCCCCAGTCCTCGCCGCCCTCGAAGGCGATGATGCGCTCGCCGTAGCGCGCGACGGCGCTCGCGTGGCTGGTGGAGTGCGCGTAGCGGTAGGAGCCGAGCTGCCGGGGCGTCCCGCTCTGCTCCAGCGCGCCGATGACATAGCCGGCGCGCCAGAAGTTGACGTAGAGCTTCCCCTCGAAGGCGAACATGTCGTGCGGCCCGTAGGAACTCGCGGCGTCGAAGCCCGCGGCCTGGAAGGCGCCCGTCAGCCGTGGAGACAGGGGGGTGGTGACGTCGTAGACAAGCACCTCTCCGGTGGGCGCGGGCGAGGCGGCGAGCAGCGTGTTCTCGTACACGAACACGGTGTGCACGTTGGTGCGCGTGCCTCCCGTCGCGAACGCCTCCACGGGATGGGCGGGGTCGGTCAGGTCGAAGACGATGACCCCGCGCACGCCGCTGGCGACATAGAGCGCATCGCCGTGGGACCAGACGCCGTTCCAGTACGTGTCATTGGTGCGCTGGATGTGCTCGGTCAGCACGGGGCGCGCCGGGTCCCTCACGTCGTAGACGAAGAGGCCTCCGCCGAGCGAGACGACGTAGGCGTGCCCGTGAGTGACGTACACGTCGACGGGCAGTCCCGGTGTCACAGGCGTCTCGGACACCCGTTCCAGACCGGAGGACTCCGGTTCGTCCGTGGGGACGGTGACCTTCTTCGCGTCGAAGGTTCCTTCGCCCTCCACTCGTCCGTTGAGGCATTCCACGAAGCAACCCTGCAGCCGTCCGGGCTCTGGAGACTGGCAGCCCAGGAACGAGCGGCGACGGACACCGTTCGTGCCTTCTGTGCGCGAGGCGGAGAGGAAGATATTGCCGCCAGCCACACCCACCAGTCGCGTGTCCAGGTTCAGTCCACCCGCGGACTGGGTGCCGGTGGAGGCCAGCCTCATGGACAGGGGCGCGAAGCTGTAGGTGTTTCCGTAGCGAGGATTCCTCGCGCGGACGTGAAGGGTATAGACGCCGTCCAACTCCAGTGTCGCGAGCCCTCCCGGAGTGCAGCCGCTCGCATCGAAGCTGCCCTGGCTTCCGCAGGCATTGGAGGCTGTGTCCACCTTGCATGCGGCGAAGGCGCCGTTGTCCTTCCAGTCGCCCTCGTCCGAGCCGCCCGAGGGGCCGGGCATTGGTGTCTGCTTGTCGTTGCTGCAGGCCGTCAGGGCCAGGGTCACCGCGGCCAGCGTCAACAGGGCACGCATGGAGCTCATCCTGATGGGGGTGGGGTGTGTCCGCGTCGGAGGGACGCGGAGGTGTTCATATCGCGACGGCCGGCGCTTCGCCTGTCGCGTCCGCATGCGGCAGGTATCCGCGTGGGAAGGGTCGACGCTGGGGACGTTTCAGGGTGTGCCGTGAGGAGGCCGGCATGAGGTATGACGTCGCGTGTTTCCGGCCCGGGCGTGGCGGGTTCGTGCGTCACGGCGCCGGGGTCTTCTGGAGGAGCCGATGCGATTCAAGATGCGGTCGACTTCACTGGTGCTGAGCCTGACGCTGCTCGCGCCGCTGGGGGCGAGCGCCCAGTTCGATGATGGCGAGGTGGTGCTCACCGCGCCCACCGAGCCGGAGCGGGGCTGTCCGAAGCGCCCGGACCTGGTGCCCTTCACGCCGCGCGCGCAGGTGGGCATGGAGGGTTCGGGTTGGCTGGTGCATCAGGCCATCATCCCCGAATCGAAGGACACCTTCTTCAAGGGCCGCGAGCGGGAGCGCTCGGGGGTGAAGCGGGTGCCGGAGGAGGAGGTGCGGCGGCTCGGCGCGCCGGACCCGACCATCCCGCTGTGGGTGTTCGGCAAGGCGGACACGGCGGCCTGTCGCGCGGTGCCCGTCAGCTGGTGGGCGGCGCGGATGGGGGCGACGGACGTGGACCGCAAGACGTTCCTCATGGCGGAGATTGAAGTGGACTGCGACGTGCTGCCACCCGGGCGTCTGTCCGGCACGCCGGTGGCGTTGCGGCAGAAGGATGAGCCCACGGGGTGCAAGCTGCGCAGGCCCACCGAGCGCGAGACGGGCAAGGATGGAGAAGGCCTGCCGCCGGATGTGTTGGAGTTCATCCCCGCGCGCGACTGTGAGTCGCCGGAGTGCATGCGACTGTGGGAACGCATCGGCGCGAGCTGGGATGACAGCACCACGGTGGGTGACTTCACGGTGTCGTGGATGGAGCGCAAGGGGAAGAAGGACCCATGCGACTGGCCCACCGAGGACCTCTCGCTGTTGCTCTACCGTCCTCCAGGGGCACTCACCCCGGCGCTGTTGCGCAACGGGGGCACGCAGTTCTTCGGCGGCTTGCACGACAGTGCGGGGCTGAGGTTCGTGCTCAGTCGAGACCTGGGCTCGCTCTATATGCACGAGGCCGCGAAGCCGAAGGCCGCACCGAAAGCCGTGCGTTATGGGAGTCCGACGGAAGAGGACCTCATCCTCACCAAGCGCACCCTGTCTCCGTGCAAGGTGAAGCGCTGACCTCGATTTTCGCGGGGCCTGTCAGGCCGTGATGGCGCCGCCTTCGGTCAGCGCCATCATGGACTCTCGCTTCCAGGTCATCACTCCGGCCAACGTCTCGCGGTTGAAGCAGGTGGGGCAACTCGGCCCCGCGCTTCCGTCCTACACCTCGGGCCAGAAGCTCGCTTTCGAGCCGGGCGGCACCGCGCTCCTCGCGTTGAGCAACAGGGGAGCACTGCTTCGGTGGTGGGACGTGAGGGCGCCGTCGGAGGGGCCGCTGCATGCCCACGAGCAGCGGCTCGAAGGGAACGCGGCGATGTTTCTCGACGCCGAGCGCGTCCTGGCCGTCGCTCCCGCGAACCGCTCGCCCTCGGGGCTTTGGCGCCCGAGGTTGGTGCTCCTCTCCACGAAGGATGGGTCGCTGATGCGTGAGCAACACCTGGCCCATGCGGTGACCCTGTTCGCCATGTCTCCGGGCGGGGAGCGGGCTCTGCTGATTCCGTTGGATGGCGATGCGCCCCTGATTTGGGACGTGAAGTCCTGGCGTCCCCACTGCGAACTCGCGCCGCTGGACACGGGCGTGTCCCTGACGGCGTGCGCGCTGTCTCCGGATGGGCGCTTCGCGGCGGCGACCGTCACCCCGGACGACAAGCGGAAGGAGAACCTCTGGCTCTGGGACATCGCCGACGGGGCGCGCCCGGTGGCGCTGTCCATCGAGGCGCCGACGACGTGGAGCCTCGCTTTCCATCCGACGGAGTCCCTTCTCGTCGTGGGTGGCAACACGGAAGATGTTGCCGTGGTGCACGTGGGCGAGCGTCGGCTGGTGAGGACGCTTCATGGCTTCAGCGGCTATGCGTGCAACCTCAACTTCAATCCCCAGGGTGACCTGCTCGCGGCCTCACGTGATGGACAAGGTTTCGGTGTCCATCACTTCGATACGGGGGAAGAGTTGTTCAGCATCAGCGACCAGGATTCCCTGCAGACGAGCGATGCGCTCTTCTCGCCCGATGGCCGGCTCGTCGCCTGGGGCTGGGGTGATGGCACCGTGGACCTTTGGGCGGTGACCGACTGAGGTCACTGCGCGGGGACTTCCGTCCACTTCCCCTGCCGCGTCGGCTCGCGCAGGGCCTTGTGGAGCGCGGCGAGGAAGCGCTTTCGTGGCCATGACTCCGCACCGAACCTCGCCAGGTGTTCGGTCTCCACCTGGCAGTCCACGAGCTGGAAGCCCCAGTCCTTGAAGCGCTCCACCGAGGACACGAACGCAACCTTCGACGCATCCGGCGCCAGCGCGAACATGCTCTCACCGAAGAACGCCGCGCCCAGCGACACGCCGTACAGCCCGCCCTTCAATTCGCCGTCCTGCCACGCCTCCACCGAGTGCGCGAAGCCCCGCTCGTGCAGTTCGACGTACGCCCCCAGCATCTCGTCCGTAATCCACGTCCCGTTCTGCCCGGGACGTGTCACGCGGCCGCACTCGGTGATGACGCGCGCGAAGGCCGTGTCGTAGCGCACCTCGTACTCACCCCGAGCCATCGTCTTGCGCAGGCTGCGGCCCACGTGCAGCGTGTCCGGCGTCAGCACGAAGCGCGGGTCCGGCGAGTGCCAGAGGATGGGGTCCCCTTCACTGAACCAGGGGAAGATGCCGCGCGAGTACGCGGCGAGCAGCCGCTCCGGGCTCAGGTCCCCGCCCACGGCGAGCACGCCGCTCTTGTCAGCGCGCTCCGGAGGCGGGAACAGCTCCGGGTGCTCGTCACTCAACAGATAGATGGGCACGCACCGCCCACTCTACCGGGACACGTTCAGCTTCACCTCGCCCGAGAGTGAATACGGCACCCGCATCAGTGGACCGGTCAGCTCCCCTGTCACCCCATAGGGCAAAACGCCCCGGGAGATGAGGGCCTTCACCTCCGGCCCCCACGAGTCTTTCGTCACCGCCACCTCCACCGGATACACCCCCGTGGCGGACGCATCCACGCTGTCCGACTGGGCCAGCGTTCCGCTGTCCAGCGCCTTGCCCGCCACCGCCATCTGCCACGTCAGCCCGCTGAGCTTCAGCGGGAAGGGATTGGGGTTCTGGATACCCAGCCGGAGGTTGAGCTGCACCTCCTCGGCGGAATAGCGCGCCCCATCCAGCTCCTCCACGACGATGGTGGGCAGCCGGGGCACGCGCACCGCGCGACTCGCGGCGAACGGAATCTGTTGTTCGGAGTCACCCGAGCGCACCACCAGCACACCCCTGAGCGCCAGGAGCACCGTGCCACCCTGGGCGCTCAGCCGCGCCAGGTCTTCCGCGCTCTGCACGTAGGCCGCGCGCTCCTCGAAGGACACGTCGCCCGGAGCGCCCGGCGCAAGCCGTGTCTCCAGCTTCATCGTGCCCTTCTTCAGCACCTTCCCCTCGGAGACCAGCTCGTAGTCGGCGCGCTCCACCACGCCGGGCGCGGCGCTGGACACCTGGGCGCTGTAGCGCAGGGTGGCCTCTGTCAGGCCCTGCGACACGACGGACGTGTCCTGCGCGGTGAGGGTGGCGGAACCAGCCGGCCGGGTGGAGGACGAGGCACACCCCAGACCCACCAGGAGCAGTGCGGCAAGCTGGACGACGGGCGAAGTCGAGCGCATCACGTTAGACATTGTGTGCACCCCGGAAGCCGCCCCCAAGGGCTTTTCCGCTAGACTGTCCACCACTCGTGGTCCGACGCCGCCCCAACTTCAACAAGACGGTTCGCTCCCTCATCAGGGACATCGCGACGAAGCTGCCGGAGTTCGCCCACGTGAAGGCGGGCCGCATCCTGGTGGTGGCCGGTGAGGCGCGCCGCGCTTCCCGTGGCACCGTGAAGCCCTTGTGCTTCCGGGGCGGCAAGTCCACGGACCGCACGGGTCGGCGCAAGCCCGTCATCCGCATTCGCGGCCGGCGGATGCTCTACTGCATCACCCTGCGACCCCTCTTCTTCAGGGGCTCCACCGCCCAGGCCCGCCTGGAGACGGTGCTGCATGAGCTCTTCCACCTGTCGCGCCGCTTCGACGGCACCCTGCACTCGGGCCGGCGCCACGCCGTGCTCGGCAAGGACTTCTCCCGGAAGCTGCGCCCGCTCGTGCGCCGCTACCTCAAGCTGTGCCCTCCGGAGCTGCTGTCCGCCCTGGCCCTCACCGGCGAGGTGCGCGTGCTCCAGTGGCTGGAGCGCCCAGGTCCCGCCTATGTCCCGGGGACGCACCGACGTGTGCGCAAGGTCTACACCGAGGACCAGCTGTACTACGGCATCGCGCGCATGGTGACGCCCAAGCCCCGCGTCCCTCGCGAAGCCGCCGTCCGCCTCAAAGTCCACTAGCAGTCCGCTTCCTGGCCGCCCCTGTACACCCCAGGACACTGCCCGTCTGAATGGTTTGACTTTGATAATGAGTATCAATATCGTCCGTTGCGTTTCAGACAGCGGAGCGGTGATGAGCGACGGGTGCCAGCAGGGCGGTGGAGCGGACGAACTGCGGTGCCTGTGCGGGAGTCTGCTGGCGAGGTTGGTGCCGGAGGGTGTGGAGCTGAAGTGCCGTCGCTGCCACCGCACGCGAGTGGTGCCGCTGGAGCGACCGCCGGGTGGTGGGAGCGCGCCGAACACGGGCGGCTGAGCAGGTGGGAGTGCCCGGGCGTGACCAGGCCCGGCGTGTATCGAGAGTTGACTGAGGCCAGAGGCCCTTGAGCCCAGCGCCCCGCGGGGATTCCATCCGGAAGTGGAGTCCCACCGGCCATGAGCCGGAGGACGTTGAATGCGTGGGAGTTGGTGTCTCCTCGTGCTGGCCTGCGCCGCCCCCCAGGTGGCGTGGGGCCGCGCGTCGCCCGAACTGGCGCAGGCCGCGGCCCCGGGTGAAGCGGTGTCCGCCGAGGCGGAGCAGCCTTCTCCCGCGTCGAATCCGTCCCTGAATGAGCAAGCGCCTGTCGCGGCCGAGCCTGGCTCCGCCGAGTCGAGCGCTTCCGAGGATGCGGCAAAAGTGTCGAAGCAGGCCGAGGTCGTCGCGGGTCCAGGGGCCTCGACGACCTCGGCATCTTCGACACCCGCCGAGGCCTCGCAAGACGAGGTGCCGGTGGCGCGCACCGTGGTGACGGCGTCGCGCACCCAGGAGCGCCTGGGTGAGACGCCCGTGGCCACCGAGGTCATCACCCGCGCGGACATCGTCGCGAGCGGCGCGCGGGACGCGTCGGAGTTGCTCGCCGCGCATCCGGGCCTGGAGGTGGTGCAGACCTTCGCCGGAGCGTCGCTCCAGGTGCAGGGCCTGGGGCCCGAGTACGTGCTGGTGCTGGTGGATGGAGAGCGCGTCGCGGGCCGTGTCGCTGGCAGCGTGGACCTGTCCCGGCTGTCGCTCGAGGACGTGGAGCAGGTGGAGATCGTCAAGGGGCCGTCGTCAGTCCTCTACGGCAGTGACGCCGTGGGCGGCGTGGTGAACTTCATCACGCGACGGGCTCGCAAGCCGCTCGGCGGTGAGCTGCGCGTGGCCTATGGCGAATTGGAGCGGCTGGACCTGGATGCGACGGGCGAGGCGCGTGGCGAGAGCTGGGGCCTGCGGCTCAGCGGTGGCTTGCAGCGCCGTGCGTCCTACGATTTGGAGCCCGCGGACGTCGGCACCACGGGCAGCAGCCTGGAGGGCTTCGACGTCTCCGCCAGCGGAGACCTGAAGGGCGAAGGTCCCCTGTCACTGGAAGGGTCCGCAGGCTTCTCCCGACGCACCCAGCGCGGCGTCGACCTGGGCGTCGCGGGCGCGGTGTTCGACAGGGCGAGCCGCGACACGTCCATCAACTCGCGGCTGGCGCCGTCCTGGAAGTTGAACAGCGGCGCGACGCTCCGGGTGGAGGGTTCGTATTCCCACTTCCAGCGTCGCTACCTGAGAGACCAGCGCCGCGCCTCCGCGCTGGACACGGTGGAGGACACGCGCGAGCAGCAGGGCCGACTGGGCACGCAGCTCGACGCGCGCGTGGGCGAACGTCACGCGTTCGTCGTCGGCGCGGAGTTCCTGGGCGAGTGGCTGGTGGCGGACCGACTGGAGACGGGCGAGGGTGACCGGGGCCGCGCGTCGCTCTACGCGCAGGACAGTTGGACGCTGGCGACGGGCCCCAAGCTGGTGGTCGTCCCGGGCGCGCGCGTGGACGTGGACACGCAGTTCGGCACGGCCGTCACGCCTCGACTCGCGGCGAAGGTGGACCCGCTGTCCTGGCTCACCGTGCGAGGCAGCTACGGCTGGGGCTACCGGGCGCCGGGCTTCCAGGAGCTGCTCCTCGACTTCGAGAACCCCAGCGTCGGCTACTCGGTGCGCGGCAATCCGGACCTGAAGCCGGAGCGCTCGCGCAGCTTCAGTGTGTCCACGGAGGTTCGGCCGTCGGATGCCTCGCTGATCTGGGTGAGCGCGTATCAGCACGCGTTGCGCGACATGATTGGCACCACGCTCCAGCAGGGCGGAGAGCAGCAGCTCTTCACCTACGTCAACGTGGCGCGTGCGCGCGTGCGTGGCGGTGAGCTGGGCTTGCGCCAGCGCTTCCCGTGGCGCCTGTCCGGCGAGGTGGCCTACACGCTCACCGACGGACACGACGAGGAGCTGGACCGGGCGCTGGAAGGTCAGGCGCTCCACCGGCTCACCGCGCAGGCCACGTGGCGTCACCGCGAGTGGGGCCTGGAGACGTGGGTCCGCGCGGCGCTCGTGGGCAAGCGTCCCTTCTATCCGGACACGGATGGTGACGGCGTCGCCAATCCCTACAAGTCGGAGGCCTACGTCACGGTGGACGCCCGCATCGCCTGGAGGGCGCGCGAGTCGCTCCAGTTCTTCGTGCTCGGCTCCAACCTCGCCGACGCGGGCAATCCCACGGACCTGCCCATTCCACCACGCACCTTCCAGGCCGGCCTCTCGTTCCGGCTGTGAGTCACCCCGAACCTTCAAGGAGCCTGAATGTCCCGCCCCACCTTCTTCTCCGTGTCTCGTTTCGGCCGCGCCGCCGCGGTCCTGTGCCTGTCCGGCCTGCTGTCCGCCTGCGGTGACGACCTGGTCCCCACGCCTGGGGACGACGATGACAACACGCCGGAGCAGCCGGGCGTCGAGGTGCCGGCGAACGGCACGCACGTGCGCCACGTGGGCAACACGGACGGCTCCATCACCACCGTCGTCGACGCCACGAGCAAGACGGATTGGGTGGGCCTGGACCTGGACACCGGTCTGCAGGTGAGCGCGAGCACGGACGCGACGTGGGACCTGTCGTTCCAGCGCTTTGGCATCCGCTCGCGCGGCGGCGTGAATGGCACGGGCGGCGTGGAGGTGGCGGTGCTGCCCTCGCAGGACTTCGCCCAGCTCACCCAGGCGCCCGCGGGCGGCTACTCGGTCGACGCGGATGACGGCGACGACGAGGGCGTGGACCCGGACACCGTCTTCCAGGCCAACGGCGCCTGGTACGCCTACGACGTGTCGACGCACAAGCTGTCCCCGCGCGCGCAGGTGTACGTCGTGCGCTCCGACGCGAAGGCGTACTTCAAGGTGGAGATGCTGTCCTACTACGACGACGCCGGCACGCCCGCGATGCTCAAGCTGCGCTGGACGAAGGTGACGGCGCCCGTCTCGGCTGGCGCGCTCGAGGATGGCGTCTCTCCCAGCGGTCTCCCTGTCGAAGCGTCTCACTGAAGTCGAAGTCTTCCTTTCCCCTGGTGTCTGCCATGATTTCCCAACCTGTTTCGCCGGCGTCTTCTCTCGAGCCCACCGCCCTCCGTCAGCGCTGGCAGTCGCTGCGCGAGGAACAGCCGCGCACCCGTATTCGTGACGCGGCGGAGCAACTTGGCGTGAGCGAGGCGCAGTTGCTCGCCACCGGTGTGGGTGAAGACGTCGTCCGGTTGGACCTGCGCCTCGACACGTTGTTGCCGCGCCTGGAGTCGCTGGGCAAGGTGATGACGCTCACGCGCAACGAGAGCGCCGTGCACGAGAAGCGCGGCCTGTACCGCAACGTCGAGGTGAACGGCGCCGTCGCGCTGGTGCTGGACGAGAACATCGACCTGCGGCTGTTCCTTACGCGCTGGCGCTTCGGCTTCGCGTTCCGAGAGGTCCGTCCGGAGGGCACGCGGCGCAGCCTGCATTTCTTCGACGGCACGGGCATGGCCGTTCACAAGGTCTACCTGGAGGACGAGTCCGGCGTCAGCGCGTTCGAGCGACTGGTGGAGGACTACACCCACGCGGAGCAGTCGCGCGGGGTGCCGGTGGAGGCGGCCACCGCGGCGGAGGCCCCCCGGCCCGATGGCGACATCGACGTGGAGGGCCTGGTGTCCGGCTGGCGTGCGCTCCAGGACACGCACGACTTCTTCCCGCTGCTGCGCCGCTTCAAGGTGGCGCGGACCCAGGCGCTCCGGCTGGTGGGGAGTGAGTTGACCACGCCCGTGGCGACCTCCTCGCTGACGTGGGTGCTGGAGAAGGTGGCGGCCTCGGGCCTGCCCATCATGGTGTTCGTCGGCAACCCGGGCGCCATCCAGATTCACACCGGCCCCGTGCACACCGTGCGCGCCATGGGCCCGTGGATGAACGTGTTGGACCCGAGCTTCAACCTGCACCTGCGCACGGACCACGTCCACACGGCCTGGATTGTCCGCAAGCCCACGCGTGATGGCGTCGTCACCTCGCTGGAGCTGTTCGACGCGGCCGGTGAGAACATCGCGCTGCTCTTCGGCAAGCGGAAGCCCGGCATCCCCGAGCAGCCTGAATGGCGGGCGCTGATGGAGGAGCTTATCGCCGCGCTGCCCGCGACCGGGGTGGCGTCATGAAGCGCGTGACGGTGCTCCTGGCGGCGCTGCTGCTGTCGCAGGCCGCGCTGGCCGCTGCTCCGGCCGCACCCGCCGCCGCGAAGGCGGCACCTGCTCCTGTCGCGGCGAAGACGGCCCCGGTTCCCGCCGCGCCCAAGCTGGTGACGGTGGGGCCCGCTGTCACCGAGACGGTGTTCGCGCTCGGCGCGGGAGCGCAGGTGGTGGGCGTGGACGACACCAGCCTGGCGCTGCCCGTGGCCCGGAGCCGGCCGAAGGTGGGCTACCAGCGCGCGCTGGCCGCGGAGCCCCTGCTCGCGCTCGGCGCGGCGTGGCTGCTGGCGTCGGAGGAGGCGGGACCTCCTGGTGTCCTCGAGCAGCTTCGCACGGCGGGAATGGAAGTCGTGGTGCTGTCCAACCTGCCCACGCTGGATGCGGCACGGCAGCGCATCCGGACGCTCGCGACGAAGCTGGGCCGGGTGTCCGAGGGTGAGGCGCTCGTCGCGGAGCTGGAGGCGGACCTGAAGCGCGCCGCTGCTCGTGCCGCGTCGGCGAAGCAGGCGAAGCCCAAGCGCATCCTCGCGCTGTATGCCCGGGGCGCCAACGCCCTCATGGTCGCGGGCAAGGACACGGCCACCGATGAACTCATCCGGCTGGCGGGGGGTGTGAATGCCGTGACGGGCTACACCGGTCACCGGCCGCTGACGGCCGAGGCCGTGGTTGGCGCGGCGCCCGACATCATCCTGCTTCCCGGCAGCTCGCTGGAGGCCGTTGGAGGTGAGGCGGGACTTCGGCTGGTCCCTGGCCTGTCCCAGGTGCAGGGCTGGAAGCTGACCACCATCGAGGACGTCCACTTCATGAGCCTGGGGCCCAAGCTGGGCAAGGCCGTGCAGCGCTTGCAGGACGGCATGGGACTTCCGGCGCAGGACGGGACATGAGCGCTTCGGACGTGGCTCCCGCTCCCGCGACGTATCCGGCGCGGGAGCAGGTGAGGGTGCCTGGTGGCCGTCCTCGCCCATGGTTCGTGCTGGGCGCCGCGCTCGTGGTCGTCACGCTCACGTCGCTCTCGGTGGGCTCCTACCGGGTGCCACTGTTGGGGCTGTTCGGCAGTGCGCTGGAGGCGTTGGGGCTGGAGACGGGATATCGGCTGGAGCCGATGCAGCAGGCGGTGTTGCTGTCCATCCGTCTGCCTCGCGTGGTGCTCGGGGTGATGGTGGGCGCGGTGCTGGCCACCAGCGGTGCCGCGCTCCAGGCGTTGTTCCGCAACCCGCTCGTGGAGCCGGGCCTCCTGGGGACTTCCAGCGGCGCGGCCCTGGGCGCGGTGGCCGCCATCGTCATGGACGTGGCCCTCAGCTCGCGGCTGGGGCCGTTCCGGTTGCTCGTGGTACCGGGCGCGGCGTTCCTGGGCGCGCTGAGCGCCACGTTGCTCGCGCAGAGGTTGGGCGGGGGTGGTGGGCGCACGGAGACGGCGCGCATCCTCCTGGCGGGCGTGGCGGTGAGCGCGGGCGCGGGCGCGGGGATTGGCCTGCTCACGCAAATGGCCACCGACGCGCAGCTTCGCACCATCACCTTCTGGACCTGGGGCAGCCTGGCCGGCGCCTCCTGGAGCGTGGTGGTGGCGTCCACGGTGCCGCTGCTCATCGCGCTGGTGTTGCTGCTGAGGGATTCACGCTCGCTCAACCTGCTGCTTCTGGGAGAGCGCGAGGCATGGCACCTGGGCGTGGACGTGGAGAAGCTGAAGCGACGGCTCATCCTCGCGGCGGCGCTGGGCGTCGGCGCGGCGGTGTCCGTCACGGGCATCATCGGCTTCGTGGGGTTGCTCGTTCCGGCGCTGCTGCGGCTCGCGCTCGGGCCGGACCACCGGCGGTTGATGGGGGCTTCGGCGCTCCTGGGCTCGGCGTTGCTCGTCGCCGCGGATGTGCTCGCTCGCACGGCGGCGGTGCCCCAGGAGCTTCCCGTCGGTGCGCTCACGTCCATGCTGGGCGTTCCTGTCTTCATCTCGATGCTGGCGCGCGGCAAGGGGATGTCATGAGCCTGGAGGCACGGGGAGTCGAGGTGTGGCGAGGCCGGGGTCGCGCGCTGGGACCGGTGTCGCTGAACCTGGTGCCTGGCGAGGTCCTCGCAGTGGTGGGGCCGAACGGCGCGGGCAAGTCCACGCTGCTCTCGGCCTTCTCCGGGGAACTTCCCTGCACCGTGGGCGAGGTGCTGATGGATGGGCGCCCGCTGTTGAAGTGGCCTCCCCGGGAGCGCGCGTTGCGGCTGGGCGTGCTTCCCCAGGAGTCGTCACTCGGGTTCGGCTTCACCGTGCTGGAGGTGGCGCTGCTGGGACGCAGCCCTCACGCCACGCGGGGCGAAGGAAGCGCGGACATGGATGCGGCGCAGGCCGCGCTGGAGGTGATGGACATCCGGCACCTGTCGTCGCGGCCGTATACCTCTCTCTCGGGAGGAGAGCGTCAGCGGGTGCAGCTCGCGCGCGTGCTCGCGCAACTCTGGGAGGCGCCCGAGCACGGTCATCGTTATCTGTTGCTCGACGAGCCGACGTCGAGCCTGGACCTCTCGCATCAGCATCTCGTCCTGGAGGAAGCGACGCACTTCGCGCGGGACGGAGGTTCGGTGCTCGCGGTGCTCCATGATTTGAATCTGGCCGCGCGTTACGCGCATCGAATCGCGGTCCTGGCGGACGGCAAGCTGGTGGAGCTGGGGTCTCCCGCCCAGGTTCTCCGTCCGGAACTCATCGCCAGCACCTTCGGTCTGCAGGTCCGTCTCGTCGAGTATCCAGACTCACCCGCGCCTTTCATCATTCCCTCGGGCCGGGCCCCGCATCATCCATGAGCGGGTGTCTTCAAGTTTCGTGAGTTGCTTCTCGCGGGGGTGTGCGGCGAACCCGGCCTCCCTCCATGTCGCACCGCCGGGCGCCCGCCCCCGCGAGGAGTGTTTGTCGATGGGCCTGCCTGCCCCTGAGCAGACGAGCAGGCTGGAAACAGAGCCTGTCGTGTCGGATGTCTGACATTGCGACACGGTGAATGCGGGCAAGCAGGGGACCCCCGCGTCTCCTGCTCATGCTGTTCTTCGAGGGCACCATGTTGTCCTGCCGCGCACTCGTCACCAGTGTGGCGGACGTGGAGGTGGGACGGCGTTGGGCTTCGAGTCGGCTGTTCGCGCGAGTGGGTGGGCGCTCGTGTACTGGGCGCTGGGCGTGGGGTTGCTGGCGTGTGGCGCGGGCTCGGGAGCCGTTCCGTGTGATGCCGCGTGCGAGGCTTCCGACGAAGCCTGCCGGATGAGCGCGTGCTCCACCGGGCCCGAGGAAGCCGTGAGGGCCCAGGTCGACTGCGGCGCGCTTCCTGTCGGAGGACGGTGTCTGGGGCCTCGCGTGGTGGAGCGCTGTCACGACGGACAGCTCGCGCGCGAGGACTGCGCGGTGAGCGAGGCCTGCGTCGAATCGCAATCCTCCGATGGCGCGCACTGCGAGCCAGGCGCGGCCTGTGTGGAGAGCACCACGCGCTGCTCGGACATGGGCGCGCTGGAGCGGTGCTCGGCGGGGCGCTGGCTCGAACAGCGATGTGAGGCGGGCTGTGTCGCGGAAGGGAACCGGGGCTGGTGCGGCGCGCCCGGGCGCACGCTGAGCGGTGTCGCGCGTTACGAGCGCCGCTTGCCCGACGCGGCCTTCCACGACTGGACGCCGGAGACGGAGTGGGTGCCGGCCCGAGGCTTCCTCGTCGCGTCCTTCCATGCGGGCACGCTCATCGACCTGGGGGTGACGGACTCAGTGGGGCGCTTCACCGTGCGCCTGCCGACGGAGGTGGGCCCGGAGGACCTCGTCGTGGTGTACGCGGCGGGGCAGGGGAAGCCCGGCACGGTGGACTACGCGGTGGCGGACCCGGGCCTGTCTGGGCCACAGACGCTGCCTGTGACGCCGGGGGCTTCCGCGCGGCTGTGGAGCTGGGCGCGCCCGACGCGGGAGTTGATGGACGCGCCCGTGGTCGCCATCGAGGAGTCGGAGGGCTCGGGCGCGGCGGCGGTCTTCGAGGCGCTGAGCGCGGCGTGGAATGGCACGCGGGAGCGGTTTGGCCGGACGGGGTTGCCCGTGGTGGCGTGGTTGGGCTTCGGCACGACGTGGTCGTGTGGGGCGTGCTTCGCGCCGTGGCAGGTGACGGCGGCGGGGCGGCGCTGGGGCGCGCAGCTCTGGCTGCCGGGAGACTCCGACGCGGCGTGGTGGTCCGAGGCGATGGTGCTCCACGAGCTGGGGCACTGGGCGATGGCCAGCCACGGGACGAGCCCCTCCGAGGGCGGACCGCACTATGTCGGGGTGCCCACCTTCCCGGGCCAGGCGTGGAGTGAGGGCTGGGCCACGTGGTTCAGCTCCGACACGCGCGGCAATCCCCGCTACTACGACAGGCAGGGCGGGACGATGTTCTGGCTGGACCTGGAGACGCGTTCACCGGAGCTGGTCGCGTGGTCTCGGCCGAAGCCCGAGGACGGATTGCTCCAGCCCATCGAGGAGAACGAGGTGGCCGCCATGCTCTATCGGCTGGGCACCGGTACGCCGTCGCGGCAGGTTTTGTACGAAGCGCTCGCGGCTCCGGCGATGAACCTGGCGCCATGGGCGCGGGGGTATCGCAAGCACACGTGGAGGATGGTGGAGGGAAGGCAGGTGGACGTGGTGGAGACGACGGAGGCCGCACCGTGTCTCGCGGACTTCCTGGACACACTGATGTGCAAGGGCTACCCGCGGGCATTGATGGACGCGGCCACCGAGCCGACCCTGGCGTATCCGTATCCCAGCCATGAGCCCCTGTGCCGGTGAGGCTGTGATGCGCAAGTTGGAGCGGCAGGGGCCAGTTCTGGAGTCCGCGGTGTCGATGATGGAACGTGTCCGGCGGGATGGCCGGGAGGCCCTCGTTCGCCCTGATGTTGTGTCGGTGTTCGACGTGGTGGGGCTCGTTGCCCGAGCGCGCGTGGGGCGTGCCATTCGGGGTGCGTGCTCATGACGTCACGACGACGCATCGTGGGCGCCGTGCTGGCGCTGGCGCTGATTGGAGCACTTGCGGCGGGAGTGGCTTCGGGCGTCGAGCGAGCCCGAGGCCGACTGCGCAAGCCTCCCGAGCCTCGACCTCCCTTCTCCCAGAGAGACGAGGTTCCGTTGAGTGGTCCCGTGCACGGGGAGGAGGCTTCGCGCCTCGCGACGCGGACTCGAGCAGCTCCGGTGTCCGCATCGAGGCCTGTGTCGGCGGTACGCATGTCGACCGCGTCACCGTCGAAGGGGAAGTCTGGAGGCGCCGGTCTGGTGCGCGATGCGGTCCACCGCGTGCATCCGCGAGGCGTGGCGGTTGGCGAGGAGCACACGGAGGAGTCCTCGGACGACAGCGCGGCCACCGCGTTGAGCGGAGGTTCATTGGCGGGGCTCACCACGCGAGTGCCCGCTCCGATGCGCGTGAACTGGCGCGTGGTGGACGCCGAGGGCGGAGGACTCCTTCTCGTGGCCGAAGTCGAGCGGAGGGCGGGCTTCAACGTGCCCATCGCGGTGAGCATCGTGCTGCCTCCGGAGGCGCGGCTCATCGAGGGGACGACGGACTTCGTGCTGCCGGAAGGTGAGGGTGAGGATGTGCGCGCGGTGCCGTGTGTGGTGAGCGTGACGCCGGGGGTGGTGCCGCGGACGGACCTCGTGATGGTGGCTCATGCGGAAGGCTCGGCCTTCGGAGCCCATGCGGAGGCGCGTTACACCTTCGGTCGACAGCACCTCGTCGAGCGGCGGCCTTCGCCCACGGGGCCTGTCCTGCCAGCGCGCTTCCTCTCGGGCGACGTGTCGGGGGACTCCGAGGACTCCGGTGAGGATGATGCTCCCTGAGTGAGCGGCGATGAGGCGAGCGAAGCCTGTCGCACTTCCGACAGGCGCACCCTGCTCAAGCCCTTGCGGGAGATGCGAAACCTCCTCGTGGGGTGCTCGTCGCCCCGGGAGTGGAGCGAGTGGCTTGCGTGTCCTCGCCACGCGCGAAGCACCGCTCCCCGAGAAGGCACGGCTTCTTCGAGTGGACTGATGCTCCGCGCTCCAGGTCTCGCGGAAGGAGCGGTGCGCCTCTCTCCCGAGCGGTGAGCACGTCACGCCACGCGGTACCAGTCGCCTGCCGAGCCTTCCCTGTCTGCCCGCTTGTCCGCGGCCGACGCACCGACGGTTCGGGCGAACTCCGAGGAGGACTGTGCTCCCCTCGCATGACCAGGAGTGTGCCTCCCTCGCATGAGGACTGCGAGGCGCGCGGCGACGCGCTAGATACAGGCCTTCGCCGCTGTCCAGGAGCCTCGCCCGTTGGAGACCGTCGCGCTGGGGTTGGTGTTGGTGTCCGCGTTCCTTCACGCGTCCTGGAACGCGATGCTCAAGAAGCATCCGAATCCCGAGGCAGGCGTGGTGGGCGTCATCACCGTGGCGGTGGTGGGCGGTGGTCTGTGGTCGCTCGGTATGAAAGGGGAAGCGTTCCCCTCCTGGCGGGGGCTCGCATGGGCGCTCGGGGCAGGCGTCTGTGAGAGCGTCTATCTGGCGGCGCTGTCTCGTGCTCTGCACCGCGCACCGTTGGGCCTCGCGTACACGGTGTCGCGAGGTGGCGCGATGCTCCTGGTCTGGCCGGTGTCCGTGCTGGCACTGGGTGAGCCCATCTCCGCGTGGACCGTCACGGGCGCGGTGGTGCTGGGCGGTGGGCTCGCGGTGATGCATCTGTCGCGTCCCACGGGGCCCGCTGCGTCTGGAGTCGCGTGGGCCGCGCTGTCGGCGGTGGCCATCGCCGGCTATCACCTGAGCTACAAGATGGCGCTCTCGGACGGCGCGCAGCCACCCGCCCTCTTCACCACGGGCCTGCTCGTCGCGCTGCCCGTGCTGGTGCTGGAGCGGAGCCGGCAGATGGGGTGGGCCACCCTCCAGCGAGAGGCGTGGAGCCGTCCCGGTCTGGTCGTCTTCGCGGGGGCCATCTGCATGCTGTCCTTCGCGCTGCTGCTCTCGGCGCTGAACGACAGTGGGGCAGGGGCGGTGCTCACGCTGCGCAACACCTCCATCGCCTTCGCGCTGGCCCTGGCCGCGCTTCAGGGAGAGAGGCTGGGACGCCGCCAACTCGTGGGCGCGGCGTTCGTCTCCGTGGGCGCGGTGTTGCTCGGCATGCCCGCGTAGCCGCCCAGCCTCGTCCGCCTGGGCCGAGGCTCCGCGCCAGACGGGGCGGAGCCGTCGCGCCTACTCCGCCTTGGCCGATGCACCCAGCCGCTTCAAGGACAGCTGCGCGTCCTCGTGGTTGGGCTGGAGCTTCAGCGCCGTCTCGTACTCCTGCTTCGCCTCATCCAGCCGCTTCGAGGCTTCCAGCAACTGGCCCAGCGCGTTGTGCGGCTCGGCGAAGGTCGGGTCCACCTGAGAGGAACCCCGGAAGGACTTCTCCGCGTCCTTCGCGTTGCCCTGCTGGTACAGCGCGTGGCCCAGGTACAGCAGCGCCAGCGCGTTGCGAGGCTCCACCGCCAGCGCGTCCGTCAGCACCTTGCGCGCCTTCGCGCCGTCGCCGCCGCGCAGGTACAGGAAGCCCAGCTCGGCCCGCGCTTCAATCTGCGCCGGGTCCTTCGCCACCACTTCCTCCAGCTCCGTCACCGCCAGGTCCGGACGCCCGCGTCGCGAGTGGACGATGCCCAGCCGCGCCAGCGCCGCCGTATCCGACTCCTCGCCTTCCTTGGGCCGCAGGTACGTCTCCGCACCGGCGTAGTCCCCCATGGCCATCAGGAGGTCCGCCAGGGCCAGCTTCGCCACGCGGTGGTTCGGGTCCTCCTTGAGGACCGCCAGGTAGAGCGGCTGCGCCTTCGCCGACACGCGCTTCTTCGCGTAGGTGTCCGCCAGCGCCAACCGGTTCTCCACCGTGGGCGACAGCGCGACACATTCCTCGTACTGGGCAATCGCGCCGTCGAAGTCACCCTTGGCCTTCAGCGCCTCGCC
The DNA here is from genome assembly GCF_006636215.1 of Myxococcus llanfairpwllgwyngyllgogerychwyrndrobwllllantysiliogogogochensis. Taxonomy (GTDB): domain Bacteria; phylum Myxococcota; class Myxococcia; order Myxococcales; family Myxococcaceae; genus Myxococcus; species Myxococcus llanfairpwllgwyngyllgogerychwyrndrobwllllantysiliogogogochensis. The sequence continues at coordinate 31,335 of NZ_VIFM01000024.1, read as the reverse complement.
GTAGCCCGCCCTCGCGGCCGCGTCCTTGGGGAACGCCTCCACCGCCGTCTTCAGCGTGGCCACGGCCTCCTCGGCCTTGCCCAGCGACAGGTACGCACGCGCGAGACCCTGGTACGCCTCCGTCGTCTTCTTCCCGTCGTCGGTGCTCTTCTCGATGGCCTTCTTGAAGGCCTCCACCGCCTGCTTCTTCTTGCCCTGCTCCAGGTACAGGTGGCCCAACTGCGTGTACGGCCCGCTGGCCCGACGCGGCTCCAACACCAGCGCCTTCTCGAAGGACTTGGTGGCGCGCACGTTGTCGCCCAACTGGTAGTAGGCGAGCCCCAGATTGAAGTGGGCCTCCGCGTACTTCGAGTCGGCGGCGATGGCCTTGAGGAACGCCTCGGTGGCCTTGCGCGGGTCGCCCTTCTCGTTGAGCGCCACGCCCAGGTTGTTCTGCGCGCGTGCGTGCTTCGGGTCCGCGGCGATGGCGCGCTGGTACTCGGCGATGGCACCGTCGAAGTCGTTCTCGCGCAGCAGCAGGACGCCCAGGTTGTAGTGCGCCTCCGCGTCGCCCAGCTTCTCGCGCGTGGCCTCGCGCAGCGTCTCCTTGGCCTCGCCGTTGAGCCCCTTCTCCGCCAGGGCCTTGCCCAGGTTGACGCGGGCGACGTTCAGCTTGGAGTCCAGCTTGAGCGCCTCACGGTACGCCTCGATGGCGTCGTCCGTGCGGTTGGCGCGCTGCAGGGCCTCGCCCAGGTTGAAGCGCAGCTCCGCGTCCTTCGGCGCCAGCTCCACCGCCATCGAGTACTGGCTGATGGCCACGTCCGTCTCGTCCAGCACGCGGGCCAGAAGGCCCCGCTCCGAGCGCAGCGACGCATCCTCGGGAAACGCGGCGATGGCCTGGTCCAGCAGCGTGCGCGCGGCCTCCGCGTCGCCCGCGAGCCTCAGCGCCCGACCCAGTGCCAGGCGGGGCGGAATCAGGTCCGGCTCCACCTCCACCAGCTTCTTCAGCGGCTCCACCGCCTTCTTCGGCTTGTTCAGCGCGAGAAAGGCCGTGCCCAGGCGATAGAGCGCATCGGCGTCGTCCGGAGACGCGCGCAGCCGGGCACTCTCCACCGCCGCGGTGCGCTCGAGCGCGGCCGCGTCGGGTGGAGGCGTCTGGGCGGTGAGCAGCTGGAGGACTAGGACGCCGGCTTTCGTCATCACAGGTTCTCCACGTAGGGACTGGCACGCGCGTCGAACGTCTTCTTGGCGAGGGCCGTCTTCTTCGCCTCCCAAGCCTCCCGCGCCGTCTTCTCTTCCTTCTGGTCCTCGGAGAGGTCGGCGAGCTCCTCCTTCACCTCCGCGTCGCACTCGGCCACCTGCTCCTCGAACTCCTTCGGGTCCAGCTCCTCGCTGCCCTCCACCTTCGCCTTGCGGGCCGCAGTCAGCTTGGCCAGCTCGAACTTGGCGAAGGCGCAGTTGCGCGCCAGCTCCGACACGTCACGCAACCCCACCGACAGCCGCTGCTTCGCGCGCAGGTACTCCACGCGAGCCTCGGACTCCTCGATGGCCAGCTTCGCCACCTCGCGCGAGACTTCGTCCGTCGCGCGGTCCACCTCGTCCTCCGCCGCCTCCTGGCGGGAGCGGGCGCGGCGGATGTTGTCGCGGGCGCGGTCAATCTCGTTGTTGTTCTCGTCCACCTTGTCGACGGCGAGCGCCAGCTCGTTCTCCGCCTCCAGCAGCTCGATGCGGACTTCAAACGGGAGCTTCTTCACCAGCGAGCCAGGCACCTTCATGCCGTAGCTGGGGCCGCACGCGGCCAGGAAGAGCGGGAGGGTGAGCAGGACGATGTGCTTCATGGAACGGTCGCCTCGAAGCTGCCGAAGATGGTGCGGCCGGAATAGATGTCGATGCCGTTGACGAAGGTGACGTGGAAGTCACCGGTGACACGCTGGCCCTGCGCCGTGGGGAGGTTGTCCACCACGAGCGAGCCTCGCTCCAACTGCGGGAAGACGCGCGCCGGCTCGTCCAGCACGCTGCGGCCGATGACGCCGCGCTGCGCGCCGCCTTCCAGGGCCTCGGCCAGGTTGATGGTGAGCCCGCCGGTGTAGCCCTCGGGAATCATGTCCCCCACGCGCGCGCTGACCTTCAGCACGGTGTTCACCCCGGAGCCCTGGGGCGAGACGAAGTTGATGGACAGCTCTCCTTCGGCCAGCACCGCCTCCGCGCGCTTGTACTTCAGGTCCAACAACGGCGACACGCTGCCTTCCAGCGCGCCGCCCTCGTCGCTACACGCGCACAGCCCGGCCACCAGCGCCACGAGCGCCAGGGTCCGGAAGCCGTGCGAGTGCGTCGGGTGGAGACGCGGGCTCACTTGCACGCCTTCCAGCCCGCGGTGTCCACGTCGGCGCCGTTGAGCGAGCCCACGTCCTTGAGGACGGCCAGGTCTCGCCGCGCCCCGTCCACGTCGCCGAAGCGGCAGCGCAGCGCGGCCAGGTTGAGGCGCGCCTTGTCGTAGGTGGGGTCGGAGTCCATCGCCTTGGCGTACGCGGCGCGCGCGCCCATGGCGTCACCCATGTTGAGCAGCGCCCAGCCCAGCGCCGAGTGCGCCGAGGCCTTGGTGTCCTGGAGCTCCGTGACGCGGCCGAACGTCAGCTGCGCCACGCCGAACTGGCGCGCCTCCAGGTACGCCATGCCCAGCGCTTCCAGCGACTCCACGCTGAGGGTGCGCTCGGCCTTCTTGCGCAGGTCATCCAGCGCGGCCAACTGCGTGGGCGCACCCGGCTGGGGCACCGGCAGCGCGGCCTGTTCGGCGCGCGAGCGGCAACCCACCACCGCCGCGCTGAAGACCTCCAGCGACTCCGCGCGGGACAGACACGCCTTGAACGCCTCCTCCGAGCGCGTCTTCAGCGGGCCGACCTGCTCCTTCACCGCCGCCTGGAACTGCTGCGACTCCGAAGCGGAGAGGCCGCCCGGCACCGGCGTGGACTCGACGACGTCCGCGATGTGCCCGTACGCCAGCGCCAGCCGCCACAGCGAGGCCACCGCCCACTCGGGGTAACCCAGCGACGCGGCCTGCGTGTAGATGCCCTCCAGGCTCTGGAGCGCGGCGACCTTCTCCTCCACCTTGTCCGCCGGCAGGTCCTTGTAGCCGCGGTAGAGAATCTCGCCCAGGAACCACAGGCCCCTGGCCGCCTCTTCCGTCTGGCCGTTGGGGCCCTGCACCGCCGTGGTGAGCGTGGCCACCAGCGCGTCCGCGGACGCCGTGGGCGCCGTGACTGCCTGCACCTCCGCCAGCACCGCCGCCGCGCCCGCGCTCCTCGGGTCCAGCTTCAGCGCCGCGTCGGCCGCGAGCTTCGCGCGCGAGTAGTCCTTCGCCTTCAGCCGCGCCTCGGCCAGCAGCACCAGCACCTCGGACTTGCGCGCGCCCGACACTTCCGCCGCCGTCTCGAGGTTGCGGGCCGCTTCCTTGTACTCACCCAGCGCCATGCGCAGCCGCGCGCCGGCGAGCCACCCATCCACGCCGGCGATGTCCGCGCCCAGCTTCTGGCCCACCTGCTCGAACCACGTGGCCGCCTCGCCGAACGCCGCCGCTTCCGCCGCGTGCCGGCCGAGCGTCAGGAGCACGTCCGACAGGTACTGGCTCTTGGGGTAGTCCTGCACCAGCTTGGCGCCCAGGTCGCGCTCGGCCTGCAGGTCGCGCTTCTCGCGCGCCGCCGTGAAGGCGCCGTACAGGGCCTTCTCGCCGATGTCGCTGTTCTTGTTCTCGTCGGCCACCTTCACGAGGCCCTGGATGACGTCGCCCGTCTCCTGGGCGCTCTGCAGCGCGAGCTCGTCCAGCGCCTCGGCGCGGCTCTGGGTGAGAATCTTCTGCACCTCCGCGCGGAAGTTGCCGGGCAGGGGTGAGGTGAGGAACTTCTTGCCCGTCTCGTCCAGGCCCTTGAAGTCGTTGACCTGCCGCAAGCTGTCCAGCGCCAGGTTGCCGGCGACGGTGGCTTCCTTGTGCTGCGGATGGGTGAGGGCGAAGGCGGTGAACAGCTCCGCCGCCTTGGGGTAGTCGCCGTCCTCGTAGAAGGCGCGCGCGATGTTGAACTTCACGTCCAGGACGTTGGGGCTCTTGGGGTAGCGCGAGACGTACTCCGCGCCCAGCAGCTTCATCGCCTGACGCGCGTCCGCGACTTCATACGCGTTGCGCTTGAGCGCCTCCTCCGGCTTGAGCGTGGAGAAGTGCGCGAGCAGCGCGGCGTAGAGGGCCTCTTCCTCGCCCTTGGCGTCCTTCGCCTTCGACTCGTAGCGGGCCAGCTCCTCGAACTGACGCGCGGCGCGCGTGTAGTCCTTGGCGGAGAAGAGCGCCTCCGCGCGGTTCTTCATCATCGGCCGCACGTACTGGTCGGGACGGAAGAGGCTCAGGTACGCCTCGTACGCCTCGGCGGTGCTCAGGTAGAGCTCCTTCTCCTCCTTCTTCTGCGCCGCCAGGTGGAGCAGGGTGGCCAGGTCGCGCCCCATCTCCTCCAGCTCCACGAGCTGCTTCTTGCGGTCGACCTCCGACAGCTCCGGGTCGGTCTTGGACTGCACCGCCGCGCGCACGAGGATGCGCAGGTCCTCCGGCTCCGGCAGCACCTTGCCCTTGGACGCCTTGAGCGCGTCGTAGAGCTTCTGGCCGCGCTCCAAATCCAGCTCGGGATCGTGCTGAATCTCCATCAGCTTGCGCAGCGCGGGGATGGCCCACTCGTACTGCTGTTTGATGAAGTAGCGGTTGCCCAGCTTGTCGAGCGCCAGCGCGTAGGTGGCGCGGCTTTCGCTGAGCTTCTCGAAGTAGTTGAGCGCGCCCTTGGGCGGCTTCGCCTCCGTGTAGCTGTAGACGAGGTCAAGCAGCGCCTCGCGCTTCACGTTGAGCGCCTTCTTCACGTCCATGCCCGGCAGGGGGGCGCTCGCGGCCGCGGCCTCGAAGAACGTGACGGCCTCCGCGTGCTTGGCCTGGTTGACGCGAATCCAGCCCATCTTGTAGCGGGCCAGGTCGTGCACGGGGGAGGGCGGGGCCTCCAGGATGGCCTGATAGTGGCGCTCGGCCTCGACGAGGTCCGCCTTGTCGAAGAAGTGGTCGCCGAGAATCTGCTCCGACTCCAGCCGCAGCGGGCTGTTGGGGAACTTGCGCGTCAGGTCGCCGAGCGTCTTGAGCATCTCGTCGAACTGACCGAGCTCTCGCTGCTCGTGCGCCAGGTAGAACGTCACCTGGTCCCCGTCCTTGAAGTCCGGGTACTCGCGCAGCAGCCGGTAGTACATCTGCACGGCCTTCTGCTTCATCAGCCGCGTCTCGGGGGAGACGATGGCGCCCGAGGCTCCCTCTGGCCGGGACTCGGCCTGGAGGTAGTACACGTAGCGGCTCTTCTCCACGAAGAGCTCGGCGAGCCGGAACTGGAGGTCCGGCAGGTACGGCGCGTTGCGGCTCTTGGAGATGAGCTTCTCCGTCTCGCCGATGGCGCGGTCGACCTTGAAGATGTCTCGCTTGAGCTTGGCGATGAACTCGTCGCGCTCCTTCGCCTTCGAGACCATCGGATTGAGGCCGGGGCCCGCCGCGCGGCCCGTGCCTCCGGGGGACGCCGCGAGCAGGGCGGCGGTAATCAGGCCGGTCAGGGGGCCGGTCATGGGGTCTCCTCGATGCAGCGGCTCTCGATGCTGACCCGGTACGACTTGAGCTCGTCGTTCCAGTATTCGCCGTCGAAGCGGAAGGCGACGCTGTCGGGCGTCAGGAGTTGTTCATCCTCGGGCGCCACGATTTTCGCGCCCTTCTTCACGCGCTCGTACAGCTTCAGTCCCACTTCGTATTCCATCAGTCGCACCTGCTCCGCGGCGCGCAGGAGCGTGTCCGCTTCCTGGCGCACGGCCTCCGCCAGTCGCGCGTCGTACACGCGCACGGCCTCGGCGCGAGACAAGTCGTACAGCTTCGTCAGGTGCGAGAAGAGCCGGTCGCCGAAGCTGCCGGCGTAGCGGCCCAGGCGCTCGCCCTCCAGGTCCAGCGTCTCCACGAAGCGCGAGGCGCGCTGGGTGCCACCGTGCGAGTTGGCCGCGCGGCGCAGGCGGAGGTCCTGGGTGAGGTCGTCGCGGTTGCGCACCGCCTCCAGCGAGTCCGCGAACCTGCGCGTCAGCTCCTTCGCCGCGCGCTTGGCGGGCAGGTAGTGGCAGAGGTCGCGGTAGATGAGGGCGCGCAGCAGGTACTTGTCCGGCAGGAACTCGTCGCGGAACGACGGAGCATCCAGGGTGGTGAGGATGCCCAGCGACGCGCGCGGCTCACCCAGCTTGTAGCGGGTCCACGCTTCCTCCAGGTAGAGGCTGGCGCGGCCCGGGTCCAGCTCCGGCAGCTTCACCAGGTTGTACGCCTCCAGCGCGCCCGTGTAGTCCAGCCGCTCGTAGCGCAGGCGGGCCACCGCGAGCGCCGCCTCGTTGCGCGCCTCGCGCGTGAGCTTCTCGTCCTTGGACAGGCCCAGGAAGTCCGCGATGAGCTCCTCGGAGGGCTCCTTCACCTGCTTGAGCCGGGTGACGAGCAGCGCGAACTTCGCGCGGCTGGCCTCGGCGCTCGTCTCCGACAGCTTGGCGAAGTGCGTGTTGGCCCAGCGCTCGTTGCCCACGCGCAGGTCGACGAGGCCCTGCTGATAGTGCGCGTACGCGCCCGTGTCTTCCGGGAGGAAGCCCAGGTCGAGCGCGCCGAAGACCTGCTCGTCGATCATCACGTCGTCGTGCGGCCGGTCCGTCAGCTCCTTCAGCGTGTCGAGCGCGCGGGGGATGACGTTCGGGTTGGAGCGCTCACGGGCGATGCGCGCCAGATACGACGCGCCCGCGTGCGTCAGGCCCAGGTCGATGAGGCTCCGGGCGAGGAAGTACTGCGCCCAGGCGTAGTTGTCGTCCGTCTTGGGCGCGGCCTGGAGCCACGCGTAGAGGGGACCCGCGGCGTCGCGCGGCTTGCCGTCGAAGTAGTCCTGCAGCGCCTGGTCGAAGATGGCCGGGTCCACCTTCTGCGGCACGGGCGGCGGCGCCTCGGCGGCGGCCTCCGGCTTCTTGTCGGACGCGGCAGCCGCGGGCGCGCCCTCGGTGCCGGCGGCCGGCGCGGGTGCACCGGACTCGGCGGGCTTCGCGGCCGGAGCGGGGGAGCCCGTCGCGGGTCTGGCGGCGGCGCCGGGCGTGGCCTTCGCGCCGGAAGGAGGTGGCGGCATGGGCAGCGAGCCACCGCCAGACTGGGCGGGAGCCGTCGCTGGAGACACGACGAGCGCGGCGCTGGCGAGCGCGGCGATAAGTGAGCGGGGGGTCATTCCGTGGCGCCGAAGTTGAACGCGGTACCGAGCTGGACCACGGGGACATTGATGATGCGGGAGGCACCCGCGAACACGACGTTGTTCGTCACGTCGAGCCGGAACGACAGCGTCTTGCCGGAGAACATGCGCACGCCCAGGCCCAGGTTGATGGCGGGGCGGAAGCCGTCCTGCCGGTCAATCTTCACCACCGTGCCGCCGCCGAGCAGGAACGCCTCGAAGTGCAGCACGGAGCTGTTGAGCACGGCCGTCTTGCCGTAGAGCGGGCTCCAGACGAGGTCCGAGCCCACCATCCACTGCACCTGGTCCTCGAACGCGGAGGCGGTGGGGGCCACGTCGAAGTCGCGCTCGAGCTGCCGGCGCAGCGACGTCTGGATGTTGTAGCTGTACGTGCCGCGGCCCACCTGCCACGCGAACGTGTCGCTGAAGTGGTACGTGTACGAGACGCTTCCAGTGAGGCCCTTGTAGAAGGCGTCGGCCGGCAGCACGCCGACCCCGAGGTACAGCTCGTGGTTCATCCGGTACTGCCGCTCCTGGATGGCGGAGACGGCGCCGGGATTCTCGAGCGCCTCGGCCTGGGCGCGGGCAAGGCCGGGCGCCAGGAACAAGAGAATGAGCAGGGCGTATCGCACGGTGGGGGCTTCCTGGCGGATGAGCGGAACGAAACGCGGGTGGGGGGCCCGCGTCAGTAGCCGACGGAGTTGAAGAGGAACGGGTAGGTGATGATGACCACGCCGCCCTTGGGGGCGGGGAAGGTCCAGGACTTCAGATTGGTGAGGATGCAGGCCTCGACGGAGGCATTGCGCAACGTGGAGGACTTCGTCTTCGCCGCGGCCACGCGGCCGTTGGCGCCGATGGTCCACTCCAGCACCACCTTGCCGGCGAGGCCCGGATCCTTGAGCAGCGCGCGCTCATAGCAACCGTGCACTTCGTTCAGGTGGCTGTTGATGACGCGGGCCACGGCCTCGCGGTCCACGGTGCCCTGGGTGGAGGCGATGCTGCGCGCGGTGGCGCGCGTGACGGTGCCGCCGACCTTCCCCTTGCCCACCGAGCCCGCGCCCAGCGCGCCGATACCGCCGCCGCCCTTGCCGCGCAGAAGCTCCGCGCCCAGCGTCGCGCCGCCGCCCTTGCCGCCGCCGCCCAGGCCGAACGTGCCCAGGCCCGCGTTGGCGATGGGCGCCTTTCCGATGAGGCCCGACAGCTTGTAGTTGGAGTTCTTCACGTTCTTGCTGCCCGGGCCGCTGCCCAGCTTGTCCACGGCGGCGAGCAGGTCATTGGTGGCGGGCCCGGCGGCGGACAGCTTCGCCAGCGCCTTGAGCGCCTTGTTCTCCGCGGGCGCGGCGGCCACGGCCTTGGGCTGCTCCTTGGGCGGAGGCGGTGCCTTCTCCACCGGCTTGGGCGGCGCCTTCTCCGCGACCTTCTCCTTCGGTGGGGCCTTCTTCTTGATGGCCTCCAGCTTCTGCTTCGCCTCTTCCTTCTTCTTCGGCTCGGGGGCGATGAGGCGCAGCGCGACGGGCGGCAGGCTCTTCTGGGTGAAGTCCGCCGTCTCCGGCGTGGGCGGCTTGAGCGCGATGAAGGCGCCCATCCCCGACGCGAAGAGCAGGAAGCACATCATCGCCAGCCACGGCAGGCCCTTGAGCGGGTTGACGAACACGCGCGTGGGGATGGGGGCGGCATAGGCCACCAGCGACATCTGGCCCTGCGTCAGCCGGGCGCCCACGCCCTCGCGCAGCGTGATGAAGCGGCGGCTGCCGTCGGACTCCAGCGCCGCGCCGGTGACGGGGGTGAAGCGGCCGTCATTGCCGCTCTTCTCCACCTCGGTGCCAGGAGGCACGAAGAGGCGGAAGGCGCCGTTGGCCGACTCGGCCAGGGTGAAGGGCCCGGTGCTCTCCGGCAGCGTGAAGCCCCACAGCGGCATCGCGTCGGGGAGGTCCAGCGACGCCTTCACCGGCTGCTTCTTGTCCGGCTTGAAGCGGCGCGCGTCGCGGCGGATGGTGCCCCAGTAGAGCTCCAGGTAGAGCTGGGGCGTGCCCTTGCCCGGGTCCAGGCGCGGCGCGTGCGTGGGCCTGGACGCGGTGACGCGCGGCTCCTGGAGCAGCGGCCCTTGCGGCGCGGGCAGCGGCTCCAACGCGACGTCCGCGAGCAGATCATCCGCGAACAGCATGCCCGTGTTCGCGGCCTGCGGCGGCTCCTGCGTCACGCGGCGGCGCACGGACGGCACGGTGCCGGCGGGCACGGGCTGGTGGGGGGCCTGCAGCGGCACGGGCTGCGGCGCGGCGGCCACGTGGGCCTGGGCGTTGATGGAGGCCTGCGGCGCGTGCGCGACGGGCGCCGGCATGGGGACCATGGCGGGCGCGGCGGACTGCTGCGGATAGATGGCCTGCGTCGCCGCTTGCGCCGGATGGGCCTGCTGCTGTGGCACGGCGCGAATCGCGGGCACGGTGGTGGCCAGTGGCTGCGCGGGCGCGGTGGCGGGGCGGAGCTGACGCACGGGCGCGGCCTGCTGCGCGGGGGGAGGCGGCGCGGGCTGCGGCGTGCCGAACAGCGCGGCGACCTCCGGCGGAGGCTGCGGCTTGGCCTCGTGGGGCTTCTGCGCCAGCACGCGCGTCTTGAGGACGAACGGTCCGCACAGCACCTCGTCCACGGAGCGAATCTCGCACGCGGTGACGCGGTGTCCGTTGACGAACAGGCCCGTGGCGGTGCCCGCGTCCTGGATGGCCGCGCGTCCGTTCTGGAAATAGAGCAGCGCGTGGCGCGGCTCCACGGCCGGGTCTTCCAGCCTCAGGTCCGCGGACGGGTCTGAACCGAGCGCATACGTGCCGGGGACGAAGACTTCCGTCCCAACGAGGAGTCCGTCGCGGAGGATGACGACTTGCAGGACGCTGGGCTGGCCGCTCAACGGTGACGCTCCCTTCAAGGGCTGGTGGGCGGTGCTGCCCTACTGGTCGTACACCGTGGCGAGCGTTTCGGCGCGGAAGCTGTCGCGCTCGCGGATCATCGACCGCGTCTTCAGCTCCTTGCGGTCATAGAGATAGACGGCGCCCGACTTGTTCGTCTGGCCCTGGATGAGCCGGTCGTCGAAGTCGATGCGGGACGGGCCGCGCTGCGGCGGCGCCGAGGAAGTGGCGGCCTCGGACTCGCCCGTCACCGGGTCCGTCACGGGCGCGCTCTTGGTTTCAATTTTTGGCGGGGCCTTGGCACTGGACTTCTTGCCAGCCTTCGACTTCGCCGATTTCGCGGAACGGCCGCGGCCCTGGGCCCAGGCGTCGCTCGGGATGAACAGCGTACCGATGCCGAGGAGCTGGGCGACGGCCATGCAGAGGAGGAAGCGTCGCATCATCAACAGGTTAAGCGATGCGTGTATGGACCTGTCAACGCACACTCCAGGGCTGTTCGTGAGACGTCGGTCAACAGGTGTGGGGGGCACTCCACCCCATGTGGGGCGCGTGCTCCACGACTGCACTTGCTCGTTGCCGGCCGAGCGGAAAGATGTCGTGCCGCTCCGTGTCTGAAGTCGCTGTCCAACCGGGCGGGCACGGGGAGAATCCTCGTGGCCTCGCGCGAGAGGAGGGAGGATGCTTTCTCGCGAAAGGCACCGGGACACGACGTGACGAGCGCGGCGCGCAAGTGGGCAATGCTGGCGGTGGGCGTGGCGCTGTGGAGCGCCGCCGGGTTTGTGGGTTACCGCCTGAGCACGCGGGGCGAGCGCACATCCGCGCCTCCCGGGTCCTCCGCGCCCCCCTCCTCGGGAACGGCGCCGAGGCTCGATTCGGTGGGCCCCCGGCTCACCAGCAATGAGACCTCCCAGCCCCTGTCCATCCAGGGCGCGAGGCTGGTAGCGGGATTGCGTTTGTCACTCGGTCCACCACTGTCACGCGAGCTGCCGTTGACGGTGGTCGACTCGGCCCATGCCTTCGCCCGGCTGCCCGCGGGGCTGGCGCTGCCAGAGGACCTGCCCCAGGTGGTGGTGGAGGTCCGGCTGGTGGCGGACGGGGGCGCGCCTGTCGAGGGGAGCGCCCCCCTCACGCTGGTGAATGACAGCGCCTTTCCCGACCTGATGGGGATGGTGGCGTCGCCGGATGGGCGCACGCTGTTCGTCGTCTCGCCGCCCACGGACACGGTGTACTCCCTGGACGTGGGCTCGGGTCGCGTGGAGCGGCTGGCGGTGGGGGATGGGCCCTCCGCGCTGGCGACGTGGAAGGATGCGCGCGGCCGGTCCTTCCTCGGCGTGGTCCATCGCTTCCAGCCGGAGCTGCGCGTGTTCGCGCTGGACTCTGAAAGCGAGCCGCGGGTGTTGCCCGCGCCCCTGGGGGCCTCCGGACTGGAGGTGGACGGCGCGCGTGGCGTGGCCTTCATCGCGGAGCAGGTGAGGGACACGGTGCGGGCTGTCTCGCTCGAGGATGGACGCGAGCGCTGGGCCGCGCCGGTGGACCCCAATCCGCGCGCGCTCGCCCGATGGAAGGACCTGCTGGCGGTGGGCAGCCTCCAGACGGGGCAACTGGAGCTCTTGCGTCAGGAGGACGGCGCGCGCGCGTTCACCGTGGTGCCGGGGCCGGGCGTGGCCATCGTCGGCGGCAACACGGAGCGCTTCCGCGCGCAGGTGATGGGGGGGAAGGCGCCGCGCGCGCTTGTCGCGAGCCAGAAGCTGGGCCGCCTCTTCATGGCGAGCCTGGGCCCCAATGTCGGGCCCAATCCCCAGCGCATGGAGGTGAGCAACAACAGCGGCGTGGCCGTCATCGACCCGGCGCGTGGCGACTATGTGAGACACCGGGGCTTCGGCGCGGGGGTGACGGAGGGCCTGGCGCTCGACGAGGCCACGGAGTTGCTCTACGCGGCGGACGTGGGCATCGGCTGGGTGCGGGTGATTGACGCCCGGGCGCTGGTTTCCAGCGACGACACGGTGGCGCGCGGCGCGGTGCTTCAGAAGGTTTCGCTGACGCCGCCCCAGGACATGCCGCGCATCCGTCCGGCCGGGGACTTCTCGACGAAGGGACGTGCGGGCGAGGAGCTGCACTCCGGGCCGCGCTCGCTGGTGCTCTCACCCGACGGCGCCACCCTCTATGTCCTCAACCGCTTCACCCGCGAGGTGGCGGTGGTGGACGTGCGCGACGCGCGCAAGGGGCGGCAGGGGGTGGTGACGCGGCGGCTCCCGGTGGTGGTGACGCGCGCGCAGGCCAAGCGCCGGTTGGGTCAGGTCCTCTATTACGCGGACCTGGGACGCACCGGCATCACCTGCGACGGCTGTCACATCGAGGGACACACCGGCGGGGTCTTCTACGAGAAGACGCGGCCCAATCGCATCTACCGCTCGCCCACCGTGCTGGGCAGCCGCGACACGCCGCCCTTCTTCACGCCCGCCAGCCAGCACAACCTGGCGGAGACGGCGAGCTTCGTGGGCGGACGCAACCGCTTCCACAACCCGGACCCGTCCCCCTCCGAAGTCGAGGCGCTCACCCTCTATACGTCGCTGATGGTGACGCCACCCAACCCGTACCGGGGCGAGGATGGCGCGCCGCTGGAGTCGGTGACGCTCCCGGATGGACACGTGGGTCGTCCCGCGCGGGGGCGCGCGTTGTTCGAGGGGCGGGGCGGCTGTCTGGCGTGCCATCCCGCGCCGCTCTACACGTTGGACCAGGACGCCCGGACGCGAGGCCAGTACCTGGATGTGGGCACACCCGTGGCCCTGCCGCTGCGCGTCGAGCAGCAGGACCTGGTGGTGGGCGCGGCGCCGCCGTCGCTGGTGGGCACGTGGGACATGTGGCCGCTGCTCACGAGCGCCACGGCGGGTTACGCGGTGAAGGATGGCCGGCTGGTGGTGGACACGCGCTTCCCCTTGAGGACGGTGCTGGAGACGGCCGGGCCCGCACACGGTGATGCGCGCGCCTTCAGCTCCGAGGAGCGGGACGACGTGCTCGCCTTCCTGCTCACATTGTGAGCACGCGTCGGAACGCGGCGCGTCCGGCGTTCCGTGGCGGGGCGAAATTACGGCCCGCGGTGTGTGCAGGCGTCTGAAGAATTCGACGCGGACACCGCTGTCACTTGCGTTGCCGTGGGGGGCTGGGGTCTACAATCCATCCGATGCGCCCCCTTCCGCGCTCCGCGTGGCCGCTGCTACTCCCGATTCTGCTCCTGTCCTGCTCCGACGCGGGTCTCTATGCCATCGACGGGCGTGGGGCCAACCAAGGTGACCGCGCCAACTTCTCCGGCACCGTCTGTGTTCCGCTCGCGGGCGGCGACGCGTTTCCCACCAAGGTCGTCTTCGCGCTGCAGGGAGGCGAGGGCGTGGAGACCGAAATCGTGGGCTATGCCACCGACGGCCTGTCCACGCTCTCCAGCCGCTTCTCCGGCCCGTTCGTGAAGTTCGGCCTCGTCGCCTACCACTCGGTGGCCACCGGCATCCTGGGCGGCTTCTCCGACGCGGCGGACTTCCAGGCCGCGCTCCCGCGCTACGCCACCTATCAAGAGTCGGGGCCCATCAGCGTCCGCTCCTCGCTGCGGTTGGGGAAGACGCTGTTGTCCGGCGACATGCAGACGGCGTGTCGCGGCGAGGTGGCCCGCACGCGTTACATGGTGGTCATCGTGGTGCGCAGCCAGGACACCAGCTGCTCCAACCCGGCCTTCAACATCGGCCTGGACGCGGCCTGCAACGCGCTGACGGACAAGGTCGCCTGCAGCGAGTGCGAGCTCACCGCCGTCACCGGCGAAATCAAGGCGCTGGCCCAGCAGTACGGCGCGGGCGAGGTGGTGGTGCAGCCCATCTATGTCCGAGGCGCCGTGCCGGACCCGGCCACCCGCGCGCATGTCGCGGCCATCGCCCATGCTGGCGGCACCGAGCCCATCGAGACGGACGCCGCGGGGCTGCCCGGCACCCTCACCGGGCTGAAGTACGCCGCGCGCACGAACACCCTCAAGCTCAAGCGCTTCCTCGCCTTCAACCGCAACGTGGCGGTGCGCGCAGGCCAGGTGCTCGCCGACAGCGACGGTGACGGCCTGCCCGACGTGGACGAGGACGCGCTCGGCACGGACCCGCTGCAGCTCGACTCGGACCAGGACGGACTGATGGATGGCCTGGAGGTGCGCGTCGGGTTGGATCCGCTGATACCCGACGTCATCAACGGCTGCAGCATCTCCCTGGACGACGATGGCGACCGGCTCAACACCTGCGAGGAGCGCGTGCTGGGCACCAACCCCTGCATCGGCGACACCGACGGCGACACCCTTCCGGACCTGGTGGAGGCCCTGTCGCAGACCAACCCGCTCGTGCCGGAGGACCTGCTCGACTCGGACCGCGACGGGCTGACGAACATCGCGGAGATTGAAGCCCACGGAGACCCGCTCAGCGCCGACCTCGACTTCCACCGCGAGCGCGGCTACGGCTACGACCTGGTGGAGACGGACCCCACCGTCGACGGCCGCATCTGCTACGCGACGCGCGTGGAGAACATCTCCCTCGTCGCGACGCGCGAGCGGCCCCACCCGCTCATCCCCGGCGAGGTCATCCCCGCGGGCACCAACGAGGTGTACCTCTACCTCCAGGCCGGCCGGGACAATGACCCGCGCGGCGCGGGCATCGGCTCGCTGCTCATCCAGCCCATCCAGTACGACAAGGACGAGGGACGTACCCCCTCGGGCATCCTCCCCCTCGACCCAGAGGCCTTCATCCTCGGAACGTGATCCACCCGCGAATGAGGGGTCTACCCCTCGTTCGGACTGGGGAGTGCCCCCCACACTCTCCGGTCCACAGCCTGATGCGCCGCGCACAAGTGCCTGAAACTGTTGGAATTTACTTCAGGCAAGGGTGCGGATCGTCTCTTGCTAATGGCCCGGGGCTGAAAGGAGTCACCATGACACTCGTTCGTCTCGCTCCCGCGCTGCTGCTCGGGGCCTTCCTCGTCGTGAACCCTGGCACTGCCCAGGCGCAGAACAACGACAACCCTGACAACCCGGAATGCCTCGGCGATAGCTGCGGCCGCCCACAGGAGGTGGGTGGAGGTTGTGGCTGTGGTTGCGGCTCTGTGTGGGTGAACTACACGGATGACGGCGACACGCTGTCGTACACGGATGACGCGGACGGCGACGGCCGCGCGGACGACCGGGACAACTGCCCGTTCGCCTCCAACCGTGACCAGACGGACGGCGACGGCGACGGCGTCGGCAACGTCTGCGACAACTGCTCCACGCTCTCCAACTTCCAGCAGCGCGACGCCGACGGTGATGGCCAGGGCGATGACTGCGACACGGACCGGGACAACGACGGCGTGGCGAACGAGCAGGACAACTGCCCGCTGATTCCGAACGTGGACCAGTCCGACCTGGATACCGACCGCGCCGGCGACGTCTGTGACTCGGACGATGACAACGACAACGTGCCGGATGGCGCGGACAACTGCCCGCGTCGGTCCAACCCGGACCAGGTGATGCCGACGGACGGCAGCCAGTGCCGCGTGGACGCGGACGCTGACAACATCTCCGACAACGGCGACAACTGCCCCGGGCTCGCCAACCCCGACCAGTCCGACAAGGACAACGACGGCCTGGGCGATGCGTGCGACCCGGACGCCGACGACGACAGCATCCTCAACGAGGTCGACAACTGCCGTGACGTCGCCAACCGCGAGCAGGCGGACGACGACCGCGACGGCCTGGGCGACGCGTGCGACCGGCTCTACTGCCTCGTGGTGGACCCCACCCAGAAGGACAAGTGCCTGGACCCGAAGTCCCCCTTCACGGTCAGCGCCGGCGGCACCATGCGCCTGTCGAAGTCGGGTGAGACGCTGCGTCCGCCGCTGTTCGCCAACCGCAACGGCGCGGCCATGGAGTACCGCTGGACGGTGACCCGGCGCCCCGATGGCTCCAACGCCGTGGTGGAGAACCCCCAGGGCGCGGTGACGCTCAGCCGCAACTGGCAGTACTCCTACGTGGACGGCAGCGTTCCCAACTTCGTGCCGGACACCGAGGGCACGTACGAGCTGACCGTGGAGGCCCGCCTGGCCTTCGCCGACCGCGTCTTCCCGGACAGCCGCGTCGCCACGTCCACCCTGGTGCTGACGGTGGGCGAGGGTGACGAAGACGGTCCGAACTGCAACTCCGTGCCCGCGGGCTTCAGCGCCACGGCTCTGGGCGCCGCGCTGCTGGGCGTCCTGATGCGCCGCCGCCGCCGCGAGCAGTAAATCTCATCGTCTGTTGCCAGGAGGTCGTTTCCCCATGCGCCGCCTTCTTCGTTTCCCGCTCTTCGCGGCGGGCCTCCTGGCCACGGGACTGCTGTCCTGTACCGACTCGATGCTCGAGCCTCGAACGGAACAGCAGTCCCATGTCGATGACAGGGTGATGCTCCAGGGGCGCGTCTGCACGCGCCCGCCCAACCCCGCCGGCTTCCCCGTGAAGGTGGTGGTCGTCATCGACGAGTCGGGCAGCATGTGCATCTCCGACCCTCCTGGCGCGCAGCTGGACAGCGGCTTCTGTCAGCAGGCCGAGGTGCAGGCCATCATCCCGCCCGGCGTCACCGAGCCCGCGCGCGTGCGCGCCCTCAAGCGACTGGTCGCGCAGTTCCGGCAGGTGAACGCGGCGGGCGGCAACGTGCAGGTGTCCGTCGCCCCGTTCGAGACCAACGTCCGCAACGTCTGGCCCCCGGCGACGACGGGCGACCGCTTCGCCCGGCCGGACACCAACATCGACACCTATATCGACGGCCTGCAGAGCCAGCTGGGCAAGGGCACCGACTACCAGGGCGCCCTGTCGTACGCCTACAGCCTCATCGCCAGCGACATCAACGCCGTCGCGCTGTCCAATCCGGAAGTCCTGCCGCGCACCCGCTACGTCGTCGTCTTCCTCACCGACGGCACGCCGTACCCGCGCTGCTCCGCCACCGACAACCTCAGCGTCTACGCCAGCCCGGACAGCCCGGACCTGACGTGGGCGGACTCCCTCATCAGCTTCTGCAACGCCACCAGCACGACGGACCGGATTGACGGCTTCGAGATTGGGACGGACCGCAACCAGAACTACCAGCTCTTCAGCTACGTGCGCCGGCTGATGGAGTTGAAGGACCAGTACAACGTGGGCGACGTGCGCATGCACACGGTGCTGCTGTTCAACCAGGAGGCCGTGCGCGCCTGCGGCACCATCTGCGAGCAGATCTACGGCGTCTACCCGGGCGTGGCGCCGGCCGAGTACCCGGCGGCGGCGAAGAAGATCGCCGCCTGGCTGCTGACGCGCTTCGCGGAGATGGGCAACGGCGTGTACCAGGAGTTCAACGACACCGCTGAAATCTCCAACCTGGGCCTGGGCGCGCTGGACTACTCGTCCTTCGCCTCGCGCAACGTGATGAAGACGTTGCTGGTGGAGCCGCTCAGCTCCGGCCCGGGGCTGGAGGCGCGCATCGTGGACAGCGACGGCGACGGCGTGCCGGACGACGTGGACAACTCCTTCACGCTGAAGACCAACCCGTTCAACGCCGACAGTGACCGGGACTGCCTGAACGACGGCTTCGAGCAGCGCCGCGAGGACCAGGGCTTCAAGGCGGCCAATGATTTGGACGCGCGCGGGTGTGACCCGGACTCTCCGCTGACGCCGCGCTGCACCTGCCGCGACACGGACGGAGATGGCTTGTCGCAGTTCGCGGAGTCGTACCTGCGCACGCGGGAGACCATCGTCGACAGCGACGGCGACGGCATTCCGGACAGCCTCGAGGCGCGCTGGGGGCTCGACCCGATGGAGCCCAGCGTCGCGGGCCTGGACACGGACGGTGACGGCCTGCCGGACGAGGTGGAGCTGCGCGCGGGCACGGACCCCACGCGTCGGGACAGGGCCTTCTTCGAGAAGAACGGCTTCCAGTATGAGACGCGCATCGCGGAGGTGCTGTCCAACGGGAGCGTCTGCTACGACTACACCGTCTCCAATCTCCAGATGGTGACGACGCCGGACCGGGTGGGCGCCAAGCAGGGCTTCAACCTCTTCAAGCTGTGGTTCGCGGAGGCCCCCGAGAGCGGCGTGGCCACCGACTACGGCGTCTGGCGCTCGGCCTGTGCCTGGTCCCAGTACGCGCCGCCGAGCGTGCGCGTGCCGGTGGGCCCGGAGCTGACGCTGACGAATGACAACTTCATGATTCCCACGGACCTGAGCAATCCCTGGGAGAACCAGGGGCGGTGTGTGGGCACGACGCCGGCGGGTCAGCAGGGAGGAGTCAACCCGTGAGTGTGGCTGGACGTATCCTGGCGGGCCTGATTGTCGCGCTCGTGCTGGTGGTGGCCTGTTCCGATTCGTATCTGTATGACCCGCGCCGGGACGTGGATGTCCCCGTGGACCGGGCCATCTCGATGCAGGGCCGCTTCTGCACCGTCGGCTCCAACGAGGTGGTGCGCCCCATCAAGCTCATCATCGCCATGGACGCCTCGCAGTCCATGCGCGTCAGCGACCCGGATGGCACGCGCGCCACCGCGCTGGTGGAGCTGATTGAAAACCTGCCCAAGGACCCGGAGGTCTACCTGGCGGTGGTGGTCTTCGCCGGCAGCACCACGGCGTTCCTCACCCAGGCGCCGGGCAACCCCCCTCAGGACGGCTTCATGCAGGTGTCCAGCATGGACGACGCCCGGATGCGCCAGCTCACCGAGCAACTGCTGACCTTCCGCAACCCGGACAACTCACCGAACCGGGACTCGACGGACTTCGTCAAGCCGCTGTCGGACATCTACTCGCTCATCAACACGGACATCGCGCGCAGCCGGCTGGAGCCAGGTGGGGCGCAGGCGCTTGCGCAGGCGCGCTACTCGCTCGTCTTCCTGTCGGACGGCAAGCCCACCCTGGACCAGGACGACGAGCTGCTCCAGGGTGACGCGGTGGTGCGCATCCGTCAGCTCCGGGACCTGGTGGAGGACGTGCGCGTCAACACCGTGCACGTCTTCAATCCCACGCAACCGGTGTCGTCGGTGTGTGACTTGTCGGGCGACGGCGGCTGCCCGCTGCTCATCATCAATCAGAACGCGGACCGGCTGGATAAGATGGCGGCGCTGGGCGGCGGCAACTTCCGCGACTTCCGCAACAACGAGCCCATCAACTTCCTGGACTTCTCCTTCGGGCAGGTGCGGCGCACCTTCATCGTGAAGGAAGTGATTGCGACCAACTTCTCCGCGCCGCCGGGCAGTCCGTTGGACGCGGCGGACACGGATGGAGACGGTCTGTCGGACGCGCGCGAGGCGGAGGTGGGCTCGAACCCCAACCTCATGGACACCGACGGTGACGGCTTCAGCGACGGCGTGGAGGTGTACTTCCGCGACCGAGGCGTGGACTTCGACCCCATCCAGGTGGCGGACCCGGACGGTGGCGGCCTGGACAAGGGCTGTCCTCCGCTCTTGCGCGCCTCGGACACCGACTGTGACGGGCTGCTGGACTGCGACGAGCAGTTCATCGGCACCAACGCGACGTTGGCCGACAGCGACCGCGACGGCGTGCCGGATGGCATCGAATGGCGCGGCGGCACCCAGGGCGCGAGCAATGATTTGGACGAGGACCCGGACAACGACGGGCTCACGAGCCGCGCGGAGCTGCGCCTGCACACCCGCCCGCTGGAGGTGGACACCGCCCACCTGGCGGCGGAGGGCTACCGCTACTCGTTCGAGGCGGACGGTCCGCCGGATGAGCTGGGCCGTCAATGCTACACGCTGAACGTGGGCAACGTGCTCCTGGCGCCCACCGTGGCCGCCGCGGATGACGCGGGCGTCGTCACGCGCGGCGCGGGCTTCAACAACGTGGCGTTGTCCGTGGCGATGGTGCCCGCGGACGACCCGACCGCGCGCACCCAGGTGCGCACCTTCCGCGTGGACTCCGTTCGCTACCCGGTGGGCGGCATCAAGTCCCCCGCCGACGGCATCATCCGCGTAGCCCCCGAGGACTTCGTCGACGGCTGCCCCGGCCGCGCCGACGTCTTGCCTCCGACGCCGTGAGAATCGACGCTCCCATGAAGACCCAAGTCCGACTGTTGTCGCTCGCGCTGCTCGCCCTCACCGCCTGCTCCTCCGGGGGCGATGACAAGGACGACGCGGGCACCCCCCAGGTGCAGGACCTCTGCAACAGCCGGGAAGAGGCGCTGACGCTGGCCGAGTGCGAGCTCAAGCCTGGTGAGCCGCTGGAGCGCCTGCTCGTCAAGGAAGGGGCGACGCGCGAAGGCGACCAGGACTGGTACCGCATCGTCCTGCCCGCCAACACGAGCGCGCGCACGCTGCTCAACCTCAACGGGCTCTACGTGGCCTCCAGCACCGCGGTGCAACTGTCCATCAGCGTGCTGGAGACGCTGCCTGACGGGTCGGAAGGCTCGCTGGCGAAGAAGGACGACAAGCATGGCCAGGGCGCGCCGAAGCCGGTGGACATGGTGGTGCCGCTGCGCGAGGACTTGAAGGGCAAGACGCTGCTGGTGCTGGTGCAGGACGCGCCGGACGTCCCGACGCAGCCCAAGTTCGACGCGCGCAATCCCTACCGGCTGACGCTGCAAATCACCGAGAACCCGGATACGCACGAACCCAACGATGCTGTCACCTCGCCCACGGTGCTGCCGCTGCAGCCGCAGGGGGCCAACGGGCAGGTGGGCACGATTGCCGGCTTCCTGGCCACGGACAACGACGTGGACCGCTACACCTTCGACCTGCCGGTGGGGAAGGTGGCGTACGTGAGCGTGACGGCGCCGGACCAGGGCTTCGTGCCCAACTGGCGGCTGTCCTACAAACTCCTGCGCCCTGGCTTCCTCGTGAAGGAGGAGAAGGAGGCCGAAGGCCAGGTGCTGCCGCAGGTGCGCCCGGGCGTGCTGGCGACGGCGCGCAAGGTGAAGGCGGAGCACGCGGGCAAGTGGATGCTGGTGGTGCGCGGCTACCGCGGCATCAGCGACCGGGACACGTCACAGGGTGATGTGCGCCAGGGGTACGACGTGGAAATCCGCGTCCTGGACGAGGCGGACCCCCAGGACCAGACGCAGCTCGGCAACGACAAGGTTGGCGACGCGCTGCTGTGGGACCTGGCCTCACCGTCACCCGCGTCGTCGAAGGCCTTCACCGGACGCATCGGCTACATCGGCGACCAGGACTGGTACGGGGTGCGCCTGCCGGCCTCCACCGTGCCCACGCGGCTGCGCTACCGCGTGGTGCCGCTGGCGACCGGGGGCCGCTTCCCCGCGCTGCCGGACACGCCGGACCGCCAGGTGCTCGTGTTCACCCTGGTGTCGAAGGGGGTGAACGTGGATGAGTGGCGGACCGCATGCACCAATGACGCGACGGCGTGCCCCAAGGGCTACGGAGAGAATCCGGACATCGTCGCGCTGGTGCAGGGGTACTGCCAGCGCACGGACCTGCCGGCGCCCATGTGCCTGCACTCGCTGCGCGAGGAGACGTCGAACAACCCGCGCTTCACCAACCTGAGCAACTTCGAGGGCGTCATCCCGGTGCCCCCGCGCGCGGCCTCGGAGCTGTACTACTTCAACGTCCAGGACGACGGCACCAACTGGGCGGATGACAAGGACTACCGGCTGGACGTGACGTGGGAGGCGGAAGACGCGGACGAGGTCAGCCGCTACGGCGGGACGTCGACGGAGTCGGCGGTGTCCAAGCCCCTGGCCTCCACCACGGCCTTCCCCGCGCCGCCGGACACGGCGGAGTACACCGTCACCGGCCGGCTGTCGCATGGCTATGGACGGCTGCGCAACGGCGATGACCGCATCAACGGCCGGGGCGTGCGCGGCCCCATGGACTACGACGCGGTGCCGTCCGACGTGGACTCCTTCATGTTCCAGCTCCCCGCCGTGCCGCCGCCGGAAGACCGCGCGTGGCTGGTGCAGTGGGAGGTGGCGAAGCAGCAGGACGGTGGCTCGGTGCACGGCCTCGCGCTGGACTTGACCTTCTGTGACGGCGACGCCGTGGCGGGCGCCGACGGAGGCACGGTGCCGGACAGTGGCATGGGCGATGGCTGCGTGGCGGTGAGGGCGGGCAGCCGCAACCAGGCGCTGACGCTGGGCTACCGCTCGGACGCGCTGCGGGCGTGGCACACGCCGGCGAATGCTCCGCTGAGCAGCTTCCAGCCGCTGTTCAACCTGGAGGAGCGCCCCGACTCCACCGTCGTCACCCTGGCCCCGTACGCGTGTGGCTGTCTGGAGCCGCGCTTCATTCGTGGCGGGAAGATGCGCGTGGATGTGTCGGCGGCCGAGCGCACGTCCTACGAGCAGGTGGAGTACACGCTGCGCACCGGCTACGGCGACTATCCCCAGTCGTACACGCGGGATGGCGGCGTGACGACGCAGTGCCCGGGGCTGGAAGACGCGGGTACGCCAGACGGTGGCGCTCCCGGGCCGCGCGGGGGCTGTGCCTTCACCCGTCAGCCGTGAGTGGGAGCCGGGCCGGGTGACTCGCTCCCAGCGGAGTCACCTGGTTCGATGCGGTGTCTCGCGATGTGTCTGACCCGGCTTCAACGAGGCGGGGCGGCTGGCGAGGCAGGGTGGATGGAACAAGGGGCGACGAAGCCGTCGCTCATGCGGGGAGACCTGGCTTTCGCGAGGCCATCACCCGGTGTCCGGCGGAATGTGTGTGATTGTCGCGAGGCCTGGCGCGCGGTGTGGGCCAGCGACTTCGCGAGGTGTGCCACGGCGGGCGGGCGAGCGAATGACACCCACCTGGGTGGGGTGGCGGGTGGTGCCCGTCACCCTTCACCCTCGGGGAGGCTCAGGGAGGCGCGATACCCTGTCCGTTGAGGGCGATGACCTTCTCTGGAAGGTTCGCCGCATTGGACTTGATGGTGATGGTGCCCTGGTACACTTGGGCCTCGCGCGGCTTGAACGTCACCTCGATGAAGACGTGCTTCAGCGAGGGCAGCTGCAGGGGCGTGCCGGCCGTGTAGTCATTGGAGACCTTCATCGTGAACACGGACGGAGCGTTGAGGGTGATGTCGGTGATTTCCAGCGTATCCTCCCCCATGTTCGTCACCATGACCGAGTTGAAGCCACTGGTTCCGACGAAGGTGCCCGCGTTGAACTCGCGGTCGAATGCCATCTCGTCGCGGTCCGAGACGAGCTGCGGGGTCTTGGGAAGTTCTTCGGCGCTCTCACCGCAGGCCGCGAGTGAGAAGAAGAGAATAGGGAGCCACGGGGTGTGCAGTCGCATGGACGTTCACTCCTCGCTAGAGGGTCGATGATGATGAATGTTGTAACAGTGTTCTGTCGTAAGGCCCAGAGCGCCGGTGCATTCCTGCTCATGTTGTTGGTGGTGGGTTGTGGCGACACGCGCGACGACTTCATCGGTCCGCGTGTGAAGGATGCGTGTGATGAGACGTGGCCGGTGTGTGGCAGCGTCGCGGGCTGCATTCTCGGAGCGGAAGGCTATGCGGAGGGTCGCTTCCCTGGTCGCAGCAAGTTCATCGTCCAGGTGCCGGAGGCGTCTCACGTCAAGGTGAGCTTCTACCTGGACGAGGTCACCGCCGCGGGAGAGGAGACGGTGGTCATCTTCCACGAGGAGGGGTGCCGGGCCCGCACGCGTCTGGCGGCGGATGGGCGCGCGGTGCTCGACTCGATGGAGAAGTTCAGCGTCTTCACGAAGGAGGCGGACGTCACCGGAGTGGGCGACCACCTCATCGAGTTCGAGTCCGACATGCAGGCGCGCTACGCCGTGAAGGTCGACGTGACGCCCCTGCGCAATCGCTAACCGCCGGAGGCGACGCCTTGCTTCAACGTTCGAACAAGGTGGCTCGCCACCCGGAAGCTGTTGGCGGCGATGGTCAGCGTGGAGGGCACGCTGCCGCCCGTGGGCATGAAGCTGCCGTCCACGACATAGAGATTGGGCACCTCGTGCGCGCGGCAATTCCTGTCCAGCACGGACGTGGCCGCGTCGTCACCGAAGCGGCAGGTGCCGTGCTGGAGGATGGTCGTCTCTCCGGCGGTGGTGGTGCGCTTGAGTTCATCCGGCTCCAGGCGCAGCAGGACTTCTTCACCGCGCTCGACGAGGAAGCGCGTGGCGACCAGGTCCGTGGGGTGTCGCTCCACGGTGATGGCGGCCACGGGGATGCCGTGCTTGTCCTTCACCGCGCTCTCCACGCCCACGTAGCTGCCGGGCGTGGGGAGGAACTCCCCGTAGACCTCGAACAGGAGGATGCGCGAGTCCCGGTAGGCCCGCATCCTGTCCTTCAGCTCCTTGCCGAAGACGGCCGAGGAGCCGCTGCCGGCAAGCCCCGTGGCGGCATGGATGGGATTGGGATGCGCCCACATGAAGCCCATGGTGCCGCCCTTGCGGAAGCCGAAGCGCTCATCCGGCATCAGGTAGAAGTCCTGGATGCTGCGGTTGACGAAGGGGCCCGGGTCCTTGAGCCACGGGCGCTTCTCGGCCTGCTTCGACAGTCGGAACGTCGCCTGGGACTCACCGAACGAGCTGAAGATGAGGTTCTTTCCCACCAGCCCGCTGCCGTTGGCCAGTCCGCTCGCGAAGCGGCTGGACGTGGAGTTGAGCAACAGCCGCGCGCTCTCCACCGCCGTGCACGACACGACGATGACCTTGGCGGGCTGCTCCTGGGTGACGCCGTCCGCGTCCAGGTAGATGACGCTGCGCGCGCGTCCCTTCTTGTCCACCTCCACGGTGCGCGCCATGCAACCGGGCCGCACCTGCACGTTGCCGGTGGCCACGGCGGCGGGGATGAGGCTTGCGTTCGTGCCGCTCTTGGCGCCCATCTCACAGCCGTAGCTGCCACACAGCGCGCAGTACGCGCACGGCGCCCGGCCCTTGTAGGGACGGCTGATGATGCCGCGCGCGGTGGGCAGCGAGTGCCAGCCCATCCCCTTGCACGCCTTGTCGATTTCCCCCGCCACCGGGTGCACGTCCAGGGGCGGCAGCGGGTACGGCGCGCTGCGCGGCTCGGCGAAGGGGTGGGCCACGGCCTGTCCGGACACGCCCAGCTCCTGCTCGGCCTTGTCGTAGAAGGGCGCCAGGTCCTCGTAGGAGATGGGCCAGTCGGCAATCGTGCTGCCGGCCACCGCGCCCAGCGTGCTGCGCAGCCGGAAGTCCACCGGCTTGAGGCGGTAGAAGAAGCCGCTCATGTGCACGGTGCCGCCGCCCACGCAGTTGGCCGTCCACGCCGCGGAGCTGCGCTCGTACTTGCCCTTGGCGCCCTTGCGCAGCAGGTGCGGCTCCTCCCAGGGCAGTGGCATGAAGAAGTTGCGGCGACTGTTGAGGATTTCGTCGTGGACGAAGTCCTGGGGCCGGTAGTGGGGGCCCTTCTCCAGCACCACGACTTTGAAGCCCGCGCGGCCCAGCTCCAGCGCCATGGGCGCGCCGCCCGCGCCGCTGCCGATGATGCAGATGTCGACTTCGGGCAGGCTCACTTGTGAACCCCGCACTCGCGCAGGCACTTCGGTCCGTCGTAGCCCTCGGGCGGCGCCATGGCGATGGTGCCCACGGCGTCGAACCCCATCAGCCTCCAGCCCACCTTGCCCTTGTTTCCCCCGTAGGACGGGTCACCCAGGAAGCCCTCCAACGTCAGCACGGTGAGCAGCTCCAGGAAGTGCGCCTCGCCGCTCTGGGGCGGGCTGTCCTTGAAGAGCGTGAGCAGCTCGTCCTGCTGCGCGGGGGTGATGGCGGAGAAGCCCTTCTGGAACATGCGCTGCGAGCGGCGCTCCAGCGCGGCGAGCCCCTCCAGGAAGTCGTCGCGCATGGGCTTCATCTCGGGTGTCTGGAGGATGCGGTCGATGTAGACAGGCACGTCGGCGTCGAGCGCGCCGGGGTCCTCGTCGCGCGGGAGGATGCGCTCGGTGGCGGCGGTGACGACGGCCAGCTCGAACGAGGAGAAGGTGCGATGGTGTTGCCCACCGGGCGCGGTGCCCAGGGGGCCGGGGTCCGTGGCGGGCTTGGGGGCTTCCTCGGAGGAGCGCTTGCAGGCCAGCGGTCCGAGCAGCACGACGCCGCCGCCCAGGAAGGTCAGCCGCCGGATGAAGGAGCGCCGCGACAGGCGCTGACGAGGGGAACGCGCACGGGGCATAGGTGCGCGAGCGTAACCCAGCGCGAGGCGCTTCGCCGCGTCGGGATGCATGGCTCGCCTGCTTCCTCGGGCGTGGTGGTGACGTAGGATGAAACGACGATGTGCAGGGCCGACAACGCAAGGAGACAGAAGATGAGACGGCATGTCTGGGCACTGGGATTGGCGCTGGCATTGGGATGCGGGAAGGATTCCAATCCGGACAATCCGGACGCGGGGCGCCCGGATGGCGGGCCGGGACCTTCGGATTCACCCTTCACCCGCTTGGAGGTGGACTCGGACCCGAGCGAGTTCAACCCCATCTCCAACATCGCCATGGCCGTCGGTCCCGAGGACCGCATCGGCATGGCGTACTTCGTGAACAACGGGACGACGACGGGCAGCGTGGTGAACTACGACCTGCGCTACCGCGAGTTCAACGCGGGCGTGCTCGGGCCAGCGGAGAAGATTGTCACCGTGCAGCGTGTGTACGGGGTGTCGATCGCCTTCGGTCCGGATGGACAGCCGGCGGTGGCCTACCTGGGTGGCGGCAGCGACGACTCCACGTTCTGGCTCCAGAGTGATGCGGCGGTGTCCTATCGCTCGTCGGCGGGCGCGTGGACGCAGCGGGTCGTCGGCACGCGCTCCAACGCGGCGGCCATCGGCAACCCGCTGAGCGACGTGGGCTTCCTCATCGGGCTCAACCCGTCCATGGTCTTCTCCGGCGGTCAGGCCCTCGTCGCGTATCGCGACGGACACAACGGCAACTTCGGTCGTCAGGACTGGGAGTCGGCGGACCTGGAGCTGGCGAGCGGCGGGCCCGCGAGCTGGACGTTCCGCATGCTGGCCTCGTCGGGCGACACCAAGGCGGGCTACGGCGGCCACATCGGTCTCATCATGGCGGGCGCGCAGCCCGCGGTGGTGCACGACCTGGTGAAGGAAGCCGCGCAGGCGACGGGCGCGGGCATCGTCTTCCAGCGGCGCAACGCGGATGGCGCGGCCTGGACGGCGCCGGTGCTGGTGGCCACGCCGGAGAGCGTGGGCAACACGCAGCTGGGGCCGTCCATCGCGTACGACTCGGTGGCGGGCTTCGGCATCGCCGTGCAGAACCGCGGCTCCTCGCGAGGCGACGTGTTGCAGTACTACGACTGCCCGAGCCCCAGCGCGACGAGCTGCGCGACGACGGGCGAATGGTCGACGCCGGACCCGGTGTTCGGCCGGGGGACGGGCGGCTGGTATCCGTCGCTCGCGTTCGACGCGGCGAACCACGAGCCGCACATCGCCCACTACGTCTGCTCGTCGGAGACGGGCCGCAACGACACGAGCTGCAACCCGAACGAGGACCAGCTCATCATCAGCGCGCGCATCGCGGGCAACTGGCGTGAGACGTTGGTCGACGCCAACGGCGGCTGGTCCCCGAAGCTGGCGTTCCTCTCCACGGGCAAGCGCGTGGTGCTCTACCGCACGCCGGTGGCGGCGCTCACGAAGAAGGGCGTCCTGAACCTCGCGGTGGAGCAATGAGAAGTGCGGTCCGCGCCCTGGCGGCGCTGACACTGGCGGGCATTGCGTCCGGCGCCGGCATGGTGGCGTGCAGCCGTCCGGACAACTCGCTGTCCGGAAGCGTGTCGGAGCTCTTCCCGCTGGAGGTGTCGCGCGTGGAGATTCTCCGCAACGCGGAGGCGCTCCAGGTGAGCTACTTCCGCAACAACGACCTGGACGTGGACCTGGTGGTGCGGCTCACCGTGTCCACGGAAGGGTTGGACCTGCGGCCGGGCGCGAAAATCAACCTGGCGGGCAACACGCCCTCGGGACTGGCGCGAGCCACGGTGGTGCACCTCAACGCGGGCGAGCCGTCGCGCGTCTTCGCGCCGGTGGAGAAGGGGGACTTGCAGTTGGAGTCCGGAGGCAACCCGGGCGAGCAGACGCGCGGGGACTTCTCCATGTCCTTCAAGAAGGGCGACGGCTACGGCGCCGGTCGCAGCCTGGAGGGGACCTTCTCCTCGGAAGCACTGGATGCGGGCTTCGGTCCGGAAGAGGGTGAGCCGCTCGACGGGAGTGTCATCATCCCGTAGCGAAGGCTCGCCGTGAGCCAGCGGTGACGCCCGGACGCTCGGGCGTCACCGCGCTCCAGCAGGGGGCTACGGCGTGGCGCAGGTGTTGAGCGCGAGCCCATTCGACACGGTGGACCGGGCCACGGTGTGCCGGGCGAGCGCCAGCGCGCCACCGTCCTCGTACACGCGCCGGGCGAGCGCCACGGCCTCCGCGCCGTGGACCGTCAGCGTGGCACCCGAGGCGTCGGTCACCGCCACCGCGCCGTCCGCCGCGCCTTCCGCGCGAACGAGCAGCGCGCCCGCGTCGTCGCGCACGGCCATGCCGTTCTCCAGCGGCTCGAAGTAGCGGATGACGGGCTCCTGGCCCGCGCGCTCCAGCTCCAGCTTCATGACGCCGCTCTCCGCGTCGCGCGACATGCGCAGCACGTCCGTGGGGCTCAGGCGGACGACTCGCGTGCCGTCGTCGGTGCCGTCCGCGCTCGACACGGGGTTGTTGCCGCTCCAGAACTCGATGCTGTTGATGATGAGCGCGTCGATGAGCGCGCCAATCTCATAGACGGGGACGATGACGAGCACGAGGAACATCAACCACTGCACGAACTTCTCACCGGAGATGTTCTTGTTGAACTGCCAGATCTTCTGCGTGAGTTTGAAACTGCCGAAGCACCCGGTCGCATGCATGGAGATGAACCCGGCGCACAGCACAGCGAGCCACGGAGACGGACGCTTCATCATGGGCCCTCCTTGGGAGGATGGAAGGACTGCGGAGGCGGACCCACCATGCCACGGTGGATTTTCCCGGCGATACTTCGTTCGCCTCCCAGTCCAATGCTCACCACTCGAACATCCCCCGGGTGCGAGGATGCGCGGGTGACTCCCGTCCACTTCTTCACGCGCGCCTGGGTGCTGTGTCTGCTGTCCCAAGGCGCGCTCGCCGCGACACCGCCCGACGCGGGTCCGTCTGTCGAAGCTCCGCGCGCCGTGCGCGATGCCCCTGGCGCACCTCCATCCGCGCTGGCTTGTCTGGCGAAGTGGTATCCGGTGCTGACGCCGGTGCGCCTCGACGCGGGCTGGGGCTTCACGCTGCCGGATGGACGCGCCCATCCGTTCGACGACGGCCAGCGGAAGTCGTTCCCTCGAAAGCTGGAGGCCCCGGACCTGGAGGACACGCTCTCCATTGCCTATGTCGCGGGCCCCATCGCTCCGGTCACTCGCGAGGACGAGGACCCCGGGCGCATCCGCTTCGAGCCGCTGTTCGAGGCCATGTACGGCGATGCGAAGGAGAAGGTGGACGTGGTGCCGCTCGTGTTCCTCGGTCAGCGGCTCAAGGTGCACCGCAAGGTGGCGCCGGCGTTCCAGCGCGTCGCCGCGCGGCTGGAGGCGCTGGTGGCGAAGGACGCCTCGCTGAAGCCCTTCCTCCAGGGCGTGGGCGGGACGTTCGTCTGGCGCAACATCGCCCACACGACGCGCCGGAGCGCGCACTCCTACGGCGTCTCCATCGACCTGAACACCGCGCGCTCGCACTACTGGGAATGGCAGCGGCCCCGGACGCCGGTGCGCTGGCGCAACGCCGTGCCCCAGGCGCTGGTGGACGCCTTCGAGGCGGAGGGCTTCATCTGGGGCGGTCGCTGGTACCACTACGACACGATGCACTTCGAATACCGGCCGGAGTTGCTCGACGCCGCGTGCGCTCCGGCGCGGTGACGCTCAGTCTCCCTCGCTCTGCACGAGGCCGTACTTGTGCAGCAGGGAGTAGAGGTGCTTGCGGTCCAGCTCGGCATCGCGAGCGGCGCGGGCGATGTTGCCCTTGGCGCGGCCGAGCAGGCGCGTGAGGTACTCGCGCTCGAAGGCGCGGATGAGCTCGTCCTTGCAGACCTTGAAGGGCCCGGTGAACTCGGCGGGGAGGAAGTCGCCCGCGGGGGCGGGGGGCTCGCGGGTGAACTCGCGCAGCAGCGTGTCCCCGGCCAGCTCCGGGATATCCACCATGTGCCGGGCGCGCTCGAGCGCGTTGCGCAGCTCGCGCACGTTGCCCGGCCAGGTGTGCCCGTTGAACTGCTCGCGAATCTTCTCCGGCAGCCGCAGCCACAGCCCCTCGCCGGCGAACGCGTCCACGAGGAGGGGGATGTCCTCCTTGCGGTCTCGCAGGGGCGGCAGGTTGACGGTGAAGACGGAGAGGCGGAAGTAGAGGTCCTCGCGGAAGCGGCCCGCCTGCGTCTCAGACCAGAGGTCCTTCTTGCTGGCCACGACGATGCGCGCGTCGAAGGAGATGGGCGTGGACGCGCCGAGCCTGCGGAACTCGCGGTCCTCAATCGCACGCAAGAGCTTGGGCTGGAGGTCCAGCGCCAGGTCGTCGATTTCGTCGAGGAAGAGGGTGCCGCCGTTGGCGCGCTCCAGGCAACCGATGCGCTGGCTGACGGCGCCGGTGAAGGCGCCCTTCTCGTGGCCGAACAGCTCGCTCTCGATGAGGGAGTCGGAGACGCTGGCGCAATCGAAGACGACGAGCGGCCCGGGTGCGCGCGGGCTGAGCTTGTGGATGGCCTTGGCGGCGGCGCCCTTGCCGGAGCCCGTCTCGCCGACGAGCAGGAGCGTGGAGTCGGTGGGGGCGATGCGCTGGAGCAGCGCGAAGATCTGCCGCATCGGCAGGCTGCGGCCCACCAGGTCTCCCAGCCGGTCCTCCAGCGTGGGCTCCACCTGGACGGGGGCGAGCTGGGGGCTGAAGCGCAGGCGCACGTCGCCCACTTCGAGCAGGGCGCCGGGGCGCAGGTACGCCTCGCGGATTTGGGCGCCGTCGAGGAAGGTGCCGTTGGTGGAGCCCAGGTCCTGGACGAGGAAGCGGTCGCCCTGGCGGCGCACCACCAGGTGATTGCGGCTCACCGTGGGGTGGTCGATGACGACGTCGTTGTCGGGCGCCTTGCCCACGCGAAGCGCTTCGTTGGCGAGCGGGAAGACGGTGCCGGCACGCTCGGTATCCAACAGGACGAGGTGGAACTGTTGCGCGGAGAGTCGCTCACCCTGTGCCCGTGCATTGATGACCGTGTGCGCGGGGATGGGGGCTGGGG
>NZ_VIFM01000249.1 GCF_006636215.1 Myxococcus llanfairpwllgwyngyllgogerychwyrndrobwllllantysiliogogogochensis | reverse complement strand
GGGAGCCGGTGGGAGCGTTGGCGGCGTCGGGGGCCTGCGAGGGAATGGTCGGGTCGGCGACCATCATCTTCTGCAGTTCGGGCGACACCTTCCCGTCGCTCAGCGCCTGGGCCCGCTCGGGGGAGCCTGCCTCGGTGGCCAGAATCTTCGCGGCGGTGGTGCCCGGGATGGAGCCGGCCTCGGAGTAGTGCGGCTGCTCCTTGAGGTAGCTCTTCATGTCCTCGTAGCTCTTGCCGTTGCTCGGGTCGAGCACGCGCTCACCCTGCCGCACGACGACGTGGCCCGCCTGGCCCTCGGCGCCCGTGCGCGAGTCCTTGAGGAACACCAGGTCCGAGCGGCCCTGCAGCTCCGGCGAGCTCTTGCTGACGAAGTCCGCCGCCTTGTCCAGGCAGTTGACCTTGCCGTCCTGGCTGTTCTCCGTGAACAGCGAGGTCGCCGGCGCGGAGCCCTTTCCATCCAGGTTCAGCGTGTTCTTCGCGCCCGCGGCCTCGAACGTCGACTCGTCCTTCTTGGCTTCCTGCGCCTGGCGCGCGGCCTCGGCGGCCTGACGCGCGGCCTCGGCGGCCTGGCGCGCTGCTTCCGCCGCACGGCGCGCCGCCTCTTCCGCCGCGCGTCGAGCCGCTGCCTCCGCCGCGCGTTGTGCCGCTTCGGACGAACCACCACTGCCTACTCGTTCCACAGTCATTGTCGACTCCTCGAGCCTGAAGGGGGGTGTGGGAAGGCTCAAGTCATGTTGTCTTCTGAATTCTCAGGAGTCGATGTCTGAAGTTGCGCGCGCGTCCCCTTCGGCTCGAGGATGCTTGAAACACACACACCGGGTACATGTGCGCAAGGCGTCAGGTGACGCCTCGGTACGAACAAGCGTTCATGCGAGCAGGTGTTTCAGCGCGGCCTCCAGCTCCGGGAAGCGGAAGGTGAAGCCCGACTCCCGCGCGCGCTCGGGCAGCACCCGCTGGCCCTCCAGGACGACCTTCGCCATCTCCCCCATGGCCGCCTTCACCACGAACGCGGGGATGTGCATCACCGAAGGGCGGCCCAGCGCATGTCCCAGCGCATGGGCGAAGGCCGCGTTCGTCACGGGCTCCGGGGCCGTCGCGTTCACCGGGCCGTCTTCCAGGGTCGCGTGCTCCAGCGCGAAGCGCAGCAGCGCCTGGGCGTCCTCGCGGTGAATCCAGCTCACGTACTGCCGGCCGCTGCCCACCGGTCCCCCCGCGCCCATGCGAAAGGGGGGCAGCATCTTGTGCAGCGCGCCGCCGTCCGGGTGCAGCACCACGCCCATCCGCACCACCACCGTGCCGATACCCGCCCCGCGCGCGCCCCATGCCTCCGCTTCCCAATCCACACACACGCGCGCCAGGAAGTCGTCCCCCGGCGGGCTTTGCTCCGTCAGCGGCTCCGCTTCGCGCGCGCCTCCGTAGTAGCCAATGGCCGACGTGGACACGAAGCGCTTCACCGTGCCCGCCGCCTTCATCGCCTCCACCAGCGTGCGAGTGCCCTGCACCCGGCTGTCATGGATGCGCTGCTTCGCGTCCCGGCTCCACCGCTGCGCCACCGGCTCGCCGGCCAGATGGATGACCGCGTCCGCGCCCGCCAGCGCCTCCGGAGCCAGCGCCGTCCGCCCGTCGAAGGGCGCCCCCGTCACTCCCGGAGGCAGCTTCTCCAGCGCCCGGGCCACGTCCCGCGTCAGTACATGCACGCCATGGCCCTGGCTCAACAAACCCTGGACAAGCCCCGGACCGAGAAAGCCCGTGGCGCCGGTGACGGCCACCTTCATGGCGCGGCCTCCGGGGCCTTGGGGGCCGCGGGCGTGTTGAGGTCCACCCCCACCAACTGGCTGAGCGCGGAGAAGAACGCCACCTGCTCCTCCGGTTTCATCTTCCCGGAATGCCGGTAGACCAGGGCGCCCTGGGCATCCAGGAGGAGGATGTTGGAGGTCTTCATTGGCAGGCCCCAGGGCGGCGCGCCCAGCGTCCCGTCCATATCCACCAGGATGGGCACGCCCACCTTCTTCTCCTCGTCCCGCACGTAGGACAGCGCAATCTGCCGAGCGGGAAAGAAGTCGAACTTCCTCAGATTCGCCACCGCCACCACCCAGGCGGAGCCCAAGAGATTCCGCTCCTTGCCGCGCGCGAAGAGCTCTTCCTTCATCCCCGCGTTGAGCGTCGTGGAGTCCTTGTCCTCATAAAACAGAATTACCGGTTTTCCGCGCCAACGAGAGAGGCGGACCTCATCTCCGCTGGAACTCCGTAACGTGGCGTCGAGCGGGCCGTCTGCTGGGCTGGAAGCCAACGCGCCCTGCGTGAGCAGGGCCGCCGCCAGTGTGCTTGTGATCCACATCCTCATGAGGTGACCCCCGGTGGACAAGGTTCTTACAAACCCTGTACATAGCCTTGACAAGCCCTCGACGCAAACGCTACGTCTGGGGGGCAGGAACGTCCTGAATCTGGAGGATCACCCCATGGCACTCCCGCGTCCCGCTGCGCAGCCGTTGCCGGGCGAGGTCCCCCTGGAGCAGGCGTGGCTGGGGCTGGTGCACGCGGAGGTGGAGGCGTCGCTGTCGGAGCTGTTCGAGCTGCCGGACGAGGCGGGCCTGGACGCGCGGTGGACGCGGGCGCTGGAGGAGGCGCGGCTGTACGCGCTGCGGCCCGCGAAGCGGGTGCGGCCGGCGCTGGTGATGGCGGGGCACTGTCTGGCGAAGGGCACGCCGGTGGTGCCCTCGGAGCTGTGGCGCTTCGCCGCGGGGCTGGAGCTGCTCCACACCTTCCTCCTGATTCATGACGACGTGGCGGACCGCGCGGTGCTGCGGCGCGGGAGCG
This sequence comes from Myxococcus llanfairpwllgwyngyllgogerychwyrndrobwllllantysiliogogogochensis, assembly GCF_006636215.1. Lineage (GTDB taxonomy): Bacteria > Myxococcota > Myxococcia > Myxococcales > Myxococcaceae > Myxococcus > Myxococcus llanfairpwllgwyngyllgogerychwyrndrobwllllantysiliogogogochensis. Next base: position 13,231 of record NZ_VIFM01000249.1, on the reverse strand, counting down.
CGGCGTTGCACCACCTGCTGGCGCCGGGCCGGACGGGCGAGGACCTGGCGGTGGTGGTGGGCGACCACCTCTTCGCGCGAGCGCTGGAGGCGATGCTGGAGTCGGAGCTGCCGGGCGTGGCGAAGGTCGTCCGCTACTACCTGTCGGTGTGCCGGCACACGGCGGCGGGCCAGTACCTGGACCTGTCGCTGGAGCGCGCGCCGCTGTCGGAGGTGTCGCTGTTCCAGGTGCTGCGCGTGGCCTATCTCAAGACGGCGCGCTACGGCTTCTGCGCGCCGCTGGTGTGTGGCGCGATGCTGGGCGGCGCGAGCCCCGCGCTGCTGGAGGGGTTGGAGCGCGTGGGCCGCCAGGTGGGGCTCGCCTATCAGCTCCGCGATGACCTCATCGGCCTCTTCGGTGACTCCAGCGTGGCGGGCAAGTCGTCGGATGGCGACTTCACCCAAGGCAAGCGGACCTTCCCGGTGCTCGCGGCCTTCGCGCGCGCCACGCCCGAGGGACGTGAGGAGCTGGAGGCGCTCTGGGCCCTGCCGGAGTGTGAGAAGGACACGGTGGCCCTGGCGCGTGCTCGCGCCTTGGTGGAGGCGCATGGCGGCCGTGCCGCGTGCGAGCGGATGGTGGAGCGCGCCTCTCGCGCGGCTCGCCGCACCCTCCAGTCGTTGCCCAACCCCAACGGCGTGAGGGATTTGATGGACGCCCTCATCGCGCGGCTCGCGCATCGCGCGGCCTGAGGAACACATGAGCCCGCGGACACAAGGCAGACGTGTGGTGGTGGTGGGCGCCGGTGTTGGAGGTCTGGCCGCCGCGGCGCGACTGGCGCACCAGGGCTTCGACGTCCAGGTCGTCGAGAAGACGGTGGGACCCGGAGGTCGCTGCAACCGGCTGCGGGTGGATGGCTTCTCCTGGGACATCGGTCCCACCATCGTGCTGATGCCGGAGGTGTTCGAGGAGACCTTCCGCGCGCTCGGCCGCCGAATCGAGGACTACCTGACGTTGCTCAAGTGCGACCCGAACTACCGGGTGCACTTCCGGGATGGCTCGGACGTGACGTTCACCTCCGAGCTGTGCGCCATGGGGCGCGAGCTGGAGCGGGTGGAGCCCGGCAGCTACGCGCGCTACCTCGCCTTCCTGGCGCAGGGGCGTGTCCAGTACCGCACCAGCCTGGACCATCTGGTGGGCCGCAACTACGCGGGCATCACCGACTACCTGTCCCCGCGCGTGCTGGCCCGCATCTTCCAGGTGCGTGCCCACCGGCGCATGTACCCGGACGTCAGCCGTTTCTTCCGCGATGACCGGCTGCGCGCGGCGATGACGTTCCAGACGATGTACCTGGGCGTGTCGCCCTTCGAGTCGCCCGCCGTCTACGGCCTGCTGCCCTTCACCGAGCTGGGCGTGGGCATCTGGTTTCCCAAGGGCGGGCTGTACGCCATTCCGCAGGCGCTGGAGCGGGTGGCCATCGAGGAGGGCGTGCGCTTCCATTACGGCACGCCGGTGGAGCGCATCCTCACGGAGCAGGGCCGCACCACCGGAGTCCGACTGGAGGGCGGCGAGGTGCTGGAGGCGGATGCGGTGCTGTGCAACGCGGACCTGCCCTACGCGTACGAGAAGCTGCTGGACCCCCAGGCCACCACGCTCAAGCGCCGCGAGTCGCTGCGCTACACCTCCAGCGGCTACATGCTCTACCTGGGCATGCGCCGGAAAATCCCGGGGCTGTTGCATCACAATGTCATCTTCGGCCGCGACTACCGGGGCTCGTTCGAGGACATCTTCAAGCGCTTCCGCGTGCCGGAGGACCCGAGCTTCTACGTGAATGCGCCCACGCGCACGGACGCGTCGCTGGCGCCCGAGGGCAAGGACTCGCTCTACGTGCTGGTGCCCGTGCCGCACCAGCACCCGTCGCTGGACTGGAAGACGGAGGGGCCGGCGCTGCGCGCCAAGGTCTTCGCGCGCCTGGCGGAGCTGGGCTTCCCGCGCCTGGAGTCGGACATCGAGGTGGAGCGCGCCTTCACGCCGGACGACTGGGCGGGGACCTTCAACCTGGCGCGAGGCAGTGCCTTCGGCCTGGCGCAGAACTTCCTCCAGATTGGTCCGTTCCGTCCGGCCAACCAGGACGCGAAGGTGAAGAACCTCTTCTTCGTCGGGGCCTCCACGCAGCCGGGCACGGGGCTGCCCACGGTGCTCATCTCCGCGCGGCTCGTCGCCGAGCGACTGGGAGACTGGGCGCGACAGCAGGGCGTGAAGCTGGCGCCGCGCGCGGCCCCGGTGAAGGTGGCGGAGGCGGCATGAGCGTGTCCGACGAAAGGGCGCTGGTGCGCCGGGGGTACTGGCTGGCCCGGCGGGTGACGCGTCACCACGCCAAGAGCTTCTTCTTCGCCTCCTATCTGTTGTTCGGCCAGCGTCGGAAAGCGGCGTTCGCGCTGTATGCGTTCTGCCGACGGCTGGATGACCTGGTGGATGAGGCCGGCTCCGGGATGGAGGAGTTGTCCGTGCGACTGGGGCGGGCGCGGCGCATGGTGGCGGAGCTGTATGTGCCCATGCCGGAGCTGGCGTCGCGGGAGCTGGGGCCGCCGGGTGGGCGGTTGGAGGGCGTGGCGGCGCGCTCGCCGTGGGACGCGGGAGAGTTCGCCGCGCTGGCGCATACGGTGCGCCACTACCGGATTCCGGAGCAGCCCTTCCAGGACCTCATCTCCGGCATGGAGATGGACCTGACGAAGCACCGCTACGACACCTGGGAGGAATTGGACCTCTACTGCTACCGCGTGGCGGGCGTGGTGGGGCTGATGCTGACGCCGGTGCTGGGGTGCTCGGACGAGGGCGCGCTGCAGCCGGCGGCGGACCTGGGCCGGGGCATGCAGCTCACCAACATCCTGCGCGACGTGCGCGAGGACCTGGAGCGGGGGCGGGTGTATCTGCCCTCCCAGGAGCTGGCGTCCTTCGGGTTGTCGGAGGACGACTTGCGGCAGGGGAAGGTGGACGCGCGGTGGCGTGACTTCATGCGCTTCCAGGTGGAGCGCGCGCGGACGTACTACGCGCGCGCGGCGCAGGGCGTGCCGTCGCTCACGGGCTTTGGCAGTCAGCGGATGGTGCGGCTGATGGGCGCCATCTACGGCGACATCCTCCGTGACATCGAGGCGCGCGACTACGACGTGTTCAGCGCGCGGGCGTATGTGACGACGCGCCGCAAGCTGTCGCTGGCCGCCGCGGCCTTCCTCCGACCCAAGTCCGTGTTGCCCTCGCTTCCGGGCGAGCCGCGAGTGCCACTGCTGCCGAGCGAAGTGGGGGGACAACGCCATGGGTGATGCGTGTGCGAAGGCCGGCTCGAGGTCGCTTGAGCGCGAGTGCGCGAGCGTCCTCCATGACACCGAGGTGGCGTGGCGAAGGCGGGGGCCATGAGCACGACGCGTGTCGCGGTGGTCGGCGGAGGCATTGGGGGCCTCACCGCCGCGGGGCTGCTGGCGAAGGAAGGCCACGCGGTGACGCTCTTCGAGGGCGGGGCCTCGCTGGGTGGCAAGGCGCAGGCCGTCACCGTGGACGGCGTGACGCTGGACACAGGTCCCACGCTGCTGACGTTGCCGGACCTGGTGCGTGGGACGTTCGAGCAACTGGGCGCGCTCGACCTGATGCCACCCCTCACTGAACTGGAGCCGCAGTGCTCCTACCGCTTCGGGGATGGGTGCGCCTTCACCGCGTACAAGGATTTGGACCGCACCGCGGACAGCGCCGCCGACGTGAAGCCGGTGGAGCGCAGGGGCATCCGCGGCTTCTACGCGGAGGCCGCCGCCATCTGGGGCGCGGCGGGTGAGCCGTACCTGGAGGCGCCCTTCGAGGGCATGGCCGGGTTCATGGGGCGGGTGGCTCGCCGGGGGATTGGCGCGGTGATGGCGGGCATGCAGCTGTCGTCCCTGCACGGGCTGGCGGTGAAGCACCTGCGCACCGACCACCTCCAGCAGTACGTGGGTCGCTTCGCCACCTACGCGGGCGCGTCTCCCTACGAGGCGAGCGCGGCCTTCGCGCTGATTCCGCACATCGAGCGCGCGTACGGCGTCCACCATGCGCGGGGCGGCGTGGGCGCGCTGGTGAACGCGTTGGGACAGGCGGTGCGCAGGCTCGGCGTCACGGTGCATCTCCAGACGCGCGCCCGCTTCGCGCACACGCGCGATGGCTACCGCGTGGGCCCTGGTGAGGACGCCGCGTGCTTCGACAGCGTGGTGGTGAACGCGGACCCGATGGAGTCCCTGAGTCGTGGAGAGGAGCCGTTGGCGCTCTCCGGCTTCGTGTTGTTGCTGGAGGTGGAGGGGCGCCCCGCGCTGCCACATCACGCGGTGCTCTTCGGGAGGGACTACCGGCGCGAGTTCGACGAGCTGTTCAGCGGGCAGCTCGCGTCGGACCCGACGGTGTACTTCTGCAACCCGTCCGCCACGGATGCCACCATGGCGCCTCCGGGGCGCACGGGCCTGTTCGTCATGGTGAACGCGCCGCCCTTGCCCGTGGATGCCGCGGAGGCGGACGTCGCGACGCGTGCCTGGGAGCTTCAGGCCGAGCAGGTGAAGGCGCAGATGTTCGAGAAGCTCGTCGCGCACTTCCCGGAGCTGAAGGGTCGCGTGCGAGTCATCGGCCAGCGCTCGCCGGTGGACCTGGCCGCGCAGGGGGCGCCGGGTGGCTCCATCTACGGCTTCCTGCCGCACGGCAAGCTGGGGCCGTTTCGTCGTCCGCGCATCCGGGGCAACACGCCGGGCCTGTTCTTCGCGGGAGGAGGCACGCACCCGGGTGGAGGCGTGCCCCTGGTGATGCTGTCCGGCCGTTTCGCCGCGGAGATGGCCTCCGTGCACCTGCGGAGGGGCGAATGAACACCTTGCGAGACATACCCACGCTGCCCATCGAGGCGGGTGCCTATCGCTGGTTCTACGCGGACGTGACGGCGGGGCCCTACAGCGCGGTGTGTATCTTCATGCTGGGCTCGTTGTTCTCCCCGCGTTATTCGGTGGCGGCGCGACGGGGCGGCCGGCCGATGGAGCACAGCGCGGTGAACTTCGCGCTGTACCACGAGGGTGTGCGCCGCCTGTGGGTGTTGAGCGAGTACTCTCGCGCGGAGGTGGAGTCGGCGGGGCGGTTGCGGATTGGACGCTCGACGCTGACGTATGGAGAGGGCGGAACGGTGCGCATGGATGTGGAGGACTGGACGGCGCCCTGGGGTCGGCCCGTGAGTGCGCGCCTCACCCTGGAGCCGCTGACGCCGGTGGGCGAGGTGGTGCGGTTGATGCCGGAGCTTCCGCACTACTGGCAGGCCCTGGCGCCTCGAGCGCGTGCGCGACTGGAGGTGTCGTCGCTCGGCGTGAAGGCGGAGGGGCTGGGCTACCACGACACGAACCACGGCGAGGAGTTGCTGGGCGAGCGGCTCGCGGGCTGGCACTGGGCGCGCACGCATCGCGGGGATGCGACGACGGTGGTGGACTACCACCTGCCGGATGGTGTGGCGCCGCTGCGGATGACGGCGTGCGAGCAGAGCGTGCGTTGTGAGCGGGGGCCGGGGCCGCAGACGCGTCCCACCGTCATCACGGGCTGGGGCCTGCGCGTGCCCACGCGTTTGCAGACGGGCAATGTGGAGGTGGGTGAGGCACGGCTTCTGGAGTCCTCGCCGTTCTATGCGCGACTGGAGGCTCGCAAGGGCGCGCTGGACTGCATGGGTGAGGTGGCGGACTTCCGCCGCTTCCACTCGCCCTTCATCCGCTGGATGGCGCACTTCCGTACGCGGCTGGGGACGGCGGCATGAACGCGCCTGTCCTCCTGTGTCTGGGCTGGGCCGTGCTCGCGACGGGCTTCAGCGGAGTCGCGCTTGCGCGTCTGCTGCGCGTGCGCCGAGGCGGCTCGTTCACGGGGGTACGGTCAGCGCAGGGGCTCCGCGGTTCGATGGAGACGTCCACGCTTCGGAGCACGGAGCAGTCCGCAGCGGTCCTGTGTGCTCAGCCCGCGGGGAGTCGCCTGCATTCAGAGGACGTGCTCGCGCCTCGGGATGAGGAACCGCCCACCGAGGACCTGCGCCCTCAGCTTGCGCAGCATCACCTTCGTCTTGAAGAAGCGCTCGCGCCTCGGGGCGAGGAATCCCCCACCGACGCACTGTGGCCTCAGTCAACGCAGAGTCTCCTTCGTCCAGAGGATGCGCTCGCGCCTCGGAAGGAGGAGTCGCCCACTGAAGACCTGCGGTCTCAGTCAGCACAGAGTCACCTTCGTCCTGAAGAGGCGCTCGCGCCCCGGAGCCAGGACCTGCCCGTCGAGTCCGTGCGGTCTCAACCAGCACAGAGTCTCCTTCGTCCTGAAGAGGCGCTCACGCTTCGGAGCCAGGAGGTGCCTGTCGAGTCCCCGCGCACTCCTCCTTCGGTGCTGCTCCTGCGCCCGGTCGATGCGCCTACGCCTCGAGAGCTGGAGAACCTGGCGCTGCCCATCGAGTACGCAGGCGCTCTGGAGCAGGTGGTTGTGTCCCCCTATCGGCCTCGGCTCGCGCCCGGCGTGCGCTGGCTACCGAGCGACCCGCTCACCCCCAACCGCAAGGTGGGCCATCTTCTCTATGCGTTGGAGACGCTCCCCACCGAGGGCCGCGTGGTCCTCTCCATCGATGCCGATGTCGCGGTGACCGGCACGCTGGTGGAGGGACTCGTGTCTCCTCTGGTCCGAGGTGCCGCGCTGAGCACCGCCGCCCCCACACCCGTGGACGTGCGTGACGGAGCCGGCCGCGCCATGGCCGGATTGCTGCGCTACACGCACCACAGCTTCCTCGCGCTGCACGCGATGAGCGCGGGCGCGAAGGCCGTGTGTGGCAAGGCCCTGGGCCTGTCCCCCGAAGCCATGGAATCGCTCAAGTCCCTGGCCGACCACATCGGCGAGGACCTGGAGCTGTCGAAGCGCCTTCACGCACGCGGCCTGGACGTCGCGCTGAGCGACGCGCCCGCGGTGGTTCCCCTGGGCGACATCGGCGCTTGGGAAGTCCCACTGTCCCGCTTCACCCGCTGGATGCGCGTGCTGGCCAGTCACCGCCCCGCGCTGTACCCCACGGTGCCGCTGCTGTTCACTCCCACCGTGCCACTGGTGTTGCTGGCGGCGCTTCTGGGCTCGCCCGTGCTGTCGCTCGCGGTGGTGTCGCTCGTGGGTGTGCGCGCGCTGCTGGCGCTCCGACTCGCGGTGCTCGGTGCGCCTCGCGCGGCGGGTGTTCGCGACGCGAGCCTGGGACATGCGCTGACGGACTGGCTCCTGGGTGAGATGTTGTTGCTGACGGCCTTCGTCATCTCCCTGGGTCGCCAGGGGATGGTGACCTGGCGGGGGCGCACGTACGCGCTGCTGCCGGGAGGCCGCATGGTCCGGGTGTCGCCGGAGCTGACGGGAGGACCTGGATGACCTACGCGCGTTTCCTCGGGCTGTTCGTCGTACTGCCCATCTTCTTCCTGCTGTGGCGCTACCGCCGCACCTTCACGGCCCGAAGCCTGGCGCCCATGGGCCTGCTGCTCGTGGTCGTCTACGCGGCGACGTCCCCCTGGGACAACCTGGCGGTGAAGTGGGGCCTGTGGGGCTTCGATGAGACCCGCATCTGGGGCATCAAGCTGGGCTACCTGCCACTGGAGGAGTACCTGTTCTTCGGCCTCCAGACGCTGCTGGTGGGACTGTGGGCCCGGGCCCGGCTCGCCCGCGCGCTGGCTCGGCCCGTGACGACACCGGCGTCGGCTGCGGAGTCCACGGTCTCCTCCGAGCGAGCCCTGTCCCCGAGCGAGGTGTCCTCATGATGGATTCTCGCTGGGCCTACCTCATCCACCTGGTTGGCTGGACGCTGCCGCTCATCGTGTTCCAGACGGTGGTGCTGGTGCGCCACTACAAGGAACGCTCCGGCGCGGTGCTGCGCGCGGTGCTGCCGCCCGCGTTCATCATCGGCATCTATCTGGCGGTGGCGGACCACCTGGCCATCTCCACGGGCATCTGGAACTTCGGCGAGGGCCTGCACCTGGGCATCTACGTGGGGCTCGTTCCCCTGGAGGAAGTGCTGTTCTTCCTGCTGACCAGCGTGCTCGTGTCGCTGGGCCTGGCCCTCTTCACGGGGCTGGTGGAGCTCTTGACGAAGAAGGAGGCCGGGGCGTCGTGATTCCCGCCGCCAAGGGAGGCCCCTTCGGGTGGGCGCTGGACGCGTACATCGGGTGGAAGTTCCGCTCGGCGTTCCGGGGCATGTGGGTGCGCGGTGAGCTGCCCGCCGCCGGCCCGGGGAGGCTGGTGTACCTGAACCACGCCAACTGGTGGGACGGCTTCATGCTGCACCAGCTCTCCCGGGTGGCGGGATGGGACGCCTATTGCCTGATGGACGAAGAGAACCTGCGCCGCTACCCCTTCCTGGCGCGCATCGGCGCGTTCAGCATCCGCCGCAAGGACGCGGTGTCGTCGGTGGAGTCGCTGCGCTACGCGAAGGACCTCCTGAAGCGTCCGCGCGCGGCGCTGTATGTTTTTCCCGAAGGCGAGCACCGTCCCTTTGGCGAGCTGCCGCTGCGGCTGGAGCGCGGCGTGGAGTTGCTGGCGCGCGTGGCCAAGGTGGAGTGCGTGCCCATTGGCGTGCGCTACGCCTTCTTCGAACACGAGCGCCCGGACGTGCTGCTGGAGGTGGGCACGCCGCATCCGCCCGGCTCGCTGGCTGTCTTCCAGCAGGGCCTGGAGTCGGTGGTGCGAAAGCTGGCGGCGGTGACGACGCTGGAGGGCTTCACGCGCAAGGTGTCGGGCGCGCGGGGCGTGGCGGAGAAGTGGGATGCGGCCCGGGGAGTGGGGCCATGATGTTGCGCATCCGCACCATCGCCCGGCTGACGGGCATCCGCGAAGCGACGCTGCGCGCATGGGAGCGGCGCTACGGCTTCCCGCGTCCGATGCGCTCGGAGGGCAACAACTACCGCGTGTACTCGCGCGAGGAAGTGGAGGCCATCCGCCGCGTGGCGCGCCTCATCGAACTGGACGGTCTGGCGGTGAGCGAGGCCATTGCCCAGGTGGTCGCCTCCCCCGTGAAGACGATGCCCCGTGCGGAGCGGCACCAGGAGCGCTTCTGGGCCGCCGTCATGCTGCTGGACGGGGACGAGGTCTCGCGCGTGCTGGACGAGGCGCAGGAGGCGATGGACGTGGACACCTACTGCGACGGCTTCCTGATGCCGCTCCTGCGGGAGATGAGCGCGCGGCTGGATGTCGCCCGCGAGCACCTGGCGTCCGGGTACGTCCGCCAGCGGCTGCGGCAGGTGCTGTCGAGCCTGGAGAGCACGGCGAACGGGCCCCGCGCGCTGCTGGCGTGCCTGGCGGGGGACTTCCATGAAGGGGGCCTGCTGGGCCTGGGGGTGCAGCTCAAGCGCAAGGGGTGGCGGGTGACGATGCTGGGGGCGGATACCCCGGCTGACGCGCTGCGTGCCGCGTGCGAGCAGCTCCACCCGGACATGGTGGCGCTGTCCTTCGTGCAGCGGCGCGAAACGGACGAATTCGCGACGCTGTTGTCGGATGCGCTGCGAGCCTGCGCCCCCTCTCCGGTCGTGGTAGGAGGGCCCGGCGCGCGCGAGCACCTGAAAACCACCTTCACGCTGGGTGCGCAGTACGCGGAGTCCTCGCAGGAGCTGATTGCCCTCTGGAGCCAGGTGCGAACCGCGCAAAGTCGCCCCTGACCCGTATCGCCCATGGCCGAGCGCACCTACCGAATCCACGTCGCCGCGGAGCTGTCAGGGGTTCGGGTGGAGCTCATCCGGGCCTGGGAACGGCGGTATGGCGTGCTCCAGCCCTTGCGCACGCCCGCGGGCTACCGCGTCTACACCGAGCGGGACGTCGCGCTGCTCAAGCGGCTGAAGAAGCTGACGGACGAGGGCGTGGCCATCAGCGAGGCGGCGAAGCTGCTGCCTCAACTGCTCGAGGAGCTGGACGCCGCGCCCACCGCCACCGAAGACGTCCAGGGCTCCAGCACGGGCCTGGAGTTCTGGCGTGACGCCGCGCTGCTCGCCGCGGAGGCGTATGACCAGGGCGGCGTGTCGGCGGTGGTGGACGAGGTGCTGTCCGCGCTGCCCCCGCTCAAGGCGTTCGAGGGCGTGCTGGCGCCGCTCCAGCGTGAGGTGGGCGAGCGCTGGCACACGGGCGAGCTGTCCGTGGCGCAGGAGCACCTGGTGACGCAGGTGGTGCGCGCCCGGCTGGTGAGCCTGCTGCACGGAGCGCCGGACAGCGGGCGGCGCCACGCGGTGCTGGCGTGCTTCCCGGACGAGGAGCACGAGCTGGGGCTCCTGGGCGTGGCGCTGCGCCTGCGCCACGCGGGCTTCCGGGTGACGCTGCTGGGACAGCGGGTGCCCGCGCTGGATTTGGGGCGGGCAGTGGCGTCGCTGAAGCCGGAGATGGTGGGGCTGTCCGCCATCACCAATCACGGCGTGGAGGTGTTCCGCGACACGCTCTCCCAGCTCATCCGGGCGCTGCCGGACGGCGTGCCCGTCTGGGTGGGCGGCGCGGCGGCGGTGGCCCACTCGGACACCGTCGTCCGACTGGGCGCGCGCCTGTTCAGCGACGAGGACGACTGGGTGAAGGTGCTGAAGGAGTAGGCAGCGGCGCACGCACGCGCTGGAGCATCGCGATGATTCCCGCGTCTCCGACGGCCCACACGCGCTTGCCGGTGAGCGACGCGGACACGGCATGGAAGCCCGTGGACCCCAGCGACTGCCAGCTCCGCGCGCCATCCGCGGACATCTCCGAGCCAGAGGGCCCGACGGTGACGAGCGTGGGCCCTGGCGCGCCGTGGACCTGCGCGACGCAGGAGCGGTAGCCCGCGGGCCTTGCTCCCCCGGGCACGCTCCACGTCTTGCCGCCGTCTCGCGTGAGGGCCAGGTTGCCCTTGGCGTCCGTGGGGAGCTTGTGGTTGCCGCCCACGGCGATGCCGTCGCGCTCGCTCCAGAAGACGAGCGAGAACACGCCGCCGCCCTCTCCCGTGGCCAGGGGCGTGGTCGCGACACTCCACGACTTGCCTCCGTCCGATGTGCGGAGCACGCGCGCCGCCGCGCCCCCCAGGCCGAACCACGCCTGCTTCGGTGCTCGCACGGCGATGCTGGTGCCGCTGGCCGCGAAGCCCGCCTCGCCGGGGAGCGCCGGAGGAAACGCCTGGGCGGGCAGGGGCGTCCAGGTGGCTCCGCCGTCCGAGGTCGCGACCACGAGGAAGTGGCCCTCCACCGGGTCGCTGAAAGCGAGGCCATGCTTCTCATCCCAGAACGCCATGCCGTCGAAGAACGCGCCCGGCGTCGGGTTGGTGAACTGGAGCGTCCAGTGCTCGCCGCCGTCCACCGTCTTGTAGATGCGGGACTTGTCACCCTCGCCGATGGAGAGCAGGTACGCGGTGGTGTCGCTGAAGGCATCCACGTCCCGGAAGTCGAGCGTCTCCGCGCCGGGCACGGTGCCCGCCTTCCACGTCTGACCTCCGTCCGTCGTCCGGACGAAGGTCCCCTTGTCTCCGCTGGCCCAGGCCACGCGTCCGTCGACGGCGCTGACGCCTCGCAGGCGCACGGTGGTGTGGCTGTCCTGGGTCACCCACTTCATCTCCGCGCTCCCCAGTGACAGCAGCGCTGTCAGCCAGATGGCTCCCGTCATCATGCCGCGTCCTCCTCGCGGCCCGGGAGGCTAGCTCAGGGCTGGGGATTGGCGAGCTGCTCGTTGGCCAGGGATTTGTTGAAGACGAGGCTCTTGAAGAGCTGCTTTGCCTCCTCGGCGTTGTCGCAGATGGGCGAGCACTTGTATGCGCCCGCGACGTTGTGCGGGTCCCTGCAGTCGTTGATGACGTGGCCGTTCGAGTCCTCGATGGGCGGCTGGAGCGTCACGCAGCCGGCTTGCAGGTGCTTCCATCGCCAGTGGCTCAGACACGCCGGGCCGCCCGTGTCCCAACCCGCCTCGAACTGCATGCCCGACGGGCCCGAGCCCTCCGTGGGCGGGGCGATGATGTTCGGCGTCAGCGCGTCCCACGGCTGGATGAGGGTGCCGTCCTGGGTGAAGGACGTGCCGCTCCCGCAGTAGTCGGCGCGGGCCATCCGGGTGCAGGCCCAGTGGGTCCTCGTCACCGCGCCGGGGTTCGCGCCATCCAGCCACGGCTTGTAGCCCCAGCGGTAGCACTTGGCGAGCACGCCCGGGTCGCACGCGAGCGTGAAGGCGTGGGTGCTCTCCTCGCGCTCACCCGCCTTCGAGAAGAGGCCCTCCAGGGGAAGCGTCCACGCCCAGCCCACGGCGGGGTCCGCGCCCGTCTGGCACAGGTCGATGGGCGACCCGCTGGTGGGCCTTATCTGCAGGCGATAGAGGAAGGTGTCGCCGGTGGCGTCCCAGATGCCGGGGGACTCGGGGATGGTGACGTTGGCCGCGTTGGTCGCGTCCTTGACTTCCAGGACGGTGCCGTAGCCGGACGGCGACGAGCTCAGCATCCGCGCGCCGATGAGCTGCTCACCCCGCAGGTCCTTCACCGTCACCGGGAAGCGGCCGGCGGTGGAGCGCAGCGTCACGCTCGCGCTCTGCGTCGTCGTATAGGGGCCCGTCAACACGGTGAAGATGCCGCTCTTGGGGCAGGTGAACTTCACGGCGGGACAGCTGGACGTGCTGCACTGAAGGTCGGGCCCCGCCGTCCCCACGCCCGAGCCCAGGTAACCCGTGCGCTCGAACTCGCAGGGGCTCTCTCCCGAGCAGACGCGCAGGATGGGGCGGCCCGTGCAGCTCCCCGGTGCTCCCGAGCATTCGCCGCTGGAGAGGGTGACCAGCGTGTTCGGTGAGCAGGTGCCCTGGCCCTCCACGGAGAAGCCACAGGTTCGCTCGGGCCCCGTTCCACGCAGGAGGCACGGGGTGAGGCTGGGCGTGGGGCCCGTCACCGACAGGTTGATTCGGGCGACCAGCTCACCCTTGTAGATGCGCAGCGTCGCCGCGCGGCGGACGCCGTCGTGCAGCACGGACGCTCCCGTGTAGGCGGCGGAGGGGATGTGCGAACCGTGGAGCTGCGTGCCCTGGGAATGGGAGTCGTCGTTTCCAGCGGAGAAGGCCTGGGACTCCAGGGGAGGCGTCGCGTCCTCGGGGGCCAGCGGCCCGCATGCGGCGAGGAGACAGAGACAGAAACTGGGTAACAACAGTCGCGAGATGGCGCTCATGTGAGGGACCTCGGTTTCGTTCAAGGCAGACCCAGGTCCCTAGAGCATGTCGTATGCCACGGACACGTCCGCGCACACCTTGGGGGGAGGGTGGGCGG
>NZ_VIFM01000248.1 GCF_006636215.1 Myxococcus llanfairpwllgwyngyllgogerychwyrndrobwllllantysiliogogogochensis | reverse complement strand
AGGTCCCGCCCTGCTCAAGTGCCTGGCCGCGTGCGCGGTCATCACGGCCGTGATGATGACGGTGGCGACCGTGACGCTCGCGGGCCTGGGCGCCTTTCCCACCTCGGAGCTCCGGCAGCATCTGTTCGTCGACGGTGGCATCGGCCTGGTGCTGAGCCTGCCCGCGGGGGTGTGCACGTTCGTGTATTCCCGAATGGCGGGCCGCATCCACGGGCGGGATGCGCGCGTGCGCGAGGCGGAGGCGCTGCGCGAGCGTGCCGAGTGGCTGGAGGCGGAGGCGCGCTTCGACTCGCTGTCCGCGCGCCTGCAGCCACACTTCCTCTTCAACACCCTCAACTCCATCGCCACGCTGGTGCGCGAGGACCCGCGCGCCGCGGAGGCCATGGTGGAGCGACTGGCGTCCGTGCTGCGCTCCTCGCTGGATGCGGGGGCGGGGCGCCATGTCCCGCTGCTGCGCGAGCTGGACCTGGTGTCCGACTATCTGGAACTCGAGCGGGTGCGACTGGGCGCGCGGCTGCGCTGCTCGCTCGACGTGCAGCCGGGCCTCGAAAGGTTCGCGGTGCCTCCCTTCGCGGTGCAGACGCTGGTGGAGAACGCCGTGAAGTACGCCGTGTCCCCGAGGCGCGAGGGTGGCGAGGTCCGGGTGGTGGTGCGCGCGGATGCCGGCCGCGTGTACCTGGAGGTGCGGGACGACGGCCCTGGTATCGAAGGGCCGCCGCCTCCAGGGCACGGGCTCGACATGCTGACGCGGCGACTGGTGTCCTCCTACGGGGCGGAGGACGCGGGCCTGTCCATTGCGCGGGGCGAGGGCGGTGTCGGCGCGTGCGTGCGGGTGTGGCTTCCACGCACGGAGGCCGCATGAGTGCACCAGGGCTCCTTCGCGCCGTGCTGGTGGATGACGAGCCGCTCGCGCTGCGGCGCCTCGCTCGCATGCTCGAGGAAACGGGGCGTGTGACGGTGGTGTCCACGTACACCGACCCGGTGGAGGCCGCGGAGGCACTGCGCGCCGAGCCCCCGGACGCCCTCTTCGTGGATGTATCGATGCCGGGCATGAGCGGCTTCGAGCTGGTGCGGGCGCTCCCCATGCCGCCGCCCGTGGTGTTCACCACCGCCTTCGACACATACGCGCTGCAGGCCTTCGAGGTGAGTTCCGTGGACTATCTGCTCAAGCCGGTGGACGCGCGAGGCCTCACGCGTGCGCTGGACAAGCTCGCGCGCATGCACCCCATGCTCGCGCAGGAGCGGCTGCGTGCGCTGGAAGCGGCACTCCAGCCCCCCACGCCGCTGTCGCGGCTCACCTCCAGGACGGGCACCCGCGTGCGTGTGGTGGAACTCGCGGACGCCACGCACCTGTATGCCGAGGACCGGCTCGTCTACGTGGCGCGTGCCGGGCGCACCGATGTGGTGGACATGTCGCTCGCGGAACTCGAACGCCGACTCGACCCGACGCGCTGGCTGCGCATCCACCGCGCCACGCTCGTCCATCTCGATGCGATTGTGGAGGTCCTGGGGGGCTACGGCGACGCGCGTGTGCACCTGAAGGACGGGACGGTGCTCTCCGTGGCGCGCGACCGGCTGCGCGAACTCCGTGAGCGGTTGGGTGGCACCCGGAGTCCCGCTGGCCGTCCATGAGGCAGCAAGCCCTGGAGGGGCACTCCAGTGCGCGAGATTGCCCGCGTCAACGGGGAGGGTGGCAGCGACGTAGGAGGCGAGAGTTCATGGGGACTCCAGGGTGTGGCCGAGGTTGCGGTCCACCACGGTGAATCCCGAGGACTGGTAGAGGGCGACAGAGACGGGGTTGCCCTCGAAGGCGTACACAACGGCCTGCCTGGCCCCCAGCCCGCGCATGCGCCCGAGCCCCTCGTGAAGGAGCGCACGCCCGAGCCCGCGTCGCCGGTGCTCTGGGGCGCATGCCACCGGCTCGAACTCGCCTACCGCGTTGGCCTCGTCGAGCCAGCCCAGCGCGCAGGCCGCGAGGCTGCCGTCGGGCGCCTCGATGACGAGGTCCAACGCGGGCTGGTAGCGCGGTGCCTCCATGAGGCGCGCGTACACCTCCGTCGTCACCCGCTCGGTGCCGAAGCCGCGCCGGTGCACGAGGGCTCGCGCGGCCACCTCCTCGGGGCCCCGCATCGCGCGCACCCGATAGCCCTCGGGCAGCGGAGGCGGCGAGGGAGGCAGCGCGTGCAGCGGCAGCGCGAGGTGCAGATAACATCCGCCCGTGGTGCGCAAGCCCAGCCTCCGCAGCGCCGCGAGCAGCGGGCCATTGCTCTCCAGCGCCCACAGGGTGGCTGGCTGCGGGGTGCGCCCGTGGCGCGCGCGCACCCAGGGCAGCACGTCCACCGCGAAGGCGTCCGCGTGCTCGAGTGGGTGGACGAGCAGGTCCACGTCGCCGTTGCCATAGGCCCACGCGAAGCCAGCGAGCTGCCCGGGCGCGCGCTCCCAGAGGGAGATGTCCTCCCGTGGCAGCACCTGTGCGTTGCGCAAGAGGCGCCAGGTCAGGTCCCCCACCGCGCACTCCACATGGGGGCCGCGCTCCGCCCAGGCCTGAACCACGAGGCGGGCCATGGCCTCGTGGTCGGCCACATCGCGATAGGGGCGGAGACGGAGCACCCCTCCATTCTACACCAGACTGTGATTGAGCCGCACTTCGGCTCCGTGCGAGCGGTCAGGCACGCAGGACAGCGACCGCTTCGACTTCGAAGAGCATCCCGTCCAGCGCCAGCCGAGGAACGGGAATGAGCGTACAGGTCGGCTTCATGCCGCCGCTCCAGGCCGCGTCCAGCTCGGGGCCGATGATCCTGAGCTTCTCCTCCGTGTGGTCCACCACGAGCATCGTGAGCTTGGCGACATCGCCGACGCCGGCCCCCACGGACTCCAGGGCCGTGCGGACATTCTGGAACGCCTGTCGCACCTGGAGACGGAAGTCGGGCTCGAGGGCCCCGGTCTCACGCTCCCCACCTTGCCCCGCCAGGTAGATGAGCCGGGTGCCGGGCGCCACCTGCGCCACATGCGAGAAGCCGTAGGGCGCCGGGTCGAACAGTCCCTTGGGATTCGTCAGGACCAGCGGCGACGTCTTCGAGGGTTCAGCGGTCTGTCCCATGGTTCACCTGGAGGAGACCTGGAGGCGACTCATCCAGGTTCGGAGTTCGGACCCGAATATGCGAGTGAGCACCCCGAGCTTCAATTGAATCGGGGGCGAGGCCCGCGCGGGTTCCGGCCATGGTCAACGTCGCACGTTCAAGGCCTCCGGCGCGGAGGCGTGAGTGCGCCTCCGCGCCGGGAGTTCAGTGGACCGCGGGCTGCTCCGCGGAGGGTGCCTCGTCGGAGGGTGCCGCGACGGCGAGCCTCTCGTGTTTGTCGCGGGCGCGCTCCAGTGCCTGGTCGATGCTGAAGCTCGCGGGGCGCTGACGGGGCGGGAACCGCTCGAAGGTCTTCAGGAACTCGCCGACAATCTCTTGCGCGGGAACCAGGGCGAACCCGCGCTCGGCGAACCATCGGTCGTAGTACATGGAGGCGTCGGTGTCGGCCCGTTCGAAGGGGTCGCTCCGGAGGTTGAAGAGCTTCGGGATGCGCAGCTCCGCGAGCGGCTCTCGCCAGACGCTCAAACCGTGGGCTCGCTGCTCCATGAAGACGACCTTCCAGGCGCCAACTCGCAGCGCCATCAGGTCCCCGTCGTCGCTCCAGTAGAAGAAGCCGCGACGCGGGTTCTCCTTCACCTCGCCCTTGAGGAAGGGCAGCAGGTTGTAGCCGTCGATATGGACGTTGAACGTCTTGCCGCCAGCCGTGTGGCCGCGCTCCAGCTTCTTGACGATGTCGCCCTCGCCAGCCGCCGCGAGCAGCGTGGGCAGCAGGTCGGTGTGCGAGAACATCTCGTTCGACACGGTCCCCGGCTCGATGACCCCCGGCCAGCGGATGACGCAGGGGACTCGCCAGCCACCTTCCCAGTTGGTGTCCTTCTCGCCGCGGAACGGGGTGCTGCCGCCATCCGGCCAGCTCATCACCTCCGCGCCGTTGTCGGTCGAATAGATGACGAGGGTGTCGTCGGCGATGCCGAGCTGGTCCAGCTTGTCGAGCAGCCTGCCGACGTGCCCGTCATGTTCCACCATGCCGTCCGGGTAGAGCCCCAGCCCGGTGACGCCCTGGGACTCCTTCTTCAGGTGCGTGAAGACGTGCATGCGCGTGGAGTTGAACCAGATGAAGAAGGGTTTGTCGTCCGCATGGGCCCGGTCCATGAAGCCCAGCGTGGCTTCCACGAACTCCTCGTCCACCGTCTCCATGCGCTTCTTCGTCAGCGGCCCCGTGTCCTCGATGCGCTGAGTGCCGTCGGGATTGGCGAAGCAGTGCAGCACGCCGCGCGGCCCGTAGCGCTGACGGAAGCCCGGGTCCTTGGGGTAGTCCGAGTTCTCCGGCTCCTCCTCCGCGTTGAGGTGGTAGAGGTTGCCGAAGAACTCGTCGAAGCCGTGCATCGTGGGCAGGTACTCGTCGCGGTCGCCCAGGTGGTTCTTGCCGAACTGGCCGGTGGCATAGCCCTGCGGCTTGAGGAGGTCCGCGATGGTCGGGTCCTCGGCCTGGAGCCCCAGCTTCGCGCCGGGCAGCCCCACCTTGGTGAGGCCCGTGCGAATGGGGGACTGACCGGTGATGAAGGCCGCGCGGCCCGCCGTACAGCTCTGCTGTCCATACCAGTCGGTGAAGCGCGCGCCCTCCTTCGCGATGCGGTCGATGTTCGGGGTGCGGTAGCCCATCGCCCCTTGGTGGTAGCAACTGGGGTTGAACCACCCGATGTCGTCTCCCCAGATGACGAGAATGTTCGGTTTCTTCTTCTTCTTCATGACGTCTCCCTCGCGCGGTGGGCGACTGGCTCCTGGACGTCATGAAAGTGGGGGGGCAGGGGGAGGAGGCAAAGCTGGTGACGGTCAAATGCTCGCTGTGGCTGCTCCCCTCGGGGCTCCGCATGGCCCTGCGTTCGTTCCTGTCGTCGACACTTCAGCGTATCGAAGGGCAGGTCGCGGGCTCCAGGTAGAAGGCTTCCCACGAGCCACCGTCGGTGGGATTGCAGATGCCCCCGTTGCCGCCGTTGCCACTCTGGATGGGAGCGCCCGTGGTGACTTCCTTCCAGTTGCGCGCGGTGCCTGTCGACGCCTCGAAGCCATATCGATTGCGGCCGCCGTGGATGCCGCAGTCGTGGCGGGTGAACGGCTCCGCCGTGGTGAGCGTGGCGCTGGCGGTGAGCTGGTCCGTGACCACCGCCAGGAACGCGCCGCTGGCTCCCTTGAGCTTGTATTTCGCGCCGCTCGTGACGAGTTCGAAGACTTCGCCACTGGCCTGCGTCGTGCCGAGGGCGGCCACCTTTCCAGCGCCGTCGACGGTGAGCCACTTGTCGCTGCGCTCGCTCTGGATGCGGAAGCAGCCCGCGCCGCCGCTGGTCTCGGTGCGGCACGTCGCATCGCAGCCATCGCCTGACTGGGTATTGCCGTCGTCGCATTGCTCGCCGCTCTCGACGGTGCCGTTTCCGCACACGGGTCCGGTGCTTCCATCCGGGCAGGTCACCGGTTCCAGGTAGAAGCCCTCCCAGGCGCCGCCATCACCCGCGTTGCAGGCGCCGCCATTGCCGCCGTCGCCGCTCTGGATGGGTCCGTCCGGCGTGGTCTCCTTCCAATGGGGCGCGCTCCCCGCCGAGGCCTGGAAGCCGACTCGATTGCGCCCGCCATAGCCGCAAGGGAGCTGCGTGAACGACTCTCCGCTGGAGAAGTTGGCGCTCATCGCGAGCTGGTTCGTCACCACCGCCAGGAACGCGTCGCCCGAGCCCTTGAGCTTGTACCGGGTGCCGGTCGGAACGAGCTGGAAGATCTGCCCGCCTGCTTGTGTCGCGCTGCCGGCGACGACCTTGCCGGCGGTGTCGACGATGAGCCACTTGTCGGAGCGCTCGCTTTGAATCTGGTAGCAGCTCCCGCCCGAGGTCTCGACGAACGTGGCCGTGTAGGTGGCCGCGCTGCCAGGCGTGGTGAAGGTGTGTGATTGCGCGCCGCCGTCCGACCATGACGAGAACGCCCAGAATCGTCCGTTCGCGTACTGCGGCGAGTCCACGCCCACCGAGCGGACGACGCCGACCACGCCGGTCGTGTCATGCGGCGCCGCGAACGGCCGCCCGTCCATCAGCACCTGCAGTCCCCCTGGCACGCTGGTCACCTGGAGCGGCACCGTGACGGGGTGGACGTCGCGATACGTCGTGTGGGTGAGGCCAATCGAGTCTCGCACCGTGAGCCGCAGGCGATACCAGACGTTGGCGGAGCTCTCGCCGATGCTGGGGATGGGCCAGCTCCCGCTCGCGACGCCGGTCGTATCGGCCATGGCGGGATGCGTGTGGGTATCGTGATGGAAGGTGATGTTCCAGGTCATCGCGCTCGGCGGCAGCGCGCCATCCTCCAAGTCGCTGGCCGAGCCGGAGAACAGCATGGAGGTGGCCGCGATATAGGTCGCGCCCGCGACCGGAGTCGCGATGGTGGCCACCGGCGGTTTGTTGGACGTCACCGTCAGCACCGCCTCGGCGCTGGTGACTGAACCCAGCCCGTTGGTCACGACCACCCGGAAGCGCGCGCCGCTGTCGGCGAGCTGCGCGGCGTTCAGCACGTAGCTCGTCGAGGTCGCGCCGGCGATGTTCCCGCCGTTGCGCTGCCACTGATAGGTGAGAGGTGGCTCGCCACTCGCGGACACGGTGAAGGTCGCCGGACCGCCGACCGAGACCAAAGTGCTCTCCGGTGGCTGCGCGATGCTCGGCGGCAGCGAAGCCGTGTAGGCGATGCGACCCACCTGGCCCGTGCCGCGCGCCAGATAGTAGAGCGCGCCGTCGGGCCCGACATCGAGGTCCACGGGCCCCGAGACGGCCGTCGCGAACAGCGAATTCGCGCCGGTGTTCGGGTTGATGCGCGATATCCAATTGTTGGTGTAGTCCGCGAAGAAGTATTGGCCGACGTACGCGCTGGGGAACGCGGAAACCGGTGGGTTGTAGAAGGCCCCGCCCGCGATGCAGTTGCCCGAGGCCGTGCCGGAGCCATGCGGGTACGCGAAGAACGGCTGCGTGAGCCCCGGGCGGTTCGTGAAATAGCCTTCCGTCATCGGCCAGCCGTAGTTGGCACCGGCCTGACCGCGGTTGATTTCTTCCCAGCCGCCTTCGCCCACGTCGTTGATGAACAGCGTCCCGGTGCCGGGCTGGACGTCGAAGGTGAAGGGATTGCGCAGCCCCATTGCCCAGGTCGCCTTGGCGAGCCCCGTGGCCGTCGCATAGAACGGATTGTCGGTGGGAATGCTCCCGTCCGAGTTGAAGCGCAGCAGCTTTCCAAGCGGCGTGTTCAGGCTCTGCGAATTGGAGGAGACCGCGTTTTCGCCGACCGAAACGTAGAGCTTGCCGTCGAGTCCGAAGCGAACCGCCCCGCCGTTGTGGTTGGCGGCGTCGAGCGTCGGAAGGTCGGCGAGCACCAGCTCACTTCCGGCAACCGCCACGTTGCCGTTGGCGGTGAAGCGGCTGACGCGATTGTGAATGCTACCGGCGACCGACGTGTAATAGACATACAGGTAATGGTTGTTTTCGAAGTTGGGGTCGAACGCGACGCCCATCAGTCCCCGCTCGTTGCCGGTGTCCACGGCGAGCGTCAGGAACGGAGTCGCCAGGAGCTGGCCGTTCTGGACGATGCGCAGCGAGCCGTTCTTCTCCGAGACGAACAGGCGCCCGTCGGGCGCGAAGGTCATGGTGGTGGGCCCCTGGAGGCCACTGACGAAGACGGAGTCGGCGAAGTTGGCGTCTTGAATGACCGCGCCCGCGCGAGCGCTCGCGAGCTCTGAGGGCTCCGGCGTCGACGGCATCGAGCAGCCCACGACGAGGGAGAAGACCGCCCACACGACGAAGAGCGGCCTGGGGCACCACGCTCCTACACTCGTTCTCACCTGTGATGGCATCGCGACCTCTCCCGGTTGAACAGCCTCACGCGGCCCCTGGGGCTGCGTGAACGTTGATGGCGCTGTCCTGGTTTACATTGAAAGACTGTTTAGCGGGAGTGGCATGAAACCCAGAGCGACTGACAGGCATAAAGTTCGAGGGTAGGTGAACGGGCGGAGGTGCGGGTGCGCCGCTTCCTTTCATGTCAGGGAATGAATTGGGGGGCTGGCGCCAACGGGCTGCCTGACGAATCGACGACGACCGATTCCAGGCTGCCGATGATGCGGATGCCCTCCGTACCTCCAGCCGGGCAGTTTTCACCGCGGCTGAAGTTCGAAACGGCGACTGCCCTTGCCGCCGCGCGAGCCGCGGTGCTGAACGTGCCCGCGGGGCGCTCACTTGCCCTGAAAGGGCTTGAGGAGCTGTGCCCGATAGCCCACAGGGAAGTCCGGCTCCTTGGCGATGCCGAGGTCGTCCGAGGAGAACCGTCGCTCGGGTGTGTAGAACCACGTGCCCAACAGGGTGTCCCAGAGATGGGTGAACAGACCGAAGTTGACGTCGCCGACGCCTCCCCACTTGAGGTGGTGGAAGCGGTGTCCCGCATTGAGGGCCAGCACGTACTTCAGCCGCCCCACCGTGTAATCCGCGTTCGAGTGCTGCATCAGGAGCTGCACGACCGTGAGTGCGGCGAGCGCTGTCGCGACGCTCGAAGGAAGCCCGATGAGCAGCAGTGGCGCCACGCCCACCGTCAGCTCCAATGCCTGGTGGAGCGGATGCTTCATCAGCCCGTTGAAGCCGTAGAAGCGCTTCACGGAGTGATGCACGGCATGGAATCTCCAGAGCGCCGGCACGCGGTGGCTCAGCCAGTGCGTCAAGGTGACGCCAAAGTCGAAGACGAGCACGGCGAAGAGGACCTGGAGGACGAACGGCCACGCATGAGGCCACGCGTCGTGCAGACGCACCCAGCCTGAAAGAAAGGGCAGCGCGAGCACGGCCAGGACATTGGAGGCTTCGTTGACGAGGAAGTGGAGGAGGTCTCGACCGACGTCTCCATGAGAACGATTCCAGTCGGGCTCGTAGGGGATGGCGCGCTCCGCCAGGAAGGAGGCTCCAATGGCTGCCAGGAGGAGGCCGCCAAGCCACGCCTTCGAGGCACCGCCGTGGGCCAGGGCCAGGGCCGCGCCATTGACACCCAGGAGCATGAAGAGCGGGTAGCCCACGCGGAGCGCCTGGCGCGCCGGGGATGTTGAAGAGGCTTCGAGGGGAGTTGTCAGCATGGGAGGAGGGTGGCATCGCCGCACCTCCGCTGACTTGGAAGAACTGGCTACTTGCTGGGCGCGAGCGGCTCGCTCACCCACCCGATGCCCCGCGCGATCTCCGAGGGGGCCAGTCCGAACATGCGGTGGAATGTGTTGCTGAGGTGTGAGCTGTCCGTGAAGCCCGCGACGTGGGCTGCCTGCGTGAGGGTGGCGCCGCCTTGGAAGGCTTCGGTGGCCCGGCGGAGGCGAAGCCAGAGGATGTAGGGACGCAACGGGATGCCCACGCTGGTGGAGAAGAGATGTCCCAACCGGCTGGCGGACAGTCCTACCTCCCGTGCAAGCGCGCTCTGGCTCACATCGCCCGCCTCGATGCGGCTCGGGAGAAGTTCAATGAGGCGCTTGATGGCCGGGTGTACCGGACCGGGAGAGGTCTCCTCGCCCATCAGCTGAGCCAGCAGAGCCTCCACGAGTCGCGTCCAGTCCTCCGCGCGCACCGACTCGGTGGGGAGGGGGACGCGAAGCAGTGGCGTCCCCATCTGAATCCACGCCGCCGAGGACTCGCCCACCTCAAGCCGCCGCAACCCGCGACCTCTCCGGTCGTCCGGGTCCACGAAGACGAGCAACGCACGTGCTGTCCCTCGCTCGATGCGATGAGGGGTGTCCGGAGGAATGACGGCCACCTGTCCCTCCGTGCGGCACCCCTGCGCATCCACGAGTGGGAGCGGTTCTTCGGTGGCGCGGATGAGCTGGAACGCGTGATGCGCATGCTCCTGGGTGGGGCCAATGGTTCCCCAGTACGCCAGCCAGCGCGGGCCTACCATCGCATGGCCGAGCCATCGCTTCTCTCGCGGCACGCCCGTCTTCTACCAGGACTGGAGCTCCGCGTTCCTGGAGATGCCGCGTTGACCCGTGGCCGACGCGGCGCTCATCGCACGCTCATCCGTCGGCTATCGACTTGCCGAGAGCATCCAGCGTCACTTCTTCGGGGGCGCCTCGACTCCCGAGAAGACCAGCACCTGTTCCGGGAGCCGGGCGCCGCGGAGTTCGACCGCTGAGACGGCGCTATTCAGCTCAGCGAGTTCGGCGGACGTGAAGCGCACGTCAGCCGCCCCGATGTTCTCGAGCATGTGCGCCATCTGTGTCGTCCCCGGGATGGGGACGAGCCAGGGCTTTTGTGCCATCAGCCAGGCCAGCGATATCTGAGCGGGCGTGGCACGCTTCTGCTCGCCCCAGCGCCTGAGCAGGTCGAGGAGGGCCAGGTTGTGCGGCAGGTTCTCGGGAGCAAAACGAGTCTCGGCGCCGCGAATGTCGCCTGGAGCGAAGCGCGTCCTGGCGTCGATGGCGCCCGTGAGGAACCCCACGCCGAGCGGACTCCACGGCACGAAGCCGATGCCCAGCTCCTGGCAGAGCGGGATGATGAGCTCTTCGGGGCCGCGCCAGAGCATCGAGTACTCGTTCTGGACGGCGCTCACGGGCAGCTCGGCATGAGCGCGGCGCAACGTCCGCGGCCCCATCTCGGACAGGCCCCAGTGCAGAACCTTGCCCTGGGCCTTCAGCTCCTTGACGGCTCCGGCGACGTCCTCGATTGGGACCGCCGGGTCGACCCGATGCTGGTAGAGGAGGTCGATGCGGTCCGTGCGGAGGCGCTTGAGCATGCCCTCGACGACCTTCTTGAGATGGTCCGGGCGGCTGTTGAGGCCTGGGCGGCGCTCGCCAGTCTCAAGGTCGATGTTCCAGCCGAACTTGGTTGCGATGACGACCTTGTCCCGGAACGGAGCGACGCCCTCGCCGAGAATGCGCTCGACTTCATGAGGACCGTACGCCTCGGCCGCGTCGAAGAAGGTGACGCCCCGGTCGAAGGCGGTCCGGATGATGTTGTGCATCTCGGGCCGGCTCGGAACCGTGGTCTGGTAGGTGCGGCTCATGTTCTGGACGCCGAGCCCGATGCTGGAGACCTCCAGCGCGCCCAGTTTTCGCCGTCCGAGCGTCTGGGGTGAGGGCGGCGGGCTCGCCGCCGCCGGCTTCGTGGAGACCTCAGCGGCCGCACAGCCCAGCAGCGGCGCGGCGGCAACGGCTCCCGCCGACAGCAGGAGGGAGCGGCGTCCCATCGCGTTCTTGCGTTCTGCTGTCATGTTCAGGGGTCCCTCAAGGCACTGCGTTCAGGTCGTCGCGAGCCTGCTTCGGCTCGCCCGCGAGCGGCATGTCCGCGAGGGCATGCACGCCGCTCGAGATGGCTCGGGTCATTACGCTTCGGGGATCGCGGTGCCGTAGTTGGCGAGGGTGATGCTGTCGGGGTCCGGTCCGCCGCGGACCTGGGTATCGAGCGCGTCAATCGCGGCGAGTTGCTCGCGAGTGAGCTCGAAGTCGAAGACGTCGAAGTTCTCGGCGATGCGGGAGGGCTTGACCGACTTCGGGATGGCCGAGCGGCCCTGCTGCAGATGCCAGCGGAGCATCACCTGGGCGGCCGACTTGCCGTACTGGCGCGCAATCCCGAGCAGTGTCGGGTCGTCGAACGTGGTCTTCGCGCGTCCCCCATAGGCGATGACGCCGCCGATGGGCGACCAGGCTTGGGTCGCGATCCCGTGCTTCTCCTGGACGCGCCGCAGTGCCGTCTGCTGGAAGTATGGATGCACTTCAATCTGGTTCACGACGGGCACGACGGACGCCGCGCCCAGCAGGCGGTCGAGGTGCTCGGGCATGAAGTTGCTCACGCCAATCGCTCGCAATCTGCCGTCCGCGAGCAGCTTCTCGAGCGCCCGGTAGGCTTCGAGGGTGCGGTCGAACGCGGACGACAGCGGCTGATGCAGGAGCAGCAGGTCGAGCCGTTCGACGCCGAGCTTGCGGGCGCTCTTGTCGAACGCGTGCAGTGTGGCGTCGTAGCCGTAGTCGCTGATCCAGACCTTCGTCTCGATGAACATCTCGTCGCGGGCGATGCCGGAGCGACGGATGCCTTCACCGACCTCGCGCTCATTGAAGTACGCGGCCGCGGTGTCAATCAGCCGGTAGCCGGTCCTGATGGCTGCTTCGACGGCGCCCACGGTCTCGGCCGGAGGGCTTTGGAAGACGCCAAGGCCCAGGGCTGGCATCCGTACTCCGTTGTTGAGGGTGATGGAGGGGCTTTGCGTGCTCATGGTCCTGTCCTCCCTGCGCGTCCGTTGCGTGGTTCGTGGCAGGCCTCGATTCGAGGCTCCGCACCGACGTTCGGGAAACGTAGCCACGCGGGCCGCACCGGACTACGTGGCGAGCGGGCGAAGGGTCTTGAAGCTGCGGTTGCGAATGGCTGCGCCTACCCAAAATCCAGGGGCTGTGTCACGGATGCGTCAGAACGCGCGAAAGGGCGGCCCTGCCTCCCTGTCCATGGAATGGAGTGCGCCGACACTTGGGGTGACATAGCGTCTTCCCATGCAACCGGGTCTGGCCTCCGTCATCCTCGTTCTCTGCCTCGTCAGTGGTTGTGGGAAGTCCGCCTGGCGGACTCACGCCTTGCCTCGTGGACACATCCAGCTTCCACGGGCCCAGGGACCGGTCGACCTGGAGCTTCCCCCTCGGGGCACGGTCGCCGCGGCCCAACACCCGGATGGCACTCCACTGTGGATGGTCCATCGCGAGGACGGCACCGTCGCTGTCTTCTCCGCGCTCGACCCATGGAGGGATGCTCGCATCCAGAAGCGCACCGTCGGCTGGCGGCCCACCCTGCGACGGTTCGAATCCGAATTCGTCTGGGATGACCACGGCAGGAACCTGGGACTCGTCGAGTGCGAATTCTGCGTCGATCCTCCCGACCCGGAAGACCTTCTCGAAGCGCCCAGGGATTTGGATGTCTTCGCGGTGGAGCGCCTCCCCGGTCCTTCAGAGCGCGTCCGCGTGGGTGCCTTACTCCGGGGGGCGAAGCGTCGGATTCCCAAGCAACTTGTTCCCGAGGCGAAGGAGGCGCGCTGGGAGGCCGCGGTGCGCCACCCGCGGTCGATTACCGAGGCCCTGGCGCTCCCCGAAGGCACGACTCTCAGCCTCGACGGGAGGGTGGTGCGAGCCGCCGGCGAGCCGCCGCGCATCTGCGAGTACGTGCGCCACGACATCTGCTGTCCCAAGGACGCGCCCCGGCTCTATGACGTGGATGGCATCCCCCTGGACGAGTCTGGCCCGCTCCTCATGAGCCACCAGCTCTTCCTCCTCCGCCGTTACCGCGACGGGTTCGTGCAGTACGAGCCTGGGAGGGAGCTCGACATCCCGCTGTCCTTCACGACCCTTCCCAAGCCGCCCGGCTATGACACCTGGGACCTCACGAAACCTCCGCCACGGAGCATCTGTAGATGACGCTCCAGGTGGCGGTCTCCTCGTGGTGGGCGCGCGGCGCCACCGGCAGGTGACGGACTCCTGCTCGCCGAGGGGGTGGGGCTACTTCCCCTGCTGCTTTCGCTCCAGCTCCTCGCGGAGGCGGTCCTCCTGCGCGCGCAGCTCGGGCGTGAACTCCTGTCCGAAGTCCTCCGCCTCGAACACCGGACGAATCTCGAGCACGCCCTCCTCACCCGGCATCGGGTTCGGGCAGCGGCGCGCCCACTCGACCGCCTCCTCCATCGACCGCACCTGCCACAGCCAGTAGCCGGCAATCAGCTCCTTGGTCTCGGTGAAGGGGCCATCGACGACGCTTGGCTTCTTGCCGTCCTGGAAGACCAGCCGCTTGCCCTTGCTGCTGGGGTGGAGGCCTTCGCCGGCGAGCATGATTCCCGCCTTCACCAGTTCCTCGTTGTACTGGCCCATCGCCGCGAGCATCTCTTCCTTCGGCATGATGCCCTTCTCGGAATTCGGGCTCGCCTTCACGACCACCATCACGCGCATGTTCGTCTCCTGATTCGAAGGCAGGAGTGTTCCCGCCCTTCAACCTGGCGACGAGTCTCCGCGCGGCAGATCGACATGGCCCACGACTTTTTCGAAAGCCATGTGATTACAGGCGGTTGCGCGTAAGCCGCGCGTGCCGGTCCTTGACGCGGACTCGGCCTCCTCAGGATGCAGCGACCGGAATCTGGGAAGGCCCCGCCTCGTACATCGACTCAATCAACGCCGCGTATTTCCGTGCGACGGCGTGGCGCTTGACCTTCAGCGACGCCGTGAGCTCGTCACCATCCACCGTGAACGGACCGGGCGACACGCGGAACGTCTTGATGCGCTCGAAGGACGCCAGGTTCGAGTTCGTCTCCGCGACCAGGGTCTGCAGGACGCTGGTGATTCGAGGGTGCGTGGGGTCCGCCGGAATGCCCTCGCGTCGAGCCACCACGGCGAGTATCTCCGTGTCGAGCGCGAACAAGGCCGTGCAGTAATTCCGCCCCTCACCCATGACGACGGCCTCCTGGACGAGCGGGTTTCGCTTGAGCTGGGCCTCGATCTTCAGCGGCGCGACGTATTTGCCACCGCTCGTCTTGATCAGCTCTTTCTTCCGCCCGGTAATCCGAACGAATCCCTCCGCATCGATGGAGCCGAGATCTCCCGTCCGGAACCATCCGTCCTCATCGAAGGCATCACCCGTTGCATCCGGACGATTCAAGTACCCCCGGGAGATGTTTGGCCCGCGAGCCAGCAGCTCACCATCCGACCCCAGCTTGAGCTCGCATCGCTTGAACGGCCTTCCAACGGTCCCTGGACGCACGTCCTCCTTGCGATTGACCGTCAACCCAGGGCACGTCTCCGTCAGTCCATAGGCTTCCAGGACGGTCAGCCCCAAGGAGAGAAAGAACATCTGCACATCGACGCGAAGCGCGGCGGCTCCCGAGAGGAGAACGGAGGCGTTGTCCAACCCCAGCCGTGCGCGCAGCTTCGCCAACACGAGGCGTTCCGCCAATCCCCGCTGAGCCGCCAGCAACACCGGCAGCGGCCTGCCGGCGGAGCCCTGGGTCGCGACTTGATGACCCACGCGCAGGGCCCATTCCAGAAGCCATCGTCGCAGGCCGTGCTCGCTCTCGATGGCGCTGGTGACCTTCGCCATCATCTTCTCGAAGACACGGGGCGCCGCCGGGAAGAACCCCGGGCGCGCGGCGACAAGGTCCGCTGCCAGCGTAGGCACCGACGACATGACCAGCGGCGCGCCGAAGAACGGACCCGCGAACTCCACCATGCGTCCGAAGGAGTGCGCGGCGGGGAGGAATAGAAACAAGCCGTGCTTGAGCACGTTGTCATCCAACAGCCCCGCGTCCGCGACGTCTTCGAGCATCGCCAACATGTTGTCGTGGGTTTGAATCACCGCCTTCGGGGCTCCGGTGGTTCCCGAGGTATAGGTGAAGGTCGCGACGTGCTCGCGTCGAATCAGCGACGCTCGTCGGCGCATCTCACCCTCCAGCGCCGCGCGTCGGGCGCGCCCCCGTGCCTCCAGGCTCTCCAGGCTCTCCCAATCATCCGAGGGAGCAAGCCCGGCCGGATGGAGGACCACCACCTTCGCTCGGGCACCGAGTTCGTCCGGCGAGTAGCGCCTGTCGAAGAACGTGAAGCCCTTGCGAAAGGCTCGCACCTTGTCGAGCTGACTCCCGTCGTCCACGACGATGAGCTGTGCCGCGGTGTCCACGTGCATGTAGCCCACCTCTTCGGGCAGCAGGCTCGCGTAGACGGGCACCGTCTTGAGACCGACGCTCAGGGCGGCGAAGTCGACGAGACACGACTCCATCGTGGTGTTTCCGACGATGGTGATGCACGCGCCATCATCCACCTGACCGGCGCTCAACAACCCCGCCGCGATGGCTTCGATGCGCGCTGGCAACTCCGACCAGGGGACGTCGACATAGGCCTCGCCCCGGCGAACACGGAATGCGACGCACTGCGGCGACGTTCGCGCCCGGTCGAGAATCATCTGGGAGAGGGACGGGTGTTCGTGGGCCATGAGGCCACCTCTGTTCGAACGAAGAGTCATCGGGACGGGCGGGGTAGGGGACAGGGG
>NZ_VIFM01000247.1 GCF_006636215.1 Myxococcus llanfairpwllgwyngyllgogerychwyrndrobwllllantysiliogogogochensis | reverse complement strand
GCCCAGGCCCTTGGACAGGCGCCTTCCCGGCCGCTCCCTCCACCCCCGCCGCATACCGTGGCCGGCGGCGTGCTGCTGAACGTGCCGCTCTACGGCAACAGTGGCCTGGGGTGGTCAGCGATGACCCGCACGCATGCCGCGGTGGCGGTCTGGGGCGTGGGCAGCGTGTGGCGCAACGGGCGGCTGCTGACGGACACGGCCTTCGTGCATGTCGGGGCGTTGGATGCGGGGGCATTCGCGGACGACGACACGCACCGGATGCTGCGTCAGGCGCGCGTGGGTGACGCGGAGCTCGTGGTGCTGGTGTGGAACCTGCCTCCGGAGGCGGAGCCGCGAGGGTTCCTCCAGTTCATCTTCGAGGACGTGGCCATCCAGGTGGATGGGGTGTCCGTGCGCTCGGTGGCGGTGGTGGAGAACACGGGCCATGTGACGGGAGACCCGTATCTGCTGACGCCCGTGCCGGCGGGGGTCTATCCCGGTGTGCCGCCTCCGCTTCCGCCCGCGCCGGTACAGCAGACGGGGACCGGCGGCAGTGGGCTGGCGACGTCCGCGGCGGCGACGGCGGGGCAGGAGCCGTCGGTGGTCATTCCTGGAGGAAGCACGCGGGTGCTCGTGGGCGGGAGTGATGGCCAGGTGGTGACGGAGGGCGGCGCCACGCTGGGCACCGGCGCGAATGTCCTCGTTGCGCCTCGGGAACCCGAGGTGACGAGCGGCGTCTCCCCCATCACGAGCACGCCGAATCCACCGGTGAACACTTCGCAGGTGCTGCCAGGGACGCCCGTGCTGGGCCCGTCGTTCGCCGGGGACCAGACGGTGATTTCGGGCACGACGGCCCCGGGGGTGAATTCCACGGTGAGCGCCTTCGGGACTCCGGCGAACCTGTCGACCACGGGCTCGTTCTCCGTGCCGTCGCTGACCGCGCCCAGCTTCGATGCGTTCTCCGGGACGGCGCAGGTGAGCCCGGGCATCATCGGCACCGCGCCGCCGCTGAACGCGGACTCGGCGACGCCGCCCACCGCGCTGTTGGGCGCCCCCACGCCGCTCAATGCCGCGTCGGCGCCCCCGCTGCTGGGGTCGCCCACGCCACTGAACGCGGCGCCGGCCACGGGGCTGCCCGCCACGCCGGCGCCGGCCAATGCGGCGCCCGCGACAGGCGTGGGCTCGACCGGAGCGCCCGCGGCGGCACCGGCGGGTACGCCCGCGAACTGAGGGCGACGGGCGACACGCCAGCGGGCCAGGGCCGTGGATTCAGCGGCTCTGGGCGCGTTTCGCGCGGAGCGATTGGCGCGCGGGCGTGGGTCGTGGCGCCCACCGGACAGCGTCGAGGACGGGCGCGCGTCGTTCAGCGGACGCGCGAAGGGGGCGTCTGTCGCGCCATCGCGGCGGCCTGGGACAGGCGCTTGCGAAGCTGGAGGACCAGGTGCTGGAGGTAGTCGAGCCGCTCGATGATGCGCGGATCATCCCCCGCGTTCACCAGGTTCACCGGTGTCAGGGGCGCGGTGCGCAGCGTGCTCAGCAGGTCCGAGAAGTGGGCCTCCACGTCGCCGAGCGCATCCAGGCCTTCCCGCAAGTCATCCTCGAGCATATCGACGAGCACGGTCGCGTCGGTGCGAGAGGGCAGGGTCCGAGCCAGGCGCTCGGTGGCCACTCGGACCGGGTCGGCCTGGCGCGACAGCACGGGGGCGGCGAGGGCGAGAGGGGACATGGCCTCGACGCTACAGGCCCGTAGCACCCCGTCAATTTTCCCGCCCTCGCGTCCCCGGTGCGTAGGGCTTCATCGCCCGGCGGCCTTCAGGGTCTCGCGATGGCTCGTCAGGAAGCTCGCCACGCTGGTGGGAGCCTTGCCCGTGAGCTCCGCGACACTTCCCGTGGCCTCGCCCATGCGTCCCTCGGCCACCGCCACGTCGAACGAGGCATAGACCTCCGCCAGCGGCGCGGGCAACCCGTGCGCCACCATGCCCGCCTTGAGGCTCGCGGCGTCCACCGGAACGAACTGCACGGGACGACCGGACAGCTCGCCCGCCAGTCGCGCCAGCTCCGCGTGACTCACCGCCGAGGGGCCCGTCACTTCCATCGTGCGCTTGCCATCGAAGGTGGACCTCAGCGCGGCCACTGCGATGCGAGCGCAGTCCTCGCGGGTGATGAACGCCGTCGAGCCCGTGCCGGTGGCGGCCACGAGCTGTCCCGTGGCGATGGCCTGCGGCAGGCTGTTTAGCAGCATGTCCGCGTAGATGTTGTTGCGCAGCACCGTGTAGCTCAGCCCGCTCTTCGCCAGCGCCTGCTCCGTCGCCCAGTGGTCCTTCGCGAGGGTGATGGGCGAGTCCGGCTCGGGGCGGGTGAGGGACGTGTAGACGATGTGCCGGACACCGACGCGGAGCGCCGCGTCCAAGGCATTCTGGTGCTGGGTGATGCGACGTCCGGGGACGTCGAGCGAGTCCGTGCTGATGAGCAACAGTCGCTCCGCGCCCGCGAACGCGGTGTCGAGCGACTTCGCGTCATCGAAGTCCGCCTTGCGCACGACGACACCGCGCGCCGCGAGGTCCGAGAGCTTCGACGGCTCCCGGGTGGTGACGATGAGCGAGCCCTTGTGGGACTCCAGGAGCAACTCGACGACGCGACGGCCAAGGTGGCCGGACGCGCCGGTGACGAGCAGGGGGGCGGACATGGGGACTCTCCGGAGCAGCGGGGTGACGTGAGCTTCGGCCCTTGGGTTAATCCCCGGACTCCCTGCTGCACAATGCCTCCTCATGGAGCATACTGTTCCATGGAGGGAACAATGGACCTCAACCAGCTCGCGCTCTTCGTCGCCGTCGCCGAAGGGGCCAGCTTCTCCACCGCCGCGAAGAAGCTGGGCATGCCGAAGTCATCGGTGAGTCGAGGCATCTCCAGTCTGGAGTCCGCTCTGGGCGTGCAGCTCATCCATCGCACGACGCGTCGGGTGGCGCTCAGCACCGCGGGCCAGGCGCTGTATGAGCGCGTGTCGCCCATGCTCGCCTCGCTGCGCAAGTCCGTGGGGGAGCTGCCGGAGTTGGAGGACGAGCCCTCGGGCGAGCTTCGGCTGACGGCGGTGGTGGACTGGGGCACCACCGTGCTGGCGGAGATCATCACCCGCTTCGTGGCGCGCTACCCAGCGGTGAAGGTGGACCTGCACCTGGACAACCGCGTGGTGGACCTGGTGGCCGAGGGCTTCGACGCCGCCCTCCGGCTGTCCTCCAACACGCTCAAGGACTCCTCCCTGCGTGCCCGCCGGCTGGGGCCCTTCTCGCTGCGCCTCTACGGCTCACCCGCGTACCTGGCGCGCCGGGGCACTCCGCGCCATCCTCGCGAGCTGACCAGTCACACGTGGGTCTCCTTCCGGAGCGCGAAGCCCTTCTCGCTGGTGGGACCCGGGGAGACGATGCGCGTCCCTCAGTCGGGCTCCATCCGGTGCGATGACATGTTCTTCATGCGGGAGACGCTGCGCCTGGGCGCGGGCATCGGCTTCCTGCCATCGATGCTCGCGGAGCCCGAGGTCGCGGAGGGGCGGCTCGTCCCGGTGCTCCCGAAGTGGAGCATGCCCGGAGGGAGCGTGTGGTTCGTCTCCACGGCGGAGCGGCACATGCCACGGAAGGTGGCCGCCTTCCGCGATTTCCTCCTGGAGACGCTGAAGCAGCGCCCGTTTCCTCCCTGAGCCGGAGCGCGGTGCCGTCCCGCGCCCCTTCGCTGTCAGAGCGAGCCGAGGAACTTCATCAGCGCGGCGCGGTCGTCGTTGGAGAGCGCGCGGAAGCCATCACGGGCGGCGAGGGCCTCGCCCCCGTGCCACAGCACCGCTTCTTCTATCGTCCGGGCGCGACCGTCATGCAGGAACCCGGAGTAGGGCAGCACCGTGTGCGTCAACCCCAGGCCCCACAGCGCGGGCGTGCGCCACTCGGTGCCGGTGGCCGCGCCATCCGGCCTGCCATCCGCGAGCTCCGGTCCCATGTCGTGCAGCAGCATGTCCGTGTACGGATGGATGCTCTGAAAGGCGAGTTCCTCGTAAGCGGACGCGCCTGTTTCGAGCGTCTCGCGGTGGCAGGATTCGCAACCCAGTGAGCGGAACAGCATCTCGCCGCGCTGGACCACCGGGTCTTCCAGCGCCGCGCGCGCGGGAACGCCGAGCGACTGCGAATAGAAGACGGCGGCCTCCAGGAGTTCGGGCGTGAGTTCATGCGTCCCGTCGGGCTCCGGGAAGAGGGGGCTGCTGATGCCCATGTCGTTGAAGTATGCCTCGGCGGACTGCTGCAGCAGATGAGGGCTGTTCGCCTTCCACCCGAAGCGCCCGGGCACGAGCGTGTGCAGCGCCGCGTCCCAGACCTCGTTCATCCGCCCGGAGATGCCATCGCCGTCCCGGTCATCAGGGTCCTCCAGGGCGCGCAGCGTCTCGAGCGGCAGGGCTTCCAGCAACCCCAGCCCGAACACGGGAGGAGGAAGCCGCAGCGACATCAACATGTTCGGGGGCAACGCGGAGCCATCCGACGGTGCGATGTTCACGCGCGGCGAGCGCAGCGAGTACGGCGTGCCGTCCGCGTACTGCCCGGTGCTCTCCACCCATGAAAGCGTGAGTGAGGCCGGTGGCATGGCGCCATAGACGGCCTGGTCCCTCACCTGCAACCCCAGGCCCGGGACAGGCACGGCGCCGTATGGATGCTCGGGCATTCCCTCGGGAAGGCTCACTCGCACGAGGAGCTGGGTGCGCTGGGCCGTCGGCCCCATCACCGGCATGCCGCGCCCGTTGCGCAGATGACAGCCGTTGCACGAGACGTTGTTGTAGGTCGGCCCGAGCCCTGGGTTCACACGCGAAGGCGCCGGGACGAAGATGGCCTCGAAGGCCGCGTCGCCGTCCCGGTGCAGCCGGTCATACTCAGGTCGCAGATTGGCGGCGGGCTGTGCGAACGCCAGCGACGTCCGGTTGTCGACGGTGGTGGCCCCGCCCGCCCTCGGCGGAGCGAAAGGCACCTGAGGTGCCTCCTCTCCGCAGCCAGCGGTCCACAACAGCAAGGCCCCCATCATCACGGCACGTCGCATGGCATCCACCTTCGCTTGCTACCCTACGTTACTTCGTCACCAGGGGCAGCACCTCGCCCTGGAAGGTGTCGTGCAGGGTGCGGATGGCCTCCTGCGCCGCCACGATCTTGGGCTTCTCCGTGGTGTTGGTGATGGACTCGCGGAACGGCTCGGCGATGGCGGCCAGGGCGCTGATCGACCCGGCGATCTGCTGGCGGATCTTGACGTCGAGCGCGCTGTCCACGCCCACCACATCGCGCAGCGAGCTGCCCGTCTTCGTCTCACCCTGCAGGTGGCCCAGGTACGCGTTCTCCACGCTGCGGATGTTGTTGGTGAAGTCCTCCAGCGAGTTGTACGCGAACTGGCTCTCCACCAGGTTCGGGTCCTCGGCGGTGAACGGGTCGGCGATCTTCCCGTTGGCGACCTCGTCCAGGATGGTGGTGATGCCGCCCACCATCTCCTGCGCGGCGGCCTGCACGGACGGGTACGCGGTGTTGCCCGACTGGCCCGCGGTCGCGAGCGTGTCGCGGAACGGCGCATTGCCGTCCACCGACTGGACCCACCGGCCGTGCAGAATCTGGCCCACGGCCTTGAGCTCCGCGGACAGGCCCTTGAGGTACTCGAACTCGCGGGGCGTGAGCTGGCCCACCGTCTTGGTGCCACCGTCGCCGAAGATGAGGTACTCCAGCGTGTGGAAGCCCTTCTGCTCGTTCTTGAGGTTGCTCACGTACTGCTGCGTGAGGGCGTCGTTGTTGGCCAGCACGCCCTCCAGCTCGGTGTGGCTGACCGGCCAGCTGTCCAGCGCCGGGTCATAGCTGAAGCTGTCCACGGGACCGAACAGGAAGCCCTCGCTCTGCTCCCAGGGAATGCGCGCCGCGCGCCACGCCGCCTTGGCCGCCGTCAGCTTGTCCGCCGTGGGTGCCGCCGCCAGCGAGACACAGGCCGCGTCCAACTCGGTGAGCCGCGTGGCCAGCCGCGCGTAGGTCGGCACCACGACCTTGTCCGCGAACGTGACGACGAGCTCCTGGGTGACCTTGGAGTCGTCGGTGGGGTTGTCGGAGTCGTCGCCGCAGGCACCGAGGAACAGCGCGCTGGACAGGAGCGCCGGCGCGAGCGCCAGGCGGAGGGGCAGGGACATACGCTTCATGACTGACCTTTCGTTGGGGGTTGGTGGACGCAGGCACCTGGGCCGACGTCAGTAGTTGAAGCCGGTGGCGAAGCGCAGGGTGTTCTCCGGCCGGAAGGCGGAGGAGCCCAGGCGGCGGTGCCCGAAGTCGAGCTTCGCGAACGCCACGTTCATCAGGTTGTAGGACAGGCCCACGGTGTAGACGGAGCGGCGGAAGCGCGGGTTGTCGTACAGCTCCTCGCGCGGCTTGAACTGCGTGTCCGCGTAGTCGTAACGGACGAACGGGAAGAGGTGGTGCGAGTCGCTCAGCCCCACCACGCTCGCGATGTCGTAGCCAAGCTCGCCCCACACGGCCAACGCGTTGTCGGACACCGGCGTGCGTATCACTCCCAGCAGGTTGGACAGGCGCGCGTTGCGCTGGGAGACCAGCTCCGCGTTCTTCAGGTGGCCGTACATCACCAGGGCCTTCGCGCTCCACGGGCCCTTGCGCACGGACAGGTGCGCGTCGAGCAGCGTCAGCGGAGCCGACACGTAGCCGCACGGCGCCACTTCCCTGGGGTTCGCCTCCTCGCAGCTCTTCACCAGGTCCGCCTTGGGACGGTTGCGCGTGGTGTCGCCGTGATAGGCGGACACGCCGAAGGTGAACCCGTCGAAGTGCGTGACGTCCGCCCGGACGACGAGCGCCATGTCCGTGGCCCGCTGCACCTCGAAGCGGCGCTGGTGTCCGCCCGCCGACCAGAGTTGTGAGCTGAAGCCGGTGGAGTCCAGGCCGTTCACCAACTGGCCCGTGAGCCGCAGCCCCCAGGGGAACTTGTAGCGCAGGCGCACGCCCATCTCGTCCCACGTGTTGGGGATGATGCTCGTCTCCGCCTCGTCGCGGTTGGTGCCCAGGTAGTCGGTGGGCCGCGAGAACTCACTCAGCGTGCCCACCGCCACGTAGAAGCGGCCCACCGCGAGCGCGGCGTTGGCTCCCAGCTTCTTGGAGAGGAACATCTCCTCGACGAGGATTTCGCCGCCCTTGTCCAGCTCCTGGTCGAACTCGCCGAACTCCTCGTACTCCAGCTCCATCGCGGAGCCGGTGCCGCCGTGCTCGAATTCGACTTCGACCTCGGCCTCGAGACCGTAGTCGGGCAGGCCGCCCTTCACTTCAATCACGAAGCGGTTGGTGTCGAACTCGATGCGCGAGTCGCGCTGCGCGCCACCCGCCCGGTTCTGGTCCAGCCCGTAGTTGAAGTAGGCGAACTGCAACTCACCGTACGCCGTGACGTAGACGTCGATCTTGGGACGCGTGGGCCCCAACGGGGGCGTCGCGGGCGGCGCGGCGGGAACCGGAGCGGGCTGCGCGGGCTCGGCGATGGCCGGAGCCGAAGGCGCGGGCTCCACCTGGGGCGCCGAAGGCGGCTCCACGGCGGGCTCGGCTTGAGGGGCTGGGGGCGCCTGGGGACCGGCCGGAGCTTCGGCTCGGGCAACCGTGCCGGAGAACACCAGCGTGGAACAGAGCAGCAGGGATGAACGGACGAAGCAAGAGCGTGGGCGCATCGGAGCGGCGCGCACCCTACGCTCGCGATTTTGATTTTGCAAACCAGAATCAAATTGTGTTCAGCAAGAAAGGCCCGGAATACCGCGTACCGGGCCTCTCCCGAGGGGACTTCAGCCCCTCGTCACCACTTCATCTCTTCCTTGCCGGGGCCGGCTTCCTGGCGCTTCTCGCCGGGACGGCTGACGGAGGTGAGGGTGGCGCGCACGGCGCCCAGGTCCAGGGTGCCCACGGCGGCCAGGGGCAGACGGCGTGCATCGTCGGAGAGCCACACGTGCACTTCGCGCTTCTGCTTGGGGCGGTCCAACCGAACCGCGGTGCCCTGCAGGTGCCACGCGGTGAACTGGCCCAGGGGCGTCGTCACCTGCTCCTTCTTGAGGACCTGTCCCTGCATGCGCCACAGCCGGCGCACGCCGTACACGTCGAAGCAGACGGACATGTTCTCCTCCAGGGGGAGCTGACGCAGCAGGTAGATGGAGCCCGCCACGTCGAGGCCGTCCTTGTCGTAGGTGTAGTTGTACTGGCCCTTGGCGCGCTGGCCGATCTGGTAGTCCACCTTGATGGCGCGGTCCTTGTGGGTGAAGGCGACCTCCACCTTGCGGCGCATCTCGTTCTCCGTGGCGTCCTCCACGTAGCGCTTGGGGCGCAGTGTTTTCGGGTGGAGCCACGTGGTGGCGCTGCCCCGGACACGGCGGACCTTGGAGAAGAAGGAGTTGGTCTGCGCCTCGGCCAGCACGGGGATCTGCCCGTCCTGCTGCTTCTGGACTCGCAGGGTCATTTTGCCCGCCTGCGCGCCCATGGCGTCCAGGTCGAACTCGAGCACCTCGCCGGGCATGAAGGCCAACGGCATGCGCAGCGCGGGCAGCGCCTGGGCGCACGGTTCCACGGTGATGGGGGGCTCTTCGGGTGTCGCCGCCGCGCTGGCTTCAGCGGGTTTGTCGGCTTCGGGCTTGTCGGCCTCCGTGTCCGGGAGCTGAGCCCAGGCGGTGCCGCCGGAGGACAGCATCAGCCAGGCCGCGAGGAGGGTGCGCAGGGAGCTCATCCATCTTCCTTCCACAAGGGACTACGGGGTGCTCTGGGGCGTGTGACGGCCCGGACGCTTCGCAAATTCGGACGTCGACCATCGCTGCCGGAGCCGGGCAGTCACGAGCTGGCGGACCTGGGTCCATTCTCGCGCATCCCGGCTGATGTCCCAACCCGACCGGACCAGGTGACGTGCCGCGTCTCGGGCGAACGCCTGGTCTCCCAGCTCGGAGAGGAGACGGAGGTACTCGTAGTCCTCCAGGCCGTCTCTCAAGTGTTTGAGCCGCAGCGACTGCACCGGGTGGTGTCCGGAATCTCCCAGGTGTCTGGGCGTGCCCGGGTAGAAGAGGGTGCCGTCGCCGTTGCCGCCGAACTCGAGGAGGTCCGTCCAGGGGTCCTCCTTCGTGTTGTAGGCGAAGACGGTGTCGAAATAGAGCTCGCCATCCACGCCACTCGCGAACGCCAGCGGGCCCATGGCCCGGTTGAGCGGGGCGGGGTGGTCCACCATGTACGAGGCCCAGCCGCTGTAGGCCCGCTCCCGCGCGGAGTCCGGAGCGGGGCCGCCGTTGCAACCATGCGAATTGCAACTCTGATACCACCACACCTGGGTGGCCTCGGGCAGCTTCGCGCGCAGCTCCGCGAGTTCGTGCACGGCGCGACAGGTGGCGGGGCCCGAGCGGGGATAGAAGCAGTTGAGCGTGGGCGCGAGGATGTCGGCGGCGGGCGCGAGCGTGGCGTCGAACGGGCTGGTGATGAGCACCCGGCTTCCACCGGCGGCGCGCACCCGGCGCGACTGCGCCAGCACCAGCGGCACGTCCTCCGGCTTCGGCTCGTCCTTGGTGTAGAAGAAGAGCTGCGCGGGCCAGCCCTTCGTCTGGAAGTGCTCGGCGAAGGCGCGGTAGTACGCCACCTTCTCTTCCTCGGTGACGGCCTGCTTGTTGTCGCGCAGGTCCGCGGTGGTGAAGCGGGCGCCGGAGTCCAGCAGCGTTCCTTCGAGGAAGGGCCCCATCTCCGCGTCGTAGGCGCTCCAATCCAGGAGTGCCTTGCCGTCCTCGAAGCGCACCGGGGGCGGCGTCATGCTCATGCCGTGCGCGCTCACGCGGTGCTCCAGCAGGACGCGTGCGTACGCGCGCAGCAGCGCGCGCGCCTCCGGTGAGTCCGGGTTCAGGCCGTGTCCCCGGGCGATGCTGTAGAGGGAGATGCCGAAGCTGGTGGGCAGCGAGGACGTCGCAGGCAGCACGAAGGGCTGCACCTCCACCGTGAAGGGCACCGCGACGCGCTCCACCTTGTTGAAGCGTGCCCTCAGCGTGCCCCGGTAGGTGCCCGGAGACTGGCCCTCCGGCGCGCACACCTCCACGTAGAGAACGGTGGGAAGGTCCGGGTCTCCGTCGGGGACAGGGGCGCTCAGCGGCAGCAGCGGATCCGGCCAGGCTCCCTGGGCTCCCTGGCTGTTGGAGGCGAGGTGGACCGGGAGGTAACCCTCGCGCCAGAGGGCCGCGGGCAGCGCTTCCCCGGGGCCTCCGAGGAACAGGGGCGTCACCTCGAGCCGCCGTGCCGTGCCGGGGAGCACCACCTGCACGCCTTCGCACTCGCCGCGCGCGACGCTCAGGCGTGCCTGGGGCCGCCCCTGGAGCGCGGCACCGGGCCGCACCTTGACCAGGGCCGAGACCACCATTGGCTCCGGTGTAGCGGCCACCGCCGCCATCACCACCCACGCCCAGCCCGCGCCCATCCGCCCCCTTCACTCTCCAGCGGTGCTACCCACCGCTCTCGGCACTCGCCACCGTCATGGTGCGCCCGGGCTGGTAGTCGGTGATTTCCGCCACCACCGTGCCCAGCGCGAACTCCGCCTCCACCCGCACCGGCACGTGACGCGCGTCCGTGGTGAGGTAGACGAACATGTCCCGCTTCGACGTCAGGCTGCCGCCAAACTCCGCCTGCACCCGCGTCTTGAACACCTCCTGGGTGCCCAGCTCCGTCTTCATCGTCTCGCGCGACTCCACCTTGGCGCGCATGGTGAAGCTCTTGCTGCCGGTGAACACGGGGTAGGCGTACTCACCGCCCACCGCCAGCTCCTGGTTGCGCAGCGCGAAGGTGGCGCCCGTCACGTCCAGCGTCCCTTCGACGACCTCGGCGGTGGACTCGCGCGGCGACTCGCCTTCCTTCTGCTTGACGACGAAGACGCTCTTGCCATCCGGCTGCATCTTGATGCGCTGCCGGCGGCGCTTGCCGTTCTCGTCCGCGTGCAAGTCACTGCCGACGACGCGCTGGGTGCTGGCCTTCCAGTACGACACGAACTTGTCCTTGATGGGCCACACGCCGATGAGCGCGTCGGAGCGCGCCACCGCGACGATGGGCCACACGTCCTCGCCCCACTGCTTCATGGGAGAGCCCACCGTCACCTGCGCGGTGCCCGCGGTCACACCGAGGTACTTCACGCGATACTGCGCCTGCTCACCGGGGCCGAAGGCCGGGTTCGCGGAAGGCTCCTGGGCCACGGCCGATGCCGACCAGACCAGGCCCGCCAGCATCGCCGCGAACCCCCAATTGGACTGCGCACGCATCGGTTGAGCTCCATCGCTAGGAAGTTAAGTAGCCTGCCTGCTACCTGCCAGGCCCTGCCCCCGAACCATTCCCGCCACTCCACATTTCCATGGACGTGCCCGTCCCCCGGGCATTCAACGGACGCTCGTTCCCTGGCCGTGGGGGCGACGCAAGGGCCGAGCGGGGACGCAGTCTCGCACGCGAGGGCCCCCGGGCGCCTCTTCGCGGCCCAGGCC
The DNA here is from genome assembly GCF_006636215.1 of Myxococcus llanfairpwllgwyngyllgogerychwyrndrobwllllantysiliogogogochensis. GTDB lineage: Bacteria > Myxococcota > Myxococcia > Myxococcales > Myxococcaceae > Myxococcus > Myxococcus llanfairpwllgwyngyllgogerychwyrndrobwllllantysiliogogogochensis. Next base: position 4,623 of record NZ_VIFM01000247.1, on the reverse strand, counting down.
CGGCCGCCCTCCAGCAAGCCGGCCATGTCCACCGGCTGACACCGCTGCTAGCCTTCCGAACTGGCGCCTACAGGTAGGCGGCGCCTTGCCACGGAGGCACGGGAACATGGCCGGCAACTACGACTTCGACGATGACGACCACAAGGAATCGGCCCCGGTGGGGAAGAACAAGGAGTTCGACTGCCCGGGCTGCGACGCCAACAACCCCGTGCCTGACGGCTTCGGGGACGGTGACGAGCTGCGCTGCAACTATTGCGGGTGCGAATACAGCGTTCGCATCAGCGCGGAAGGCCGCGTGAAGTTCAAGGAGATCTGAGGCGGCCCGCCAGCTCGGTCGCCTCAGGTCCGCTCGCCGAAGATGGCGGTGCCCACGCGCACCAGCGTCGCGCCCGCTTCGATGGCCAGCTCGAAGTCGTGCGTGGTGCCCATGGACAGCTCGGTCAGCGCGTGGCGTTGCCCGAGCTCGCGCAGCGCCTGGAAATAGCCGCGCGCGCGGGCCTCGTCGTCGGTGGGCGGGGGCAGGGACATCAGTCCCACCAGCCGCAGCCCGGGCAACTCGCGCACCTGCGCCAGGAAGTCGGGCAGCGCCGAGGGCTCCAGGCCGGACTTGGTGGCCTCGCCGCCCACGTTGACCTCGATGTAGCAGGGCAGGGGAGCCAGGCCCTCGCGCCGCTTGGACAGCTCGCGCGCCACCTCCAGCCGCTCCAGGGCGTGGAAGGTGCTGGCCACCTTCGCCACGTACTTCACCTTGTTGGTCTGCAGGGGGCCAATCGCGTGCCAGCGCAGGCCCTCCAGGTCCGCCAGCTCCACGGCCTTGTCCCGCAGCTCCTGCGCGTAGTTCTCCCCGAAGTCGCGCTGGCCCGCGGCGTAGGCCTCGCGGATCAGCGCCGCGGGCTTCAGCTTGGAGACCGCCACCAGCGTCACCGACTCCACGGGGCGCCCCGCGCGAGCACACGCGGAGGCCACCCGCGCTCGCACCGACGCCAGCCGCTCCGCGACGTCAGAGCCCATGGTCATCGCTTCCAGGCCAGGGGCACGCCGGCGCGCTCCAGCAACGCGAGCGTTTCCCCCAGGGGGAGTCCGACGACGTTGGTGGGGCTTCCGTCCACGGAGGCGACGAGGAAGCCGCCCTTGCCCTGGATGGCGTAGGCGCCCGCCCGGTCCACGGGCTCTCCGGTGCCGACGTACCAGGCGATCTCCGCCGCGCTCAGCTCCCGGAACGTGACGCGGGTGCGCACGACGAGCGCCTCCTCGTGGCGGCCCGCGAGCGCGACACCGGTGTGGACGTCATGCGTCCTGCCGGACAGTCGGCCGAGCATGGCGCGGGCCTCGGCCGGGTCCTGGGGCTTGCCCAGGAGCTCCGAGCCCAGGGCCACGGTGGTGTCCGCGGCCAGCACCCAGGCGCCTGGGGAGCGGGCGGCCACGACGGCGGCCTTCTCCCGGGCCAGCCGGAGGACGTAGGGGCCTGCCTCCTCGCCAGGGCGGGGTGTCTCGTCGATGTCCGCCGCGGAGACGGTAAAAGTGAGACCCAGTTGCGACAGGAAGTCCCTGCGGCGGGGAGAACCGGAGGCCAGGACGAGCAACGTTTGATCAGCGTGCGTGTGCATGTTACGGCTCCAGGCGTCGCGTCCTTAGCAGACTTGCGCCTCGGAGTGGACTCTACGGATGAATCCCGCGGACCTCCTGTCGGCCATGAAGCGGACAGTGGAACAACTGGCCGCCTTCAACGAGATGGCGAAGGCGTTGACGTCCACGCTGGAGCTGCGCGAGGTGCTCGCGCTCGTCATGCAGAAGGTCAGCAGCCTGCTGCTGCCTCGCAACTGGTCCCTCATCCTCCAGGATGAGCGCACCGGAAAGCTCTACTTCGAAATCGCCGTGGGCGAGGGAGCGGGCGTCCTCAAGGGCCTGCAGCTCAACCCCGGCGAGGGCATCGCCGGCGCCGTCTTCTCCTCGGGCGTGGCCCGGCTCGTCCACGACGTGGGCGGCGACCCCAGCTTCTCGCCTCGCTTCGACGAGGCCTCCGCCTTCCACACCCGCTCCATCCTCGCCGTGCCCCTCTTGTCCCGAGGCCATGTGCTGGGCGTCATCGAGCTGGTCAACGGCCCCACGGACCCGCCGTTCTCCAACGACGACCTCACCACCCTCACCGCCATCGCGGACTACGCGGCCATCGCGATCGAGAACGCGCGCAACTTCCGCCGGGTGCAGGAGCTCACCATCACCGACGAGCACACCGGCTGCTACAACGCCCGGCACCTGCGCGCGCTGCTCGACACGGAGGTGAAGCGCTCCGCGCGCTTCCGGCATCCGCTGTCGCTCGTCTTCCTGGACCTGGATCACTTCAAGAGCGTCAACGACCGGCACGGGCACCTGATGGGCAGCGCCACGCTGAAGGAGGTGGGCGACCTGCTCATGTCCCTGGGGCGCAACGGCCTGGACGCCGTCTTCCGCTACGGCGGCGACGAGTTCGCCATCCTCCTGGTGGAGACGGACCAGGACGGCGCGGCCCAGATTGCCCAGCGCGTGTGCGAGGCGTTCCGCGGGCGCTCCTTCCTCCAGGAGCACGGCCTGGACGTGCGCGTCACCGCCAGCGTGGGCGTGGCCACGTTCCCGGAACACGCCACCTCCGCGTTGGAGCTCATCCGCTCGGCGGACTTCGCCATGTATGGGGCCAAGGCCCGGGGGCGGGACGCCATCTGTGTCGCCGAGCCCGGGGGGCCGGATACAGGCAGCGGCAACGGCTCCGATTTCCCGGCGCGCTGAAGCACCTGGCCCGCAAAAGGCCGAGGGCCGGGGAGGGGAACACCCTCGGCCCGGCCCTCGTGGGACTGCGTCGTGCGGGACGACGACTACCCGGCGCCCACCACCGAGTCGATGGCCTCGGTGTTCGTCACGACGTTGCCGTTCTTCTTCAGTGCCTTGAGGAAGGACTCCGTCACTTCAATCTGCTTGGCCTGCTGGGCCTGGGCGCGCAGGGTGTCCTTCTTCGCCTCGAAGCCCGCGGCGTCCGGCTTCTGGCGCTCCACCACTTGCGCCACCACGAAGCCCTCGCCCACGGGGAACGTCTCACCCAGCACCTGGGGAGCGGTGGCCGCGAAGGCCGCCTTCACCAGCGCGGGCGCGGGGCCCAGGTGCGGCACGGCCTCACCCTCGGCGGTGAAGCTGTCCGTCTCCACGGCCTCCGGACGCGTCTCCGTCTCGAAGCGCAAGAGCGCGGGCTGCTCCTTCTCCGGCGGGAACAGCTCCTTCAGCGTCTTGCCGCCCTGCACGGTGGCCAGCGCCTTCTCGGCCTCCGTCTTCGCCAGCTCCTTGGCGCGCTCCTGCTTGAAGAGCGTGGTGGCGATCTCGTCCTGGACCTCCTCCAGCTTCTTGTCCTGCGCCGGCTGCTTCTCCTCGACCTTCACGAGGTGCACGCCGAACTTCGTCTCCACCGGCTGCGTGACGCCGCCCGCGGTGAGCGCGAAGGCCGCGTCCGCCAGCGCCGGCTCCCAGGAACCGCGCTCCACCCAGCCCAGGTCGCCGCCGCGGGCCTTGCTGCCCGGGTCCTCGCTGCTGTCGCGGGCAACCGTGGCGAAGTCCTTGCCGCCGTCGATCTCCTTCTTGAGCGCCTCCGCCTTCTTGAGCGCCTCCGCCTTCTGCTCGGCGGTGGCCTCCGGGGGCAGCTTCACCAGCACCTGACGGGCGCGGATGCGCTCGGGCTGCTGGTACACGAAGCGGTTGGCCTCGTAGTAGTCCTTGATCTCCTTCTCGTGCGCCTTCTTCCAGTCCGCCAGCTGCGCGGGCGTGGGCGCCGTCACCTTGTCCGCGAACATGGTGGGCAGGAAGCGCGCGAAGACGACCTTGGCCTGGTTGCCGTCCTTCTCGTAGCGGGCCCGGACCTCGTCATCGGAGACGACCGCGTTGGCGCGGACGACCTCGATCATCTTCTGCGCGGCCAGCTGGCGGCGCAGCTCGGTCTCGAACTCCTGGGGCGTCTTCCGGTAGAAGTCGCGCAGTACTTGCTGGTAGCGCGAGAAGTCGAACCCGCCCTCCTTGGCGTGAAAGTCCGTGTTCTGGTGGATGAGCTTGCGCAGCTCCTCGTCGGACGGGGTGATGCCACGCTGCTCGGCCGCCTGGGCCAGGAGCTCCGTGTTCACCAACCTGTCCATCACCTGGTTGTGCATGCCGAATTGCCGGGCCACGGACTCGGGGATGGGGCTGCCCTGCGATCGCAGGAAGCTCATCTGCCGGGCCCAGGCCGTGGCGAAGTCGCGCAGCGGGATTTCCTTGCCGTTCACCTTGGCCACCGAGCCCGGCGCCGTGGTGGCGGGACCCGTGGAGCCGAAGCCGGAGCTGCCCGGCCCGAACGAAAGCGTGAACACCACCGCGATGCCGATGATGAACAGCAGGGAAAAGACCTTCCGGGGGTTCAGACCGTCCATTGTCGTCACTTCGAGAGCAAACGCGCCGAGAAAAGTCGTGCGGAAGGACTCGCGACGCGGTGTTGTTGGTAGCCCGGCCGAAGGGTGGTTGACCTGCGGCCACCCCCGTCACAGGGCCTTGACTGCCTAGGACACTGCACCGGAAAATGCAAGCGATTTAGAGAGTTTAGCCGGACCCCCACCCTCCGCACTTCCCTCCCAC
>NZ_VIFM01000246.1 GCF_006636215.1 Myxococcus llanfairpwllgwyngyllgogerychwyrndrobwllllantysiliogogogochensis | reverse complement strand
GGACGTGGGAGCGACCGGAGCCGGGGGGCTTCGAGTCGGGCAAGGGGCTCCCGTGAACCCACGATGATTTGAGCAACGCGGCTCTCGTGCGGCAACGGGAGTGGCTGTTCGGGCTCCCCGATTTGTTGGGGGATGAGTCGGGGGCCTTTTCTTGATGCGGAGCCTCTCTTTAAGAGGGGCATCGGGTGCTCGGGCTGTTGGGGGATGGCCCGAGTCCCTTTCTTTTGGAAGGACAGTGGCGAGGACTGAAGCAAGAAGGGCCCCGGACCGTTGGGGGATGGTCCGGGGCCCTCGTCTTTTTCAGCGTCGCGCGTCGGGCGCGCGGGTGACGGTGACTACGCCTTGGCCTTGGCCAGCGTGTCCTTGGCCACCTTCACCACGTTGTCGACGGTGAAGCCGAACTTCTGCTGGAGCGCCTTGATGGGGGCGGACGCGCCGAAGCTGCGCATGGCGACGATGCCGCCCTCGAAGCCGACCCAGCGCTCCCAGCCGAACGCCGCGCCCTTCTCCACCGCGACGCGCGCGCGCACGGTGGGAGGCAGCACGCTGTCGCGGTACTCCTGCGACTGGCTCTCGAACAGCTCCCACGAGGGCAGGCTGACGACGCGGGACTTGATGCCCTCGGCCGTGAGCTTGTCGTGGGCGTCCAGGCACAGGGACACCTCGCTGCCGGTGCCGATGAGCACCACCTCCGGCTTGCCGCCCTCCGCGTCCGCCAGCACGTAGCCGCCCTTGGCGACACCAGACGCCGCGCCGTACTTGGTGCGGTCCACGGTGGGCACGGCCTGGCGGGTGAGGACGAGGACGACGGGGTGGCTCTTCTGCTGGCCGATGACCCGCCACGCCTCGACGACTTCGTTGGCGTCGGCGGGACGCAGCACGATGAGGCCGGGGATGGCGCGCAGGCTGGCGAGCTGCTCCACGGGCTGGTGCGTGGGGCCGTCTTCGCCCAGGCCGATGGAGTCGTGGGTGAAGATGTGCAGCGCGGGCAGCTCCATCAGCGAGGACAGGCGGATGGCGGGGCGCTCGTACTCACTGAAGATGAGGAACGTGGCGCCGTAGCCGCGCACCTTGCTCAGGCACAGGCCGTTGACGATGGAGCCCATCGCGTGTTCGCGCACGCCGAAGTGGATGTTGCGGCCGGCGTGCTCGCCGGGCTTCATGGACTCGGAGCCGGTGATGTACGTCTTCGTGGACGGGTTGAGGTCGGCCGAGCCGCCCACCAGCCACGGGTAGTTCTTCGCGACGGCGTTGAGCACCTTGCCGCTGGACTCGCGGGTGGCCATGCCCTTGGCGTCGGTGGGGAACGTCGGCAGCTCGGAGTCCCAGCCCTTGGGCGCTTCACGGCGCTGCATGCGCGTCAGCTCGTCGGCCAGCTCGGGGAACTGCTTCTGGTACTCGACGAAGCGCGCATCCCACGCCTCGCGCAGCTTCTTGCCGCGGGCGCCCATGCGGTCCTGGAAGCGCTCGCGCACGCCCTCGGGGACCAGGAACTTCGCGTCCTCGGGCCAGCCGTAGTTGCGCTTGGTGCCCTTGATTTCCTCGTCGCCGAGCGGCTCGCCGTGAGCCTTGGACGACCCCTGGAGCTTGGGGGCGCCGTAGGCAATCTGGGTGGTGACGATGATGAGGGTGGGCTTGCCCCGCAGCGTCTTGAAGGTGTGGAGGGCCTCGCCCAGGACGGTCAAATCGTTGGCGTCCGGCACGCGCAGCACGCGCCAGCCGTAGCCCTCGAAGCGGCGGCCCACGTCCTCGGTGAAGGCCAGGTCGGTGCTGCCGTCGATGGAGATGTGGTTGGAGTCGTAGAGCCAGCAGAGGTTGGGCAGCTGGAGGTGGCCGGCGATGGACGCGGCCTCGGACGCGACGCCTTCCATGAGGTCGCCGTCGCCGCAGATGGCGTAGACGTCATGGGAGAACATCTCGAAGCCGGGCTTGTTGAAGTGGCCGGCGAGCCAGCGGCTGGCGATGGCCATGCCCACGCTGTTGGCCACGCCCTGGCCCAGGGGGCCCGTGGTGGTCTCCACGCCGCTGGTCCACCGGTACTCGGGGTGGCCGGGGGTGGCGGAGTCCAGCTGGCGGAACTTCTGGATGTCCTCGAGCGAGACGCTCAGGGCGTCCTCGACCTTGTAGTCGCGGGTGACGCGCTTGACGCCGGCCAGGTGGAGCAGCGCGTACAGCAGCATGGACGCGTGGCCGTTGGAGAGGATGAACCTGTCGCGGTCCGGCCAGATGGGGTGGGACGGGTCATACCGGAGCTCTTGCTGCCAGAGCTGGTAGGCGACGGGGGCCAGGGACATGGGAGCCCCCGGGTGGCCCGAGTGGGCTTGCTGTACCGCATCCATGGCCAGGGTGCGGATGGTGTTGATGCTCAGCACGTCCTGCTGATTGTCGGTCGTCATAAGGTCCTCGTGCTCCGGGCTCACGCGCGGCGCACCATGCCGTAACTGACGCCGGGGCGCCGCACGAAACGAGCGCCCCTGGCCGCCCGCAGTCCTTCAGTCCACGGGCCCCGGGAATTCCCCGCCCCGGAGGGGGGAGGCGAGCGACTTCAGCGCCGCGCCGCCGCGCCCTTCACGGTGCGTCCGCGAGTCAGGTGGGCCACCGCCTCACCCAGCCCCTCCACGGTGAGGGAGAACATGGGGAACACCTGGGCAATCATCGCGATGGAGCCCGAGCGCCACGAGCCCATCGGCTCCGGGTTGAGCCACACGTTGCGCTCGAAGTGCTGGGCCAGTTGCATCAGCCACGTCAGCCCTTCCTGTCCGTCCGCCTTGTAGCGCCCCTCGGCGTCCGTGCGGATGGCCAGCTCGTACGGCGCCATGGACGCATCGCCCACCAGGACGAGCTTGTGGTGCCGTCCCACCTGCGCCACCAGCTCCGGCACCGTCATGCCGCCGGTGAGCTGGGGCGTGGCGTAGAGCTTTCCGTAGACGCAGTTGTGAAAGTAATACGTTCGCAATTCCTTGAAGTGCGTGGCCTGGCTCGCGACGGAGAACAGCCGGCTCATCACCGCGGCGTAAGGGTCCATGGAGCCGCCCACGTCCATGGCCAGCACCACGCGGGTGTTGGGCCTGCGCGGAGGCCGCGTCACCACCTCCAGCTCGCCCGCGTTGCGAGCGGTGGCGGAGATGCTCTCGTCGATGTCCAGCTCGTCCGGCGCTCCGTCTCGAGCGAACGCGCGCAGCTTGCGCAGCGCCACGGCCATCTGCCGCGTGTCGAGCACCAGGTCGTCGCGATACCCCGCGTACTTGCGTGCTCCCGCCTGCATCATCGACATGCCCTGCTTGCCGCCGGCCTTGCCCCCCACGCGCATGCCGCCGCGCGAGAAGCCGTTGTTGCCGAACGGTGACGTGCCGCCGGTGCCAATCCACCGGTTGCCGCCGTCGTGGCGTTCTTTCTGTTCGCGAAGGCGCTCCTCGAACAGGCGACGAATCTCCTCGGGGTCCAGCGCCTCCAGGAGCGCCATCTCCTCGGGCGTCAGTTGGGGCCGCTCGCGCGCCTCCTCCAGCCAGGACATCAGCTCCTGCGTCAGCTCCAGGCCCGCGGTCTCCACGCCCTGGAAGTGGGAGAGGAACGCCTGGTCGAACGAGTCGAGCTGCGTCTCCGAGTGGACCAGGAGCGCGCGCGCCACGTGGTAGAAGCCGTCGAGGCTGCTGTCATGGAGGCCCGCCTTCAGGGCTCCCGCCAGGGCGAGCGCCTCCTGCGCGCCCACCTTCACGCCCCGTCGCCGCAGCTCGTAGAAGAATGGCAGGAACATGGCTTTCAGGCCCGCGAGCGCCGACCGCGTCCGAAGGCCTCGGCCACGGAGACCAGGTCCTGCTCCTTCTTCAGCAGGGCGCCGAGGAACGGCAGGTTCTCGTCCAGCTTCAAGTCGTTGATGCCCTGGGCCTTGAGCACGGCAATCCAGTCGATGAGCTCGCTGGTGGAGGGGCGCTTGCGCAGGCGGGTGAAGCCGCGCAGCTCGTAGAAGACCTTGAGGACCTGGTCGGTGAGCGCGGCGTCGAGCCCCGGGTGGTGCACGTCGACGATGCGGCGCATCAGCTCCGCGTCGGGGAAGTCGATGAAGTGGAACACGCAGCGGCGCAGGAACGCGTCCGGCAGCTCCTTCTCGTTGTTGGACGTAATGACGACGATGGGGCGGTGTTTCGCGGCCACCTCGTCGTTCGTCTCGGTGACGCGGAAGCGCATCCGGTCCAGCTCGTGGAGCAGGTCGTTGGGGAACTCGAGGTCAGCCTTGTCGACCTCGTCGATGAGCAACACGACGCGCTCGGGGGCGGAGAACGCCTCGCCCAGGGGGCCCATGCGGATGTATCGGCGGATGTCTCGCACGTCGCCGTCGCCGAAGCGCGAGTCATACAGGCGCTGCACGGTGTCGTAGACGTACAGGCCGTCCTGCGCGCGGGTGGTGCTCTTGACGTGCCAGGTGAGCAGCTTGTGGCCCAGGGCCTGGGCGATGGCCTCCGCCAGCAGCGTCTTGCCGGTGCCCGGCTCGCCTTTCACCAGCAGGGGGCGCTGGAGGGTGAGGGCACAGTTGACGGCGGCCTGGAGGCCCTCGTGGGTCAGGTAGGAATCGGTGCCTCGGAAGCGGACGGAAGGAGGGGCCGGAGTCATGTCCCGGCTCCTTTAACATCCACGACGTCGCCGCGGGGGCTCGGGTCCATCCCTGGGAGGGGGCTGCTCGGCGGGCCGCTGTCCCTCCCTCCGGGGCACGTCAGACCCTTTGCCTATTCTCGTTCGTATCCCAGCAAGGCCAAGGAATGCGGTGGGTCGCGTTCTTGGTGGGAATCCGAGTGCTTGGAGGCATCCGTCGTGGGTCACCCGTTCGTCGTCACGGTGTTGTTTGTGTGGGCGCTCTCCTCGATGGTGCGCTCGTGCCCGACGGCGACAGCCCTTCTGTCCGAGCGCCCCGCGACGGTGGAGACCCAGGCCTCGGTGATGCCCAAGCCGGTGGTGGAGACGGTGCCGTCGCCTCATGTTCCAGGCTGATACGTCTGTTTCAGGATGGCCCCCGGGTCTGAGACTTCTGCTCGGAGCAGGACCCTGGGGAGGGGGTTGGGGATGAAAATCGCTCGGGGGATGACCGTTGGCGCGCGTCGTGCAGCGGATTTCCCGCCGATAACCCAGGACGGCGTATATCCTCCCGTCACATGTCCATTGCGAACGAGCTTGGAGAGATGTTCCGGCGCGAGCTGCAGTCCCAGCTAGTGCCCTTGCAGCAGGCGGTGAATCGGTTGGAGGAGGGCCTTGAGGCCCTGGACATGCTGCGTTCAGTGACGTTCCGTCTGGCGCCGCTGACCAGCCGGTTGGGAGCGCTGGCGGGAGTGCGTCCCGCGGCGACGACGCGGCAGGCGGCGGTGTTGCCGGCGCCGGCGGTGAAGCGTGGCAAGCCGGGACGTCGTCCCACGGCGCAGGTGGAGTTGCCGTTGGTGGCGACGCGTGGCGCGGCGGCGAAGGCGCCGGTTGCGGTGGCGCGTGGAGCGAAGACGGCGGATGGCTCGCGTTCGTGCGCCATCATCGGGTGCAAGCGCCCCAGCCGTTCGAAGGGGTATTGCTCGGCGCACTACCAGAAGCTGCGGTTGCTGATGCGCACGGACCGTCGTCCGACGGCGTGGGTGGATGACGCCCGGCCGCAGTCGGTGCAGGACGTGAAGCTGCCGCGCGGTCGTGCGGCGAGCAAGGCGCTGCAGGAGGCCCAGCCGGTGGCCGCGAAGCGTGGCGCGTCGCGGTCCAAGACGGCGGCGCGTGGCAAGAAGGGCAGGATGGCGTAGCTGAGGGGAGTCGCGGAAGGCTCGCGCTCCACTCGCTGTCCATTCGAGGTGGGCTCCTGAAGTGAGGGAGCCCGCCGCCCCGTTCGAGTGTCCCTGAGGAGGGCCGCTGCGCGAGGCGTGTATCCAGGCCGTGAGTTTTTCCGGTCCGTGGGGCCTGTTCCACAATGACGGAGCCGAGGCCGCGTGGGTCGCGCCCGTCCATGCGATGCGGCTGTGTCCTGAGTCAGTCCACTCCCGCCCCGAATGGAGGCGAGGCCGCGCGGGTCGCGCCCGTCCAGACGACGCGGTTGTGTCCTGATGCGTCCACCCCAGGCTCAAGCGGAGGCGAGGCCGCATGGCTCGCGTCCGTCCATGTGACGCGGCCGTGCCCTGAGGCGTCCACCCAGGCTCAAGCGGAGCCGAGGCCGCGCGGGTCGCGCCCGTCCAGACGACGCGGTTGTGTCCTGAGGCGGTCCACCCCCAGCCTGAGCGGAGGCGTGCTCGCAAGCACGACGCCCGACAGGCCCACCGACGTCCTGAGCCGCGAGCCGCCCTGTGAGGCGATGTGCTCGGGTGCAAGGGAGAGGACGCGAATGGGTGTGTCGCGCTCCTGCCCTGCGAGCCGGCGTGTGCCGAACACCCCGGGAAGCCCCTGTTTCTTCAGGGCGGGAGAGCGTCGTCCAGGCGGGCGTGTGGATGGCGGACAGCGGGGCGCGCGCTCCCGTTGACAGTAAGGGTCCCGTGATGGGATTCGGGCGCCATGAGTGAGCAAGGCTATCCAGTCACCGTGGCGGTGCGGCGCCCTGATGGGCGAGTGGAACAGGTGCGAGTCGGCACGGCGTTCAAGAATGAAGAAGGCTTCACGCTGAGGATGGGCGAGCTGTCCATCGGCGGAACGCCGGATGCGGCGTCGGCGGCGCCTCGTCGCGCGGCGGCGCCCAGTGGTGGCGGCGGTGGTGGTGGCGGCGGGGACGGAATGGTCTTCCCGAACTACGGCCGCAGCAAGGGCGCGCCGGTCGCGGGCGCGAGCATGCAGGACCTCGAGTTCTATGCGAACGGCGCGCGCCGCTCGCTGAACGACCCGAGCAAGTCGCGCTGGCACGACAAGGAGCGCCAGTTGCTGAGCGCCATCGAGGCGGAGATGGCCCGGCAGCAGGGTGGTGGCGGTGGTGGTGGCAACGAGGGCTACGGCAATCGTGGGGGCGGGGACGGCTACGGCAGCCGTGGAGGTGGCGGCTACCAGGATGACGTTCCGCCGCCGAGCGATGACGACAACATCCCGTTCTGAAGTGAAGTGACGGGCGCCCTGTCACGGGGCGCTCGTGAGTCGGGACACGGACACCGTGCGAAACACGGTGTCCGGACCGGCTCGCAAGCAGGAGTACGGAGGCGTGAGGACGTCCGCGCCGTGCGCAGGGCCGTCGAGCAGGAGCGCGGTGCGCCCCGGTGGCCTGGTCTCACGACGACAACGTGGACCGCCACTCACTCAGGCCGCGGCCTGGGGTGCACTGGCGCACGGGAGCCACACGGTGAAGGTGGTGCCCTGGCCGACGGCGCTGTCGACGGTGACCTCTCCGTGGTGTCCATCGACGATGCGGCGGACGATGGCGAGTCCCAGTCCGGTGCCACTGGCGCGAGTGGTGAAGAAGGGCTCGAAGATGCGCTGTTGGACCTCGGGAGCAATCCCGTGCCCGGTGTCGGAGATGGTGAGCCGGGCGTGAAGAGTCCCGGAGCGCGTCTCCGGCTCGATGCGAGTGACGAGGCTGCCGCCCGAGGGCATGGCCTGCACGGCATTGGTGAACAGGTTGGTGAGGGCGACGTGGAGCAGGTGGGCATCCAGGTCGATGGGAGGCAGCGGCTCGTCCAGGGTCCGCGAGACGTTGATGCCCGAGGGCCCCGAGCGCAGTGAGGCGCTCAAGGCGCCCTCCACCACGGGGCCGAGCGCCTGGGTCCGCAGTCGTGGCTCCATGGGGCGGGTGAAGTCGAGCAGGTCATTGACGATGAGGTCCAGGCGCTGGACTTCCTCATCCATGATGACCAGCAAGGTGCCCGCGGGCCCATGGGCCGTCTGGGGCGCGAGTCGGCGGATGGCGGCGAGCGCGTTGGAGATGGCGCCCAGGGGATTGCGGACCTCGTGGGCCACGGTGGCGCTCAGCTCTCCGAGGGCGGCCATGCGCTCGCGTCGCACGAGGGTGGCCTGGGTGGCGGCGAGCGTCTGCAGGGACTGGCGCAGCTCCTGGTTGAGGTGGCTCACTTCTTCCTGGGCGCGACGGCGCTCGCTGAGGGCGCTGGCGAGGAGCAGTCCGGACACGCTGGCCACGGCGAGGAAGGACTGGAGGAAGGTGAGGCTGTCGTTGTGCCAGGCGAACTGGGCGAAGGGGCCGTTGCCGTGGGCGGTGTGCCAGAGGGCGAGCGAGGACATCACCGCGGTGGCCATGGTGGTGCCCCGGGCCTCGAAGCGCAGGGCGGCCCAGAGCAGGAAGGGGAAGGACAGGTAGGTGACGGGGTGGAAGGTGGCGGGAGGCGCGGCGGTGGGCGGCATGCTGAACACCCACTGGGTGGTCACGCCGAGCAGCAGCAGCAGGGCCGCCAGTTCCAGCCGTCGTTGCCGGTTCCACCCGTCGAGTCCCCGTGAGAGCCAGGTGAGCAGCAGGGGCGCCACCAGCAGCACGCCCATGGCGTTGCCCACCCAGAACACCCGCCACGAGGGCCAGAAGTCACTGGGGGCCAGGCGCAGGGCCGACAGCATCATCCCCATGCCCAGGGTCGCGCTGATGAGCGTGCTGCCGAGGGCGGCCAGCCCCACCAGTCCCAGCACGTCCCGCACGCGGTCCATCGCCGGGTGGAGTCGCACCAGTCGCCGCAGGAGCACGGCGCCCACCATGGCCTCGAGCAGGTTGCCGGCGGCGATGACGAAGCTGGTGGAGGTGATGGGTCCGTGGGAGTCGCCGACGACGAGCGGCTCCACGAGGATGGCGGCGAGGGCGAGCAGCGGCCACTCCCGGTGTCGCGTGAGCAGGAGCCCCACGAGCGCCACGCCGCTGGGGGGCCACATGGCGGAGACCAACTCGGGAGGGAAGGCCAGCACCGCGCCCAGCCGCACGCCGAGCGCATAGGTCGCGGTGAAGAGCACGAGCCGGAGGAGGGGCTGCCAGCGACGGGGATAGGACTTGAACGAGGGCACGTCCCATTCGTCGGGCCTCGCTCGGGACATGCGTCGCGACGAGGCGGTGGGTTCCGACGCCTTTCGGTCGACGGAGACTGGCATGGGCCTGCCTGCGCCGGGAAGCACCCGACCTCCTGGATGCGGACGGCTTCCGGCTCGGTCTGGAAATCAGGAGACCTCCACGCGCGTAGCAGTGGGGTGGGTCCAGGATGTCTCGGCACTCAGAGTACGCAATCACTTGCAATACAGGGGTTTCCCTGAGGTCACCGCTCGCTTTGAGTGGAGCATCCGCGCACGGAAAGTAAATGTATCGCCGGGCTTGCTTCGGATTTGGTGCGAAACGCTTCATTTTTGAAGCACGGGCCTCCTCTCAGTAAATCCGTGGGATTGCTGAGTCGGATGTGCGCAAGAAGCTTCAAGACTGAAGCTGCTTCCGACGCGGTGCACCGTCATTTCAAGGGCTTCGTTTCTGGCGTGAATCCTGCTCGACAGAACAGGCCAGGGAATCCCTCCCATCCGGCGTGGCGGTGAAAAGACGAGGCCATGAAATGACACCCAATGTCTGTGTCGTCGGAGCCGGGGCTTTCGTTCCATCGCGTCGGGTGAGCAATGCGCGCATCGCCCGGGCCATTCCTGGGTGGCCCGCGGAGCGCATCGAGGAGAAGCTGGGCATCCGTGAGCGGCGCTTCCTCTGGGACATCGACGAGGCGACGGGACGCGCGGTGCCTCCGCCGGAGGATGATGGCCACATCTACCCCGCGACGAACACGGACATGTGCGAGGTGGCGCTGCGCAAGGCGCTGACGGGCGCGGGCGTGGAGGCGGGGGAGCTGGACGCACTCTTCGTCGTCACGTGTACGCCGGACGCGCCGCACTTCAACCATGACGCCATGCAGCTGCACCACCGGCTGGGGCTGCGGGAGGACGCCTTCGCGTTGGTGGTGGATGACGGGTGTGGTGGCACGACGTACGTGTTGGACCTGGTGAAGAAGATGATGGACGGGGGCCGCTTCCGCACGGTGGCGGTGGTGGCCTCGGCCTTCACGTCGCCGCTGGTGAACCGGGAGGTGTACCTGGACGAGCTGCCTCCGGGGCCGGGTCGGGCCAAGACGCTCCAGGGCTACCTCTCCATGTACGTGTTCGGGGACGGGGCGGGCGCGGTGGTGCTCCAGACGAAGCAGGACGCGCCGGCGGGGGCGGGCATCCTCGCCTCCTTCTCGGGCAACGCGCATGGGGACCTGGTCATCCGCAAGGGGGGCGGGGTGTTGAAGCTTCCCTACCAGCCAGGGCGGTCGCGTCCGGCGGACATGGCCTTCGTGGTGGATGGGTTTCGCGTGGCGCGCAGCTATCCGGAGTACATGCAGAAGTGCCTGGACACGGTGTTGAATCCCAGACCCGAGCTGAAGGGTGAGGTGAAGCGGTACTACTTTCACCAACCCAACAAGCGGGTGATGGATGCCTTCGTGTCGCGCGCGGGGCTTTCGCCCGAGACTGTCGCTTGCAATGTTGACTTGTATGGAAATACGTCGGCGGCGGGGATGCTCATCCTGCTGGCGGAGGACCTGGAGGCGGGTCGCGTTCGACTGGGTGCGGGGGACATTGTGTTGGTGGCGGCCGTTGGAGCGAATATCCACTACGGCGCGCAGTTGATTCGGCTGTAAACTTCGAGTGCCTCCTTCCCCCCGTGGAGACACCGTTTGATGACAGACATGAAGCAGAAGTCGGACGTGCTCGAGCCCCACCTCGCGCGCGAGTTGGAGGAGCGAGTCTCGTTGGCGACGCGCGAAGACACCGCGCGCGGATTGTTTTTCAATGGCGTGCTTGGCGCGGTGAAGGTGCTTGGTGGCGAAAGCGCGGTACAGCAGTGCCTCGCCGTCGCGGGAGAAAAGAAGTACGTCGATTTCTTCAACTACCCGGTGGCGGCGTTCCTGCGGCTGTCTTTCACGGCGGCGCAGGTGATGGGGCCGCAGCTCGGTGGGTTCGACCCGGCGTTGCGGAGGATGGGCGTACAGGCGACGTCGGACTTCCTGTCCTCGGCGGCGGGCAAGACGCTGCTGTTGTTGGCCGGGAACAGCCCGAAGCGGATGCTGGGCAACCTGCACTCGGGCTATCGGGCGGCGGTGAGCTACGGTGAGCGCGGCGTGACGTGGACGAGCGATACGAGTGGCGTCTTCACGATGAAGCGCGACTTCATGACGCCGGCCTATCACGAGGGTGTGCTCCAGGCGGTCATCGAGGCGATGGGCGGAACGCAGGTGCACGTGAGCGGCAAGAAGACGGGGCCGCTCGACGCCGAGTACACGCTGTCCTGGCAGTAGCAGCGGCCTCCAGGCGCGCGCGGTACGGAGGGGCCGTGCGCGCCAGGGGCTCATGGGCCAACGGGTAGAGGCTGTCGGCGGGCAGGGCCCCGGATGCGTGCGGGCTCCAGGACTCTCAAGAGGAGGAACCTATGTCGCGGTGGCACGGTGGTGCGGTGGTGCTGGGTGCGTGGGTGATGCTGGCGGGAGTCCCCGAGGCGCGAGCGGCGGAGGAGGTCTACCAGTTCCGCACGCAGGAGGACCCGACGAAGCCCCCGGACGCGGCGGTGTGCGCGGCGGCGCCGTTCGAGACGACGGTGAAGCTGGGCGCGAGCATCTACGTGCCGAAGAGCCGCGAGCGCGACGGCAAGTGGGTGAGCCGGGGAGAGAAGAGCGTGGGGTCGGCGACGGCGTGCCTGCGAATCACCGACACGCGCTTTCCGGCGGGGCAGCAGATACCGGCGCACATGCGTTTCAATCTGCCGGAAGGGAGCTTCACGGCCTCTGGGACGTGCACGCTCGTGAGCAACGACGTGCCGGTGGCGGGGCTCGTGCTGGCGGGGTGTGCGCTGAAGCTGGTGGAGGCGCCGAGCGGCTACGCGGGCGGCACGGTGTCGAGCACCAGTGTGTTCAACCCTGGGAAGCTGCCTGGCTATGCGACGGGCTCGAACTACACGCTCTACGTGTACCGGGCCGAGGCCCCGAAGGCCGCCGGAGCCAAGGCCCCCGCGCCCTGAGCCGTCCGCGCCCCCGCGTGCGTCGAGAGTGCCGGGTTGAGCCCCTTGAGAGGCAAGGGTCCACCCTTCGTCACAGTCGGACGGGGGTGTACCAGGGCTCTCGGCGGTGCGAGGCGGCGGTGCGGACCGGGTCGGGTGGCTGGGGGACGCTGGTGTAGTGGAGGCGATAGCCGCGCGGCAGCGTCTTCCAGTACGTCACATTCCAGGGAGTGAGCGCCTCGCCGCGCTTCGACTCGGGAACGGGGCGGTTTCCATCGCCGAGCTCCTCGTGGAAGCGAAACTCCGCCTCGGCGATGTCGAGACTCAGGGCTTCGATGACCCAGGACTCCGGGGCGTCGTTGACGCTGGGCTCCTCGCCGGCGTTGACGTAGCGGCTCCAGTCGGGCCGGGCCTGGGTCTCCCAGAGCGCACCTCCCGAGGGCGTGAGTTCATAGACCTGGATGGAGCGCGGACGGGGCCGGAGGATGGCCTGGGAAATCGCCTCGGGGGTGAAGAGCTCCTCCATGCCGTCCGGGTGTTCGTGGATGCGGATGAGGTCCCGCTCGGCGAGTCCGGCCAGGCGCTCGCACAGCTCCTCGTGGGAGAAGCGAGGGTCATCGCGCATGTTGAGTGAGCCCGCGGGGTCCGGCGACACGAGCAGCTGAAGGGGCGTCGGCAGCTCCAGGGCTGCCTCCAGGAGCCAGAGGTCCAGGAGGTCCACGGGCGCGTTCTCGGGGAGCATTCCTGGAGGATAGAGCATCGGGTGGGGGGCTGGGCACGGGTTGGCTGGTGGACGATTCATTTCGTTTTCGGAAATTCCGAAAACGGAGCGGTTGTTAGAGAAGCGCCATGAAGAGGCTCCGATTCGTCCTGGAAGTACACCGGGCCACCCACCGCATCGGCCTGTTCCTGGAGGCGGTCGAGCCTCCCTTGGGGCTCTCGCAGGGGGAGGCCCACCTCTTGGCGTACTTGTTGGAAGCGGGGGACACCTCGCTGAGCGAGCTGCACGCGGCCTTCGCGCACAAGCGCTCCACACTGACCAGCTACATGGACCGGTTGGAAGCGAAGCGTCTGGTGAAGCGGGAGGCGAGGCCCGAGGACCGTCGCTCGTTCCAGGTATTGCTGACGGGAGCGGGCCGGGCGTTGGCCACGCGGGTCCACCGCCGGCTGGAAGTCCTGGAGGCCGCGGTGCTGGAGCGGCTGGGCGACGAGGATGTGGAGGGCCTGACGACGGGGCTCGAGGCGCTCGCCGAGGTGGACCATGTGGCCCGCCCGGAGCGCAAGTCGAAGCCGAAGGTGAAACCGTGAGCGTGGAAGGGGGCGACCTGGGGGACGCGGACTTTCTCGCGGCGGTGGAGGCGGCCACCTATCCGGGAGAGCGGTTCCGTCACCGGGAGCACCTGCGGCTGGCCTGGCTGTGCCTGCGCGCGGAAGGCTTCGAGGCGGGGCTGGCGCGGCTGCGCGACCTCATCCGGCGCTACGCCACGACGCTCGGGGCGGCGGGCAAGTATCACGAGACGCTGACCCGGGGCTGGGCGGAGCTCGTCCAGGGGGCGATGGACGAGTCACCGGGGAGCGCGTCCCTGGAGGCCTTGTTGGAGACGACCCCGGAGCTGGCCGACGCGAAGCTGTTGGCGAGGCACTACCAGAAGGAGACGCTGGACTCGGCCGAGGCACGAGCTTCCTGGGTGGCACCGGACCTGAAGCCGCTGCGAGCAGGGGCCGCCCTTCGAGGAATCGGAGGGAGCGCGCTCCGGGAGAGGGTCAGGGGCCCGTGAGGTTGTGGTCGCGCATGTACTTGTCCAGGGTGCGTCGGGCCTGGGTGCGGACCTTGTTCCGGAGGAAGGGCGTCCATCCGAGGACGAGCCCCGTGGGCCCGAGTGCCTGACGAGACCAGGTCCAGAAGTCGAAGCGGTCTTGGTGGCGGACAATCTTCCCGTCGCGGAACTCGAACTCCGCGTCGATGCGGTTGAGGACTTTCCGGCCGGTGGTGGCGAAGGTGTAGAGGGCATCCCAGTGGGCGCGACCGGTGCGGTCATCGGCCTGGACGTCGCGGTAGGTGACCTGCAGGTCCTTGCCGCGCTCGCAGAGCATGGTCCACATGGCGGTGGTGCTCCCGTGGCGCAGGCCAATGAAGACGGAGTCGGAGAACTCCACGTCCGGGTGGTAGCAGGCGTTCATGGCCTTCGAGTCACGGCGCTGGAACGCCGAGTAGAAGTCGACGATGAGCTGGGAGTGCGGATTCATGCGGGGAGGTCTACCAGACCTGTGCTCGCCCATGCTGGGGCGTCCCGGGAGTTTTCGGGAGGGGACGGCCGAGGTGGCGAAGACCTCATCTGGAGCCTTCCGGCGTGGCACCGGGTGGGGGGCACATGGCAAATTGCGCCCCATGGCTCGCGACATCGTCATCTGGCCGCACAAGGTCCTCACCTCGCCCACGAAGCCCGTGACGGACTTCGGTCCCTCGCTCCAGACGCTCCTGGAGGAGATGGCCGAATCCATGAAGGAAGCCGAAGGCATCGGCATCGCCGCCAATCAGGTGGGCGTGTCGCTGCGCGTGGCCCTGGTGGGGCGTGAGGACGGGACGTCCTTCGAAATCGTCAACCCACAAATCCTGGAGCGGAAGGAGAACGTCACGTTGGAGGAGGGCTGCCTCTCCGTCCCGCGTGAGTGGGAGAAGTGCCCGCGGTTCCACCGGGTCAAGGTCCGCTACCAGGACAGGACAGGGGAGTGGCACGAGGTGGAGGCGGAAGGGCGCCTGGCGCACGTCCTCCAGCACGAAATCGACCACCTGGATGGCCACGTCTTCGTGGACCACCTTTCCGGGCTGAAGCGCACGCTCATCCTGGACAAGATGAAGAAGCTTCAGAAGACGAAGGCTCGGCAGAAGGACAGCTGAGCGGCTCGGGAGGGAACGTGGCGCCTGGCACCATTCCCGAGCGGGTGACGGCCTTCCGCGAGCAGTACCGCGGTGAGCATGTCGGTCCCCGCTACTCTGGCCGGGCGCACTTCGCCTTCACGAGTCTGGGCTCGCTGGGCGTCATCCTCCTGGCGCTCTCTCGAGTAGAGGCGGTGCGTCCCTGGGAGTGGCTGACGGTTCCCGGGGTCTTCTTGCTGGGGAACGTGGTGGAGTTCCTGGGGCACCGGGGGCCCATGCACCACAAGAGGCGGGGGCTGGGGCTGCTCTTCCAGCGGCACACCGAGCAACACCACCGCTTCTTCACCCACGACGCCCTGGCCTACGAGTCCTCCCGGGACGTGAAGATGGTGCTCTTCCCGCCGGTGTTGCTCCTCTTCTTCCTGGGAGCTGTCGCCGCGCCGCTGGGAGTGCTCACCTTCCTGGTGTCGACGCGGAACGTGGGCTGGCTCTTCGTGGCGTCGACGGTGGGCTACTACCTCTCTTACGAGTGTCTCCACTTCTGCCACCACCTGCCGCCCGAGCACCGACTGGCCCGACTCCGGCCGCTGGGCTGGCTTCGCAGGCACCACCAGGCGCACCACGACCCCTCGAAGATGGGGCGCTGGAACTTCAACATCACCGTTCCGCTCTCGGACTGGTTGTTCGGGACGCTGGCCTTGCCCCCAACGTCGGAGGGCGGGCGGAGGGCCGACCCCTGATGCCGAGGAAGCCTTCCTGGGGCGCCGGGGGTTCACGAAATGCGGTTCGGTGGATAAATCCTGCGGACCGATCATCCGGTATTTGACGGACGACAGGTGACGAGGTACTAACTGGACCCCTGCTCGACGCCTTGGTGCCCCGGCACCTGACGGCGAACGGACGGGGGAAGTAAACGGTCGACGAAGGTTGTTGACCTGGGACGCGGCGGTGATAGAAGCCGCGCCCCCTGGCCGAAACGGTGATCGCGGTAACCCACCGGGGCGGACGCAGGAAAAAAGACGGAGCCAACCAAATAGGTTGATCCGGGGCGCGGTGGTGATAGAAGCCGCCCTCCCGAAAGAAACAGCGGAAGCCACTGGGCGGCGCTGGAGACTTCGGGAAGCAGCAAAGAAGAAAAGCGAAACTGGGTGGTTGACAGGGAGCGCGAAGATGAAATAGAAGAGGCGCCCCGCTGACGCCGGAAAGAAGTAGAAGGCGGCAGCAAGGTAGCAGGAAGTCGCGGATGAAACAAGCGGCTCGGTCTTTGAAAACCAAATAGCAAGCCCAAGAAGAAGAGAAGGATTGCGGAAACCGCAGTCAATCTTTGAGAAGGCACCAGCAAGGGAGCGCTGAGAAGCGCA
>NZ_VIFM01000245.1 GCF_006636215.1 Myxococcus llanfairpwllgwyngyllgogerychwyrndrobwllllantysiliogogogochensis | reverse complement strand
CACCCCGACACTGCGTGCGCCCCCTCCCCTGTCAGCGCAGCAACCGGCCCGACGCGTGGAGCACACTGCGCGCGGCCCGGCGCACCGCGTCCACGCGCCGCGACTCCACCCAGGGAGGGTCCACGGGAGCGTCCCAGTCGAACACGCGCAGCCGCGACAGGAAGCCCTGCTTCACGCAGCCCTCCAGGCTGAAGACGTGCAGGTCATGCGTCCAGCGCACCGCGAGCCGCAAGTCGCGCGACAGCTCCGTCCAGTCCAGCGGCGGCGCCGAGAGGACCCCTGGCAGCTCCACGCCGCCCCCTGTGCTGCCCACCGCGAGCGAGCCCGTGCCCGGCGCGTAGCTCCACAGGAGCGCGGCGCCTCGGGGACGCACGAAGCTGGTGTAGAGCATCAGCACCTCCCGGTCCGCGGGCACGTCCACCAGACCCGCCACGCGCCGCAGCACGGAGGAGCGCGCCTGGCGCTCATCCACGATGAAGGGGAACTGGTACGCGTCCACGCGGTAGCCATCCACGCGGATGCGCTCCACCAGCGCGTGGTAGCCCGCCCTCGCCTCGCGGGAGCGACCTCCTCGGAGGATGAGCCGCGAGAGCATCCCAGGAAGACTCCGCAGCGGCGCTTCGGCCCACCTGCGCAGCTCCTGGATATCGGGCTCGATGTCCAACCCCACGCCGGCCCACTCGAGCTTCTCGTCGTCCGTCCACGTCCTGAAGGCTTCGTAGCGCGCACGCGCTTGCAGCACGTTGCCCGCGTGGAACCAGTAGCCCTGCTCCGGAGGGAGCAGGAGCCACGCCGTGACGGGGATGCCCGCGCGGTTCAGGCGGCGCACCACATCGGCTCGCTCGGGGCTCAAGTCCAGGAGTCCCAGGCTCACGCCGGCGCGCATCGCCTGGAGATCGTCGATGACGCCTTCGGTGTTGAACAGTTCGCGAAGTGGCTCCGGAGCCAGCTCGCAAAAGAAGGTCAGGAAATGGGGTTTCATGGCAGCCTCGCGCCTCCACGCGTACCCCCTCAGGGGCGCACATTTCCGCGAGGAGCACCATGGAATTTCACAGAGGCCGGATGCTCGACCACGTCCACCTCCGCGCCAAGGACCTGGCGGCGAGCAAGCGGTTCTATCAGGCCATTCTCGAAGTGTTGGGCATCCCGCTGGGCTCGCATGGCCCCGACAACTTCTTCGCGGACGAGCTGTTCGTCAGCACCGCGGACCCCGGTGCGCCGAGTGGACGCGGCGTCCATCTGGCCTTCCAGGCGAAGGACCAGGAGATGGTGAAGCGCGTCTACGAGGTCGCGCTCGCGGCCGGTGGGAAGGACAACGGCGGCCCAGGTGAGCGGCCCTACCACCCGGGCTACTACGCGGCCTTCGTGCTGGACCCGGACGGTAACAACATCGAAGCCGTCTACCATGGCCCGGCGAAGCGCTCCGCGCCGTCCGTGGTCTTCACCGTGTAGGCAGCTGAAGCATGTGAACGGCCCGCTCTGGGGTGTCTCCGAAGCGGGCCGAGTCTCACGAAGCGAAGCGCGGTTCAGTAGCTCCAGGGGAAGCGCTTGAAGTCGCGCTTGCGCTTCTGCACGAAGGCGTCGCGGCCTTCCTGGGCCTCTTCGGTGCCGTAGGCCAGGCGCGTGGCCTCGCCCGCGAAGAGCTGCTGCCCCACCAGACCGTCGTCGGGCAGGTTGAAGGCGTACTTCAGCATCTTGATGGCGGTGGGGCTCTTGGTGTTGATCTCCGCCGCCCACTCCAGCGCGAAGTCCTCCAGCTTCTCGTGGGGCACCACGGCGTTGACCATTCCCATCTGGAAGGCCTCCTGCGCCGAGTAGTTCGCGCCCACGAAGAAGATTTCGCGCGCCCGCTTCTGGCCAATCTGCCGCGCCAGCAGCGCCGAGCCATAGCCACCATCGAAGCTGGCCACGTCCGCGTCGGTCTGCTTGAACACCGCGTGCTCCTGGCTCGCGATGGTCATGTCGCAGACGACATGCAGGCTGTGTCCACCGCCCACGGCCCACCCCGGCACCACGGCGATGACCGCCTTGGGGAGGAAGCGGATCTGCCGCTGGACTTCCAGGATGTGCAGCCGGCCGAGGCGCGCCGGGTCGGACTCGCCTTCCTCGCCCTCGTACTTGTAGCCGTCCTTGCCGCGGATGCGCTGGTCTCCGCCCGAGCAGAACGCCCAGCCGCCGTCCTTGGGGGACGGGCCGTTGCCGGTGATGAGCACGCAGCCCACGTCCGTCATGAAGCGCGTGGCCTCCAGCGCCTTGGACAGTTCGTCGACGGTGCGGGGACGGAAGGCGTTGCGCACCTCGGGACGGTTGAACGCGATGCGCACCGTGCCCTGGTCCACCGCGCGGTGGAAGGTGATGTCCTTGAACTTGTGGCCCTCGACGGGCGTCCAGCGGGCCGGATTGAAGATGGCCGAGACCATGGGTTTCTCACTCGGGAGAAAGGGGGGAACGGGCGCGGACCCTACGCCGGCACGCGGGGAGCGTCCATCGTCCATCCAAGGATGGCGAGGTTCATTCCCCTGGGCTGGTCCCGCATGGGAGCGGTGAGACACTCGCCGCCTACCCATCCGAGCGCGGCGATGCGCAGGAGTTGGTGCAAGAGCGCTTCAAGTCGTTTGGCGTCCATGGTGCGGCACCGGAGGATCGAGCCCGCTGGATGGTCGACGTCAAGCAGACGTCTACGGCTGCGCTCCGCGATGAGGGACAGGCGGAGGCGTCGTCGGAACCTCCACCGCGAGCACTCCGCTGAGAGGCAGCAGTTCGCCAAGGACCTCGACGCACCGCTCACTCGCCAGGATGAGGGTCGGCATCATGGCGAAGCGGACCAGATCCAGGGACGGAGGGCTGGTCGCGTCCATCCACCACGGTTCGGGGATGTCGTACTCCTGCATGCCACAGTTGGCACAGGGACCACTGCCGTAGAATCGCGGCTGGCATTCTGATGCCAATCTCCCTTGCGGCATGAGTGCGAGTT
Organism: Myxococcus llanfairpwllgwyngyllgogerychwyrndrobwllllantysiliogogogochensis; assembly: GCF_006636215.1. Taxonomy (GTDB): domain Bacteria; phylum Myxococcota; class Myxococcia; order Myxococcales; family Myxococcaceae; genus Myxococcus; species Myxococcus llanfairpwllgwyngyllgogerychwyrndrobwllllantysiliogogogochensis. The sequence goes on along the minus strand of NZ_VIFM01000245.1, from coordinate 13,228 downwards.
CGTACAGAGGGCCGCGCTTGCTCCCGCTGATGCGCGCCTCAACGGGTGTGATGCCCGTGAGTTTCGCATCCTCGAGTTGCTGGAGCACGTCACCATGAACCAGCAACCTCCACGACTCCTGGAGCACGACAGGCGGCAGGTTGCCGCGGGCCCTGCCCACCAACGGCCCCAGGTGCGTACCTGGCGCAACCAGCGCACCCGCCGGTAGCAACGGCATCACGGCATCACGGAGCCGCGAGTACTCGTCCCACATCGTCTGTCGAGCCTTGCGATACTCGCGCTCACTCGACAGCGTGGTCAGGTCGACTGCCGGATAGTCGAGTCCAAGTCTGGCCCACTCGCCATGGCAGGTGGGACACACCGCACCTGGAAGCCCCCATCGATGCTCGGCTTGATACCCCCCTGGGTAGGCCGGGTCGCGATGCGGCAGCGAGCGACGCAACTCGAAATAGCGCATCACTTCCCTCCAACTCCGCTTGTCGGCACAGCGAACAACTCATCGAGCTTCGTCCAGTAGGACAGGGGCATTCCGACCAGATGATACTTCTGAATCATGAAGCCCGCGTGCTCCATCAGTTCCCACTTCGTAGCCTTACTGATGCCTCGCTCCTTCGCCTCAATGAAAGCGCGCCAATCCGCGTTCCACGGTCCGCCGTCTTTGCCATCGTGGATTTGGCGATGACGCCGCACGTCGATGGCAAGGGCGAACTCGTGGATGTTGATGCCACGCAAGGTGAAGTAGTTCTCGAGCGCGCGAGGGAAAATGTGGTGCTTCTCCTTCGGGACACTGGCCCACTCGGCATACGCCTTTCGGAGTCGCGCCTGGCTCGGCAACTCCTCGGCACGATGCCACGGGATGACGAGCACGGGGCCTCGGCCCGGGAGAGGTTGGGCTGGGCCCCGCATTCGCTGCTGTGAGGCCGCGGCCGACGCCGGCATCGGCCCACGGAAGGCCACCGGAGCGGAAGCAAGGTCCTCGCACCGGTACAGACCGCATTCGCCACTCGCGCACGACAGGGCGACACACCCGCTGTCGTCCTCTGCTGCCGCGGCACACTCTTCGGCGGACACGTCATCAACCGGCAGCAGCGCGGCATCGCGGTGCACCACACTCGATGGCGTCGCGCAGGCCCACAGCAGAATCCCGAGGCAAATCACCCAGGTTGTCCTTCGCATGCGCACTTCCCCCCGCCGGACGTCGGCACTTGTTCACCATGCCCGTCCCGGCATCGGGCCGACCCTATCGGCCCCCGACCGGACAGGCAGGCCCTGCCTTCAAGCGTGTCAGTGGCCATGCTTCCCGTGGACGACTGCTCCGCCCAGCCCAGGAGGCCTTCCGATGAAACGATGGACCCAGCACCTGCTCCTCGGACTCTTGCTGAGCACGCCTCCCCTGGCCCTGGCCGTGGACACCCAGGCGAGCGGGGACTCGGCCCGTCCCTCCCCTGCTCCAGATGCCGAGGGCACGCTTCGGGCCTTCTCCGGCCCGGTGCTCGAAACCGCCCCGGGAACACTCTTCGTCACCGGTCCCAGCGGCGCTTCGATTCCCATCCGCGTGACACATCAGACACGCATCGCCGGAGAGACTGTCCCTCGCGACCAGGACATCGAGACCTATCTGCGCGAGAACCTGAAGCCCGGCCGCTCCGTCCGCGTCCAGTTCGACGTCAGGCCCTTCTCCGACGGTACCCCGCAGAACGTCGCCTCCACCGTCGAGCCGAAAACCTCCCGCGAATCCCCTTCGCCGTGAGCCACGTCGCGAAAGCACCGCGACTCGTTGGAGCCACAGTCATCCGGCCGGGCCCTACTTTTCGGCCCTGGGAAAACCATCGTCCCGTGACACGGTGACGCTGGGCGAATTGCTCGGAAGGTGCCAGCCTGCGGAGCGCACGGTGCAGCCCTTCGCGAGGAACTCCGCGTCATGCCCGCCGACGTCGCCCTGCTCAAGGAAGTGCCCCTCTTCGCCGCCCTCGATGACGAGGAGCGCGCGCTGCTCGCAAACCAGCTCGAGGAAGTGCGCCTGTCCGCCGGAGAGAAGGTGTTCAGCCGAGGAGACCCCGGCGGCGCCATCTACATCGTCAGCTCCGGCGAGGTTCAAATCTCCGTCGAGGACACCACCGGCCAGGTCATCGTCTTCGAGACCGCGCGACGCGGCGACTTCTTCGGCGAGCTGTCCCTGCTGGATGGAGACCCGCGCAGCGCGGATGCCCGCGCCATCCAGGAAACGTCCGCCCTCAAGGTGGACCGCGCCGACCTCGAGCTCCTCTTCCGGCGCCACCCCTCCAGCGCCATGGACGTGCTGACCGCCATCGGCCGTCGCCTGCGCGAAGCAGACAAGATGCTGCACAGCCGGCCATCACTCAGCCCCAACGAGATGGTGGAGGAGCGACTGACGACCATCCAACGACTCGCGGATGGACTGGCCGCCTTCAGCGGTACCTTCACCTTCATGATGCTGCACGCCGTGTGGTTCGCGGTGTGGATCACCATCAACCTGGGATGGATTCCCACGTTCCACGCGTTCGACCCGTTCCCCTTCGGCCTGCTCACCATGGTGGTCAGCCTGGAGGCCATCTTCCTGTCCTGCTTCGTCCTCATCAGCCAGAGCCGGCAGGCCGCCAAGGACCGCATCCGCTCCGACGTCGAGTACGAAGCCAACATCCGCGCCGGCATGGAGGTCACCCAGCTCCACTCCAAGCTGGACCACCTCTACGCGCAGACCATGGCCCGCCTGGACGCCGTCGAGCGCGGGCGCCCACCCTCGGCGCCGGCGACCTCCAAGCCCGGCCAGCCCGCGGCATCCCAGGGCTGACCGAGCCACCGCTGGCTCCAGGCTCAGTTTGGCGCGGAAGCCCAACTCGCCTCCATCGAGCGGAAGTGCAACGCCAGTTGGCGTCAGGGGGCGCAGATGATGACCGAATCAACCTCCAGGTCTGGCGGGTCATAGACCGCCGCGGTATCCGGCCCGACGTTCCAGGTCCCCTCCGGCTGCACCGCGAAGTCGATATAGGGGCGCCACCCATCGGCGAGCGCCGTGCGGAAAGCCTCGTCGGTGACCCTCCCGTTGAAGCCAGACGTCTGGTAGGTCGCGGTCCGCACCAGGATGCGCGAAGAGCCCAGGCTGTCCCGATAGTAGTATCGGGCGATCGCCGGAACCGCGGCGGCGTCCCACTCGACTTCCCAGACGTGCGCCGCGGAAACCAGGTTGGCGAAGGGGCCGACCTCGTTGTTCGAGGTGTGAATCATCGGGCTCGAGCCGACGTGCGTGGTGGCCGAGAACTTGTTCGGGTCATTGGCCGTGCCCTTGGGGGAATCCCACCAGGTCTCGATGAGGTCGAGCTCGCCATAGCGTGCATCGCCGAAGCTGTTGCGGGCCCACAGGGCGGGGAACGTGCCGGGCATGGGGGCCGGCATCCTCGCGTGGAAGGCCATCGCCCCCTTTCCCGGAGCGAAGGTGCCCTTCCCCTTCAGCCATGCGCCCGAGTAGTAGTTCGTGCCCGCGCACCTGGCGGGATTCTCCGGCGTGATGTTGGGATAGGGGTCCGCGCAGTGGCGCTTGGAGGCGACCTTCAGCTTGCCGTCCTCCACCTACACGTTGGCGCGGAGCATCTTGGTGAGCTGCGTGAACGCGCCCCCGCTGGGGTTGTTGTTTCCCTGGATGACGTCCCACTTCGTGGTGTCGAGGGCAGTCCCGTCGAAGTCGTCGCGGAAGACCTCGTTGATGAAACCCGGAGGGCAGTCGAGCTTCGTGACAGGGATGGGAGGGCCCGCCGGGCCGGGGAAGAGGTTCTCCCTGGGGATGATGCCCTTCGGCGTCGACGGCGATGACCACGAGAGCGTGGCCACGGCGTTGCCAGTGTTCTCGAAGTACTCGAGCACGATGTCGTAGGGCTCGCCGGCCTGGAGCGCGCTGGTCCCGGAGTTCTCGATGGCGCCGTGTGCGGTCCAGTTGTCGATGATGCGCATGCCATTCACCGTCAGGCGGATGCCATCGTCGCTGGTGGTGTAGAAGGTGTACGTCTCCGTGTGGTCGGCGCTGACCTTGCCCGTCCAGCGCACGCTGAAGGTCTCGGCGCCGAGGTCGGTGAGAGGCGCGGCCGCTCCCCAATTGAAATCGACGGTGGCATCCACTCGACTCACCGAAGCGCCAGTGAAGTCGATGTTGTCGAAATATTGCCCCTGGAGCCCGGTGCCGCTGCGACCGGTGACGTCGAGCCAGATGATGGACGAGACCAGAGATCCGGCCGCCGCACTGTTCTCGAAGAGCAGCTCGGTCCGGAGCAACCTTGCGTCCGCAACGTCCAGGCTGGCGAACGTGTCGCTGAAGTTCCCGGGAGTGGTGGTGAGTCCGTGGAGGGGCCCCGTGGCGAGCAGGGTCGCGCCATCGTAGAGCTTCACGCGGAGCGAGCCGGCGCCTCCGTTGATGGCCCATCCGTCGTAGTTCACGACGACTTTCGATGCGCCGCCGGGCATGGCGCTGTCGTGATAGCCCAGGGTCAGGGTCGATGACGTTCTCGCGGGGGCGCTGCGCGCGAACGAGCCGCCGCGATCACTCGCCGCGAAGGAGACACCGTCATCCATCAATCCATGGATGGGCGCGCTTCCTCCGCCCGCCCAGATGCCGCTCATGGCCTCGTCGCTGCTGGGAGACACACTGGACGAGACGAGCGCCGAGGGGGCTGTCTCACTCGCTTCGAGGTCGTCACCCTTCTCGGAAGAGGAGCCGTGGCACGCCGCGAGGAAGGCAAGGGAGAAGACAGGGAGAGTCCGGAGCGTACGTATCGCTCTGTTCATGAAGAGCACCCTTGGTAGGCACAGCGCCAGGAATTCCAGATGTCTCAAATTCCATGTAGCGCGGTTGCACCAACAATTGTGCACGGGGCTTTCTCACCCCGTCAAGCCATCGCTTCGCTTGTCTTCACGAGTGCGTCGCAATCCGGAAGACTTCTCCATCAGGGACGGAACCATTCCTCTCTCATGATGACAATGACACCTTCGCAAGGGATTGAACCGCTCCAGCGCGCCCGCGTCGAAGTCGCTGTCGAGGTGCGCCCGCGTGGTGCGGCGCCGGCGCATGAGCTGTGCCTTGATGTGCTGGGCGACTCCTCGCGCCTGCGAGACCTGGAGCTGTCTGTGTCAGTTCGCGTCGGTGGCCTGGGCGACCGGAACGCGGCACATCTCCAGGAGCTTCTTCTTCTGGACGGCCGAGGCGCCCGCCCAGTCCGGATGTTCCGAGGCGACGCAGGTCGGCTGGGAGGGGGCCTCGGGCGGAGCCTCCGGCCTGGCGATCAACGCACCAGGGCCGCTGGTCTGTCCCAACTCCAGCTCCAGCAGCATGCCGCGGATGGCCTCCGCCTCATCCTTCCCGGTCATCTGGTCCCGGCCGTGCCAGAGCGAGCCGGTGATGACATTCTTGTCGCATCTCGGCACCCAGGTGGGCGGGGCGTCACTGCACACCGCGCGGCCATCCAAGGTGGGATTGCCGAACAAGTCCATCCGGGTGACGCCGTCCTCGCGTGGCGTCAGCAGCACGAAGAACATGGACCCCACCGTATTCGTGGAGCCGTAGACGATGTCGCCCCCCGACACCGTGGTCAACGCCGTGCGCTGTCCCTTGAAGACGTAGACGAGGCTCCCGTCCTTGCGGACTTGCTTCTCCGTCACTGGGAAGCCGCGCTTGCTCATCAACTCCGTGATGCGTCGCGCGGCGTCATCCGGGCCTCCTTGGAGGAGTGCCTCGGACTTCTTCGCGTCCAGGAATGAGTGACTGCTGGTCCGAATGCTGGAGATGCAGCCGCTGCCCAGCATCACCATTCCCGCCAGGGCCCATGCTTGGATTTTCATGGGAAGGCTTCCTAGCATTTGTCATTCCAAGCCCATCGCTCGTCAGGCTTTCGAGCGGAGAGGGCCCCGGCACCTCGCATCCGCGCGCCGCGTGTCTTCATGACAGACCTTGATGCGGGGAAGTACGTAGATGCTGATTCCGCATGTTTTGCGGAAATCGCACTGCCATTTCTTCCACGCGCGTGTCTCCACCCGCCCGGGCCCCGAAGTGGCCAGGGACGGGCGGGCACTGACTCCGGGCGTTGAGGACAGCCAGCTCAGGGCTCGGGGAAGCCTTCGCGCACCCACACGTTGGCGGTGTCCCTGTTGAACTTGAAGTTCATGGGCACGCGATGCTTCGCGACAGTCGCACCCGCGTCGTCGGTGGCCGAGAGCAGCGCGTGGGGCTCATACTCATCGGCCACGATCTCCAGCAGGACCTCGTACCAACGGCCCTCCCAGGCGATGGAGAGCTTCCGGGTCAGGGCCTGGTCGCGCTGTCGCGCGGAGCGGTCGAGGACCTCCGAGGCCGTCTTCACGAAGGTCGCGAACGCGGGCGCATCGAAGGGCTTGGGGTTCTTCTTGTCGCGGCCCATCACCCACGGACTGATGAGGACGGGCTCGGCAATCCCCTGCTTGCGGATCTCCACGGCCCAGCCGTCATCGTCCTCGTTCTTGATGACCCGGGCCGACCAGCCATTCTTCTGCCAGAACGTGGGCTCCATCACTTCAGGCTCGGTAGGCGTTCGCTCGTCGCTCATGGTCGTTCCTCATACCCTCCGATGGCCATTTGCCAGAGCAGAGAATGAGCTTTCCCCACCACCACGGAAGTCGACCGTGCGCTCGACCGCCTCGCGGCCGAGCGCTCCTCGCTGGATGGGAGGCGGCGGGGATCGAACCCACGGCCGGCGTTGCGAAAACCCCAGCAGAATCGCGCCCTTACCTCGCAACCGCCCGGAACCACTCGGATTCGACTTCCCTCCGCGTCCCGCCCCGTCCCGGTTCGTCCCAACCCGTTCCGCAGCCTTCTGCGACATACGTGCAACATGGCGCCAGCCCCCGAGCAGTGAGGGCCGGCACCTGGGCGCCGTCCTAAACGACGGAGCGCGATTCCCGATCGGCCTGGAGAGTAGGCGGGCGCCAGCAGCGCGGTGATGGGGCTGCGCCACCTCCACCGTGGTGGCCGCCGTGCTGCGCTAGCAGGAGCGCGGCCGTGAGGGACTGCGAGATGGCAGAGCCTTCAACGGCCAGGTCGCCCGCGACCATGGGACGCGCGCTGGCCTCGGTGGGCGCACGTCGCAAGGGTGCGCTGCCCCTGGCCCGCGCGGCGGCGGCGGCACCAGCGCCAGTGGCAATTGAAGTGCCGGGCCACCTACGCCCGTCCCCAGGAGCCCGTCCTCTACGAGGACGAGATGGACGTGCACCTCAACCCCAAAATCGGGCCTGAGCTGGGGAGAGCGCCCGGGCTGTCCGGCCACGCTTCATGCCTATCTCAAACATGTAAACCATGCAATAATTGAATAGACAACAAATACAGCAAACTGCAAGAAGGAGGCAGTTGGTGTGATGCCGACTGTTTGCACACAAAGGAATTCCATGTCCAAGCTTCACAAGGCGCTGCTGACAGCTTCCGTTGCGCTCCTCGGTTTGAACGGGTGTGGCGGCGCCGACCTCCCGGACGCGGAGGTGGTCAGCACCCGCCAGGGGGTGGAATCCGCGACGGCCATCCCTCTCCCAATCCCCGCCTGCGCGCTTCTCCCCGATACGGACCGCGACGGCGTCTGCGACGTGGTGGAGCTGTTGCTGGGCACCAATCCCAACAACCCCGACACGGACGGAGACCGCCTCAACGACTACGCGGAGTCGTTCGGCTTCGGCGGTGGCCTGGACCTGACGGCCCTCGGCGCGAACGCGCGCAGGAAGGACGTCTTCGTGGAGGTGGACTACTATCCCAACCTCAGGCCCAGCCAGGCCACGCTGGACAAGGTCATCACGGCTTTCGCCAGCGCGCCGGTGAGCAATCCGGATGGGTCCACTGGCATCACGCTGCACCTGGTGCTGGATCAGCAGATCGCCGCCGCGGACGCGGACATGAACCTGAGCCCCGTGTGGACGGAATTCGACGTCATCAAGGCGAAGTACTTCGCCGCCGCCCGCGCGCCCTACTTTCACTACGCGGTGTTCGCGCACCAACACAACGGGAACTTCTCCAGCGGTATCTCTCGCGGCCTCCCCGCGCATGACTTCCTGATGACGTTGGGCTCTTTCAATGGCACCGAGCAACAGCAGGCCGGCACCCTCATGCACGAACTGGGTCACAACCTGGGCCTGGACCACGGTGGCAACGACGGAGCCAACTACAAGCCCAACTACCTGAGCATCATGAACTACGAATACCAGTTCTATGGATTCGAACTTGGCGGCACGGTCGGCGCGCTCGACTACTCGCGTGTGCACGTGGATTCCATCAACGAGGCGGCCGTCAATGAGCTCACCGCGTTCGCGGCCGTCGCCCCGTCCACCGGGTCGGAACTGACTAGGTACTACGGGCTGCGCTTCAACGACGCCCAGGTGGCGATGTTCTCCGCAGCCGACTTCGTCGACTTCAACAACAACCGCCAATACGACTTCAACACCATTGCGTTGGACTTCAACCGCGACGGCGACGCGACGGATGTGTACCCCGTGTCGCAGAACGACTGGGCGGCCCTGTTGTACGACGGCGGCGGCCAGATTGGCTTCGCCACGCCGGGCATCACCCAGGACCTGGGCCGCGAGGAGCTGTTCCTCGTCGCCCCCGAGAAGATGGAGCCCTGCCTCACCGGGGACCCGCGCGACGCCCGCTAACCCGCTTAAGGTAAATCGGTGAACCGTGCTCGGAGAGGGAGCGGATGACCTCTCCGAGTGCGCGGCCTTTCCCAGCCCCGTGCTGCGTGCCGTCACCGCACGACGCGCAGCATGAGACCTATCGAGAATCGCGCTCCGTCGTTTAGTTCGTGCTGATTTCGTCCTGGGATGCCTCAAAGCCTTGGGGACGCCGAATGCCCAGCTCGGTCAGCTCCTCGCCGGCCAGCTTCATGAGCTTGAGCAGCTCGGCTTCCGCGTCCTCCTGCCCGAAGACCTCACCGTCCCCCAGCCAGTGGCGCGGGTCCGCCGCCAACTCGCGCGCCGACCGGTAGCGGTCAGCGGGCTTCGCTTGAAGAAGCCGGCCCAACGTCACCCGCAACCCCTGCGGGAGGTTCTCCGTCAACGCGTCCAGGTCCGCCTGCGAGTAGGTCGCCGCGCGCCAGATTACGTCTTCAACCATGGGGTGACTGTTCGCGAGGCGGGCCCGTCGGATGGCACGCCGGACGCGCACGCGCTGCCTGACCGACAGCGAGCCCTTCACCTCTTCGGTCAGGTCGTCCGGAGCGTCGAGAAGGTTCCTCCCCGTCGCGATTTCGAGCATGACGACGCCGAGCGCGAAGAGGTCCGAACGCGCATCAACACGACCGGTCAGGAGCATTTCAGGAGAAGAGTAGAACGCATCCCCCAGCGGACGGCGCACCGTGGATGAAACGCGCCCAGGCAAGTCCGACAGGGCGAGTCCGAAGTCGGCAACCTGCACGCCACCCTTCCAGTCAACGAAGATGGTCCCCACGTCGACGGCCCGGTGAACGATGTTGAGGGGCTTCCCCTCGCCGTCCCTGGCCTCGTGGGCGTGCTCAAGAGCCGCAGCCACCTTGGCCCCCACGTACAGCGCGAACAGGGGCGAGAACCGGCGCCCGCACTCCGCAGCGAGCGTCAGCATGTCGCTCACGCTGTGCCCTGACGGATGATCGGTGATGACGTACCAGCACCCTTCCGCCTTGTGCATCCTGTGGACGCGAAGGATCCCCGGATGGTTGAGGAAGGTCGCAAGACGCACCTGCTCTTCGAGCCTTACCCTTGCCCGCTTGACGCCCGCCCCCTCCTGGCCCGTCTGGAGGCCAACCGCATTGAGCAGCACCTTCCCGCGGGGGTGGTTGCCCTCCAGCGTCCGGCGCCGCGCGACGAAGAGGCTCAGCCCGTGGTGCGCATCGAACGCATCGCTCCTCTGTCCTCGGGAATGCCGAGCCTCCGTTTCCCCTTCCCCGAGTAGTGCGGAACGCTGCTGGAAAGTGCGCCTGCGCGTCGAGGGCTCAACGCCAGCGCATCCCGTTACGAAGAGAACGGCGCACAGTATTCAGCGGACAGCACACATTCTTCACCCCCATGCCTCTCTCCAAGGAAGGCAAGTGGGTTGAATGCTGGCATTCCCGTCTGACAAACGGCTGGGAACCGACTGCGCGGCGGAACCTTACAACGTCACCCCGACATGCCTCGAAGGCCCGTCAGGGGAAGGTCACGTTGCTAATCGTCACCGTGCGCGGCCCATTGGCCTCCCACAGCTTGAGGGCGAAGGGGCCGCGTGCGGATTCGCCGGAAGCCTCTGTTTCAATCACCACTCGCCCCTTTCCACCTGGGGTGATGGGTGATTCTTGCCAGACACGAAGCACCTTCAATTCCGTTCCAGGAACACCGCGTAGGGCGGCGCCGCTCGCAATCCACGGCAGTTCTCCGCGCAGGCCACTCAGTAAGACTTCCAGGGCTACACGCCCTGTCGAGCGATAGCTTTGCACCTTGAAAGGCTGAAGTACGCTCTTCGAGTCCGAGGGAATCGCCTCCGTCACAATTCTCCCGGCCACACCACTCACATCAATGCCGCCCATCGCGAGCAAGCCTACCAGCCCCCGGGACTCCATGTTCCGAGACCAAGCGCGCGCTTTCCTCCTGGCACCGCTGTGTCTCGGCTCGCGCTTCTCTTGCCTCTTGCCGGTACGACTCGACGGTTCTTGTATTCCGATACACCTCGACAACCGTGTCCGCACGCGCGGGATGGACGGTCAGTGAGAAGGATGCCCTGGGAGGCGCCGCGCCATCACGGAATCTCACCGAAACCCGGAACTTCTCTCCGGGACTCACTTTCGCAGAAGGGACCAACCGCATCGTCATGCGGCCCATGTCGACAATTGAGAATACCCCCCTCTCGTCCAATTCGACCCCATCTTGAGCCAGCTCAGAGTCGAAGAGAAGCATCGTGGACAAAAGTGCACGTACTGAGCCGCATTGCCCGCCGGCTTATTCGCGTTTTCATGAGAGACGAGTCACAGAATCGACATCGACATACAACGTCCGCCACCTGACAAAACTCTTGTCCCATCGCACAATATCGACAATCCGACAAAAAGACAGACATTGGAGTGGCTCGCGGGAGTTGTCCCCGCCCCGTAGCACACAAAGAAGTCGCGGCTATCACCTTGCTTCAGCAGCACCGCTGGACTGTTCTCACCCCACACCTGGAGACGAATCATGAGGCTTGTTCTATTTGCCACAACCCTCGCACTACTTGTTGGCCCTCGGGTTGCCCAAGCCCAGTGCAACACCACTGTCGTTGATGTCGGGCTCGTGACGACCGTGACAGTAACCGTGACGGGCGACGCACATGGATGCGAATGGGCAGACCTCAATCCCAATCGCTCCAACCTGACTTCCGTAACTGGAGCACTTGTCGCCTTGCCGGGAGCTACACGCCAATTCCTATTGCACGAGGGAAAGAGCTTCTGGCAACCGGGCGTCCTGGAACTAGGTGAAGCCGCGGACGGCGGTTGCAATACTAGCACGGATCCATACGTAATAACCTGCTCTTCCGCGATAGAATACTTCCCCAGTCGCAAGCCCAACTACAGATTGTGCGGAATCCGCGCTGGGCCCTTGCGCCCGCTCGAGAGCGCAACTACGGCATGTGTCTTTACTGCACTCTAAGGCAGAGCACCTCACTCTCCTGACCGCCAAAGTCGCCGCACCCAAGCCCTCAATTGGCCTCGGTGCGGCGATGTTCGTTCTGAAGGACCACGGCGCTTCGTGCAACACCTTCTCTCGGGTGGCTACGCTACTCGCCCTCATCGGCAAGCAGCTCGCGCAACTCCACAACGGACGCTTTCGCGACGAGTGCCTCAGCATGGAATGGTTTCGTTCCAGGGTAGAGGCGAAGGTTGTCATCGAGGCGTGGCGGCAGCACTACAACCTGGTCCGGCCACACTCGAGCCTCGGCTACCTCACGCCTCTGGAATTTCGACGGCAGTGCGAAGCAGTGGTACCCACTCCATCCCGGCCGGCACCTCTCGCGTAAAAGGATCCAGGCAGGTCATCTTCTCTGATGCGATGGTGCGCGATGTGTTGCTGAATGAGAGTCTAGGGAGAGAGCCTGATGAAGAAAAACCTGATGTGCCTGACCGCCGTGTTCACGCTTTCCGTTGCCGTTCCCTCCTTCGCTTCTGAGCCACCCCCGGAGAGCAGCGCCGCCAGCATCTGCCCAATGACGAAGGTGAACGAGAACACGCTGAAGCTGAAGCCGAATAACTCATTCCCCGTGGGCGGAATCAAGGCCCCCAAGGTGTCGTGCCACGACAACAAGGAGAAGTTCAAAGCCGGGTACCACTTCAAGCTCTTCGTCTCCCCCGACCGTAAAGAAAGAATCGACTACCTTCACAAGCCCGAGGAAATCCAGGCCGCGTGCCAGAACGCCTGCATCGAGCAGTCGAAAAATTGCAAAGAGACGTTCGCGAAAGGTGACAAATCCAAAGTAGCCATGTGCACCGCCCAACTCCACGATTGCATGGCCGCCCACAACGAGTCTCATTCAGCCGTCTTCAAGAAGATTTCGGATACACACTGCACAAAGTACGGCGAACCCTGAACGACGGGTCGCAGTTCTCGAATGGCCTTATGCTGCGAGTCGAGCGGGACCAGCGCGCAGCAGCCGGCTTGCAGTCCGCTGCGCGTTGCGAGCTGCCAAGAGGCATCCACTCTTGCTGGGGTGCAGAGCCGCGTTGTCCGGGATGAAGTGCAGGCGCCGTTTAGTCGCGGGGCTTGAGGTTATGAGCAGGCATCCCATTCACGACGTAAGTCTTCGCGAAGCGTACGGTAATCCGCATCACTTCACTGGCATCCGTCGGTTCGACGTGCGCCACTCGCCCAGGACGAAGCCGTCAATCAGCTCTCCGGGGCGCAGTTCGTCCGTGCGAATCCAGCCGCACGCCACCGTGCGCCAGCAATGGTCGGGCGTCACGACCAGCACGCGACCATCCATCATCACAAGCTTGCAGCGGGGCTGCGACAGGGCGAGATTATCGGGCTCCAGTGGAACGATCTGGACCTGCCCCAGGGCTTGCTGAGCGTCAACCGGACCATTTGGCGCGGTGTGGAGGACTCGCCTAATACTACTTGATCAGATGCAGGACGGCCCGAGAGGAGGAGCGCGAGCTCCGAGTCTGCGGAGGCACAGCGGGCAATGGCCGATGCGGCGCAGCAGCAGGTGCTGAAGGCGACGTCGAACCTGGGGCAG
>NZ_VIFM01000244.1 GCF_006636215.1 Myxococcus llanfairpwllgwyngyllgogerychwyrndrobwllllantysiliogogogochensis | reverse complement strand
GGGCAGGGGCTTGCCCGCCCAGAAGTCCGGCTCCGGCGTGGGGCCCTGACCCGGATGCGTGTAGCGCGTGTCGCTGGGGCTTCCCTGCGGCAGTCGCTCGGGCGTGACGACCAGTGACTTGCCGTCGCTGACCACCTGCACCTCGCCATCCACGTCGGTGCGGAACACCTGGACGTGCGCGGCCTTCAAGCGCTCCAGCGTGGCGGCGGCGGGTGCCTTGAAGGGATTGTCGGCGCCCACGGAGATGACCGCTGCGCGGGCGCCCACGCGGGCGAGGAAGGGCGCGGTGGTTGCGCCCGCGAGCCCGTGGGCCCCCACCTTGATCAGCGTGGACTGGATGGGGACCTCTCGCGCGAGCAGGTACTCCTCCGTCTGCGCGAGGGCGTCACCGGCGAAGAGCACCGACGTCTCGCCGTAGGAGAGCCGCATGACGATGGAGTTGATCTCCAGCGTGGCCTCGGACGCCTCCAGGAGCGGCTCGCTGGGGGCTCGGGGCCAGAGGATGGTCAGCGACACTCCGTCCCCCAGGTTGATGCGCTGGGGGGCATTGGGCGTGGACGTCGGCGGTGCGGGCGAGACAACCTGGATGCGGCGCCCGCTGATGGAGGTGAGCAGGGCGTCGTACTCGCGCGGCGCCGAGGGCAATTGCGGCTCCATCAACTGTCGCGCGCCCACGCGCCGCAGCACCGGGTCCAGCGCTCCGTGGTGGTCGTTGTGCGGGTGGGTGAGGATGACCAGGTCCAACTGCTTGACGAGCAGCTCCGGGAGGCGGTTCACCAGGTGGCCCGCGGCCTTCTCCGGGCCCGAGTCCACCAGCACCGTGTTTCCCGTGGGGGAGACGATGAGGGCGGCGTCCCCCTGGCCCACGTCGAAGAAGTAGACGTGCAGCTTCCCGTCGGGGGCGTTGCCGAAGTAGCGCTTGGCCTCCGTGGCACGCGTGGCGGACGGGTCCGGCGATTCCTTGCAGGCCGCCAGGGCCAGCAGGGTCCCCAGCAGGGCGAGATGGCGCGGGCTCATGGGTGACAATCCTCGGCGGGGCGACGCTCGCGCAGGGCGGCTTCGCGGTTCAGGAAGAGCGTGCGTTCAGACTTGGAACGCTTCAGCGTGGAGCACGTCTCGCGGTGGAACACCTTGCTGCCCTTGAGCCCCACGTAGGGGCCCTGTCCCTCGGTGTTCGCGGGCGTCGAGCCTCGCTCACCGGGTGCGGTTCCAGGTGAAGGGGCTTTCACCTCGTCTCGCGGTTCGACGGTGCCGCGCCCCGGCCGGGAGTGGCCAGGCACGACGGGTCCGAGCGCGATGGGGCCCGGGGTGATTCCGCCCGGAACGACGAGCAGCGCGCCGGTGCCTCCGTTCGCCCGCAGCGTGACGGTATGGCCGTCGCTGGCGGCAACCACTTCGCCATCACGGTCCGTGCGCAGCACGTGCGCGCCGACGGCGTCGAGTCGCTCCAGCGTCTCTCGCGCGGGATGGCCGTAGTCGTTCTTGGCGCCACAGGAGATGACGGCGGCCTGGGGCTTTGCCGCGGCGAGGAACGCGGCCGTGGAGGAGTGCCGTCCGCCATGGTGGGCGACCTTCAGCACGGTGGTGGTGAGGTCCAGGGGGCGCTGGAGCAGGGCGGCCTCGGTGTCCGGCTCCGCGTCGCCGACGAGCAGGAAGGCCGTCCTCCCGTACGTCAGCTTGGCGACGATGGAGTTGGAGTTGGCGTCCGAGCGTGTTCCCACGAGGAAGGGCTCCTTCGGCGCGCGCGGCCAGAGCACGGTGAGCGAGACGCCCTCACCCAGGCCGATGGTGAGAAGGGAGTCCGGCGTGGCGGGATTGGGCTCCGGGTTCATCACCTGGCCCACCGACTCGCCGACGAAGCCGAGCAAATCCCGGTACGCCTCGCTGGGATGGTTGAAGCCCGGGTCCATGAAGCGCCGGGCGCCGACGGCGCGCAGCGCGTCCGTGAGCCCGCCCAGGTGGTCCAGGTGTGGGTGGGTGAGGATGACCAGGTCGAGCGGCCCCGTCACCAGGGTGCGCAGGCGGGCGGCGAGTCGTTCCCGGGCCTCGGGAGGGCCGCCGTCGATGAGGACCGTCTTGCCCGTGGGGGAGATGACGAGCGCGGCGTCGCCCTGGCCCACGTCGAAGAAGTGGACCGTGAGCGGCCTGGTGTCGGTGCTGGGAGTGGGAGGGGAGGGTGGGCCCGCGGCGATGCCTGGATGCGCGGCGAGCAGGAGGGCGAGGAAGCTGGACAGCCGAAGACGGGACATCACGGTGCGGACTCTACCGCCACGTTCCCACCCTCGGCACCTCGGGTGCGAGCAGGAAACGCACGGGTCGCCCGCGCGCTTCCCGAGGACCTCGAAGTGGGCTAAGGGGCCGCCATGTCCGACTCCGAGGACCTCTTCAAGTACGTCGAGGAAATCGCCGACCAGGCCCGCCGCCGCGTTCAGGCGTTGACGGGCGCCCGGGAGGCCCCCCCCACCGACGCCGCTCCCGACGTCTTCACCCGCCACGGCACGGGGCGCGTGGACCCGGACTCCATCCGGTCCGCCTCGGACCTGGCGCCGTACATCGACCACACGCTGCTCAAGCCCGAGGCGCGCCAGGAGGACGTGGTGAAGGTGGCCGAGGAGGCGCGTCAGCACGGCTTCGCCACGGTCTGCGTGAACAGCTCGCACGTGGCCACCGTCGCCAGAATCCTCGCGGGCTCCTCCACGGTGCCCATCGCCGTGGTGGGCTTCCCGCTGGGCGCGGCGCTGTCGTCGGCCAAGGCGTTCGAGGCGCGCGAGGCCATTGAAGCCGGGGCGCGCGAAATCGACATGGTCGTCAACATCGGCGCGCTCAAGGCGAAGGACCACACGCTCGTGTTCACGGACATCGCCGCCGTGGTGAAGGCCAGCAGCCCGTTGCCGGTGAAGGTCATCCTGGAGACGGCGCTGCTGTCGGACGAAGAGAAGGTCTTCGCCTGCCTGCTGTCGAAGGCCGCGGGCGCCGCCTTCGTGAAGACGTCCACGGGTTTCAGTTCGGGCGGCGCGACGGTGGAGGACGTGTCGCTGATGCGCGCCATGGTGGGCGAGGACGTGGGCGTCAAGGCGTCCGGCGGCATCCGCTCGTCCGAGGACGCCATGAACATGCTGCGCGCGGGCGCCAACCGACTGGGCGCTTCCGCGTCGGTGGCCATCGTCACCGGCCAGGTTTCCACCGCGAAGTACTGACCCGGCGGAGCCGACGTGAACGCGAAACAGCGAGATGAACTCAAGGCGCTGCTGCTGGCGCTGCATGCCGAGCTGACCGAAAAGACGCCCTCGAGAATCGAGCCCAACCGCACCGATGAGGCGCGCATCGGCGGCGACGAGGACGAGCAGCCCCTCAACGAGATGATGCAGGCCATCGCCTCCAACCGGAACCGGAACATGGACGGCGTGCTGGCCCGCGTGCTCAAGGCGCTGGGCAAGCTGCGCGACGAGCCGGACTCCTTCGGTGAGTGCGAGGAGTGCGGGGATGAGATTCCGCTCGGGCGGCTGCGCGCCATGCCCTACGCGGAGCTGTGCGTGACGTGCCAGGGCGGCAAGGACGGCCCCAAGGGCCGCGCCACGCGTCGCAAGCTCACCGACTACAGCTGAAAAACTCCACCGGCGCGGCGAGGCTTGTCTTCCGCGCGCGCCCAGACCGTACGAGGCTTCGAGGCTCCATGAACGACACCGGACTGAGAGAGCGGGCGGAGGCGTGGCGCCTGGCGGACCCCGACCCCGCCACCGCCGACGAACTGGCGCGGCTGCTCGCCCAGGGAGACCTCACTGAACTGGCGGACCGTTTCGCCGGAGACCTGGAGTTCGGCACCGCGGGCCTGCGTGGCGTGCTGGGCGCCGGGCCCAACCGGATGAACCGCGCCGTGGTGCGCCGCACCACCGCGGGCCTGGCGCGCTACCTCAAGGAGCATGTGCCGGACGCCGCCACCCGGGGCGTGGTGGTGGGCCGTGACGCGCGCAGGCTGAGCGCGGAGCTGGCGGAGGACACCGCCGCCGTGCTCGCCGCCGAGGGCATCCCCGCCCACGTCTTCTCACCGCCGGTGCCCACGCCGCTCACCGCGTACGCCTGCCTCCACCTCAACGCCGCCGCCGCCATCATGGTGACGGCCAGCCACAATCCACCCGAGTACAACGGTTACAAGGTGTACTGGGGCAACGGCGCTCAAATCATCCCGCCGCACGACACGGGCATCGCCGCCGCCATTGCCCGGGTGGAGCCCGCCAACCGCGTGCCCCTGCTGACGGTGGCCCAGGCTCGCGAGCAGGGCCTGTGGCGCGACATCCCGGACTCGCTGGGCGAGGACTACCTGCGCGCCATCCTCGGGCTGCGCGTGCACAAGAAGGGCTCCGACACGCTGTCCATCGTCTACACGGCGATGCACGGCGTGGGCGGAGTCTGGGCGGAGCGGGCCCTGCGCGACGCGGGCTTCCCGCGCTTCACGCCCGTGGCCGAGCAGCAGATGCCCGACGGCCGCTTCCCCACGGTGCGCTTCCCCAACCCGGAGGAGCCCGGCGCCATGGACCTGTCTCGCGCCACCGCCGAGCGCGTGAAGGCCGACCTGGTGCTGGCCAATGACCCGGACGCGGACCGGCTGGCCGTCATGGCCCGCGAGGCGGACGGTGGGCTGCGCATGCTCACCGGCAACGAGGTGGGTGTACTGCTGGGCCACTACCTTTTGACGCAGGGGACGAAGCACGCTCGGCCACACGTCGTCACCACCATCGTCTCGTCGACGCAGCTGGGGGACATCGCCCGCTCGCTCGGCGCGGCGTATGACGAGGTGCTCACGGGCTTCAAGTGGATCGCCAACCGCGCGCTGGAACGCGAGCACGCCGAAGGCACTCAGTTCGTCTTCGGCTACGAGGAGGCGCTGGGCTACACCGCCGGCACCGTGACGCGGGACAAGGACGGCGTCGGCGCGGCGCTCGTCATGGCGGACCTGGCCGCGTGGTGCGAGTCGCGCGGCACCACCGTGCTCGGCTACCTGGAGGAAATCCAGCGCCGGCACGGCCTCTACGTCGGTGCCCAGCGCAACGTCACGCTGCCCGGCGCCGCGGGCGCGCAGGTCATCCGCGGCATCATGGACGCCTTCCGTGCCCGGCCTCCCTCCCACATCGGCACGGAGGCCGTGCGGGCCGTGCTCGACTACCAGCGGGGCGTGAATGGCCTGCCGCCGTCCAACGTGCTCGCGCTGGAACTGGAGGGCGGGGGCCGTGTCACCCTGCGTCCGTCCGGCACCGAGCCGAAGATCAAGTACTACTTCGAGCGCAAGGAGACGCCGGGTGCGGGTGAGCCCCTCGCCCAGGCCCGTGCTCGCGCCGAGGCCCGGTTGACCTCCTTCATCGACGCTTTTGTCGCGCTCGCACGTGAGCGTGGACAACCCACCTGAGTCTTGATTCACACCTCATCTCGCGCCTCGGTTCCCCCCTGGCCGCGCCTCGCGTGGCCCCCGTCGAAAGGATTCGTGTGAAGCGCCTCGTTCCTGGAGTCCTCCTCGCCTGCTGTCTGATGGCCCTTCCTGGTACCGCGCTGGCGCGGGGGCAGGGCTGGTCCGTGCTCGCCGCCGACACGCTGGGGCGGGGCAATACGGCGTTCTCCGGCCAGATTGGCTGGCCCGGCCTCACGCTGGGCGTGCTCCACGGCAGCTCGGAGCGCTTCGACATCGGCGGCAAGTTCAGCTTCAACTGGGGCCGCGAGGGCTGGGTGCGACACACCTCGCCCGGCATCAAGCTGCAGGCGTGGATGCGGCTGGAGCTGGCCAAGACGAACCAGGTCTCCTTCGCGCTCACCTTCCAGCCCGGGCCGCTCTTCTACTTCGACGACGGCGACACGGACGTGGGCCTGGCGCTGCCGGTGGCCTTCGTCGTGGGCATCCCCGTGTCCAGCGCGCTGATGGTGAACGTGGGCATCGACATGCCCTTCCACGTCTACTTCGGGGAGGGCATCGGCCCCGTCATCCCCATCCTGGTGGGCGGCGGGCTGGAGTACTTCATCGACAGCCGGCTGGCGGCCACCTTCAACCTGCGCATGGGCCCCTCGCTCATCCCCGACTGGGATGAGAGCGAGTTCGCCATGGAAGCCCTCTTCGGCATCGCCTACCGCTTCTAGGCGACGCGCCGGTTCGGGCCTACCAGGAGGACGTCTGCTCGGGCAGCTCCACCGTGAAGGTGCTGCCCAGGTTGACGCGGCTCTGCACCGTCAGCTTGCCGCCCATGGACTCCACCAGGGCGCGCGCCACGGTGAGGCCCAGCCCGGCGCCCTTCTCCGGCGGCTTCGTCGTGTAGTAGGGCTCGAAGACGGCCTGCAGCTCGTCCTCGAAGATGCCGATGCCCGTGTCCTTCACGAACAGGCGCGGGCCGAAGTCGCCGAACATGTCCGGCAGCTCCACGCCCACGTGAATGCGACGCGGCCGGTCCATCACGTCTTCCACGGCCTCCGCCGCGTTGGCGAGGATCTCCACCAGCACCTGCTCCAACTGGCGGCGGTTGAACACGACGGCGATGGGGTCCTCCGGCAGCACCACCGTCACTTCGGCGGCGCCCAGACGGCCGTTGCCCCGCACCCGCTCCACCACCCCGGGAACCAGCTCCCGCAGGTCGAAGCGCTGGATGTCCTTGGGGTTGGTGGGGCCCAGCGAGAGCAGGTGCTGGCCATACAGCCGCATCTGTTCGCCGGCGACACCCAGCTTCTTGAGCTCCTCCACGTCCGGCGGCAGGCCCTGCAGCGCGCGCTCGCGCACGTGCCCCAGCGCCCGCTGGAGTCCCTCGCCGATGTGACCCAGGTTCTGCGCGACATCCGCCGCCAGCGTGCCCACGCGCGCCAGCCGCTCCATCTCCACCCAGCGGGTGCGTGGATCCAACAGCTCCTCGGCCCGCTGCCCACCGCGGTCGCGGTGCGCCTTGAGCTCCAGCAGCGTGTGCACGCGGACCTTCAGCTCCAGCGGATCCAACGGCTCCGTGGTCAGCAGATCATCCACTCCGGCTTCCAGCACCTGTCGCCGCGTCTGGCGGTCCGCCCTGCGGGTCAGCATCAGCACCGGCACGGACAGCGCACCCAGCTCCGCCTGGAGCCGTCGGTACGCCGCCAGCCCATCCGTCCCCGGACGCTCCACGTCCAGCAGCACCAGGTCCGCGGCCTGTCGGGCCCCGCTCCCACGCGCTGGCAGGACGTCGTAGCCCGCGGGGGCCAGGATGGAGCACAGCCGCTCCATGCCTTCTGACTCCACGTCCACCGCCAAAACGCGGGGTCTGTACGTCTCGGTCGTTCCCGTCGTATCCAGCATCACCCACCCCCGCCGTGTTGACCGGACCGACCGGGCCCGGGTTTCACAAGGAGTCCCTCCGGACCTTGCGACAGATTGGATGAAGCCTCCCCCCCGGTGGCCTGATTCCAATCCGGCGCGGCCCGACCTGACCTCATTATGCGAGGCGCGTGCCGTCGTGATTTCCGACGCCCCGTGTCTCAATCCCGGAGAAACCCGGAGTTCCATCCAATAACGGCAGGGGGTTGGAGTGTCGTCTTTCTCCATCATCCGAAGGAGAGGACGTTGGCCACCAGACACCTGGGGGTCACTCCTGACCAGGAATCATTCTATACCCGGGTATGGAATGACTCGCACTGGTTTGGTGACCTTAGCGGGACTCCTGCTCGTATGGGACGCCGAGTGAGGCAGGGGTGCTGTTGCGCTGGCCCTGGAAGGTGAGGACCAGGAGGGTGAGGAGGTAGGGCAGCGCGAGCAGGACGCCCTGGGGGACGACGTCCAGGAGGCCCGGGGCGCTGGAGGCGAGTCCGATTCGCAGCGCGTTGCCGAAGGCGAAGAAGGCCGCGGCGAAGAAGGCGCCCAGGGGTGTCCAGCGGCCGAACACCATGGCGGCCAGGGCCATGAAGCCCAGGCCCGCGGGCGTGTGTTGCTCGAAGCGGTCCAGCACGGTGGTGGAGAGCACGGCGCCACCCAGTCCCGCGAGCAGTCCACCGCCCAGCACCGCGCCCCACCTCAAAGCGGGAACGGAAAGTCCCAGGGTGGCCACCGCGTGGGGCTTGTCGCCCACGGCGCGCAGGCGGAGTCCCAGGGGCGTGCGAGTCAACATCCCCTGGAGCAGCAGCGGCAACAACAGCGCCAGGTACGTGGGCGCGGCGTGGCCTGAGAGCGCGCCCAGCACGGGCACCGAGGCGAGCTCGGGCCAGTTCCAGGGGGCGAGCTGTTGGATGGGGGGCGTCCCGTTGGGCCCGAAGTGCGTCTCGAGCAGGAAGGTGCCGCCCGCCAGGGCCACGAGGTTGAGGGCGATGCCGGACACCACCTGGTCCGAGCGCCAGCGGATGCACAGGTAGCCGTGCACCGCCGCCAGCGTCGCGCCCGCGAGCATTCCGACGCCCACGGCCAGCGGCGTGGGCATGACGAGCGCGGCCACCGCGGCGCAGAAGGCGCCCACGCGCATCATCCCCTCCACGCCCACGGCGACGACGCCCGCGCGCTCGGAGAGCACCGCGCCCAGGGCGGCGAAGACGAGCGCGGGGGCCGCGTCCAGCGTGGCGAACAGGAGCCGGTGGATGATTTCAAGCATGGGGCACCTGCGCGGCCGGAGCAGGCGGCGCGGCCGTGGCGACTGTCGGGGTGCTTCGACGGCGCAGCGCCGCCAGCCAGATGAGGCGTCCGGCCACGAAGAGCAGGGCGAGGCCCTGGATGAGCTCGGGGAAGCTCTTGTGCACATCGAGCAGCTGCATGCGCGTGCCACCCGCTCGCAGCACACCGAAGAAGAGGGCCGCGGCGCCCACGCCCAGCGGGTGGTTGTTGCCGATGAGGGCGATGGCGATGCCGTCGAAGCCGTAGGGCGCGCCCAGCGTGCCCGGGTAGCGGCCCTCGGTGCCCAGCACGAGCACCGCGCCGGCGAGTCCCGCCAGTGCTCCGGCCAGCGCCATGGCGAACCCCGCGCGCCGCGCCACGGGGATGCCCGCGGCCCGCGCCGCCTCGTCACCCAGGCCCACCGCGCGCGTTTCGAAGCCGGAGCGGGTGCGCGCAAGCCACGCCCAGACCGTCACCGCCGCCACGACGGCGAGGATGAAGCCCAGGTTGAGGCGGGAGCTGTCACCCAGCAGTCGTGGAAGCTGCGAGGTGGGGTGGATCTCCGCCGTGCCGGAGATGGAGGCGCCGGCCTCGGCCACGCCGCGCAACGGCCCGACGACGAGCCAGTTGTCCACCAGCCGCACCGCCACCCAGTTGAGCATGATGGTGGAGATGACCTCGTGCACGCCCCGGTACAGCTTGAGCGCGCCGGCAATCCCCGCCCAGGCGGCCCCGGCCACCGCCGCGCCGAGGAGCGCGGCCGGGATGTGCAGGACGCCGGGCAGGGTCACGTGCGCGCCGACCACCGCGGCCGCGAGCGCTCCGAGCAGCATCTGTCCCTGCGCGCCGATGTTGAACAGGCCCACCTTGAAGGCCACCGCGACGGACAGGCCGGTGAGGGTGAGCAGCGCCGCCTTCATCGCCGCTTCGCCCAGGGGCCGGGTGAGGACGGTGACGGCGGCGCCCTCGATGAACCGGGGCCAGTCGCCAATGCCGCCCCAGAGCATCTCGAGATAGGCCGCCGTGGCGACCGCCGTGCCATCCGTGTCCCGGGTGAGGGCGATGAGCTGCCAGCACACCACCAGCGACAACAGCACCGACAGCACCGAGGGCAGGGCCTGCCGTGTCCGCTCACCCATGGGCCTGCTCCGCTCCCAGCATGCGACGTCCCATCTCCCGCTCGTCGTACTCGGCCCGGGTGAACTGGCCCGTCACGCGGCCCTCGAAGAGCACATAGACGCGGTCCGCCAGGGCCAGCACTTCTTCCAGGTCCAGTGACACCAGCACCACTCCCGTCCCCTGGGCCCGCGCCTCGCGCAGCCGCGCATGCACCTGCGCCACCGCGCCGATGTCCAGGCCTCGCGTGGGCTGCACCACCACGAGCAGACGCGGCCGGGCATCCAGCTCGCGCGCCACGACGACCTTCTGCTGGTTGCCACCCGACAGGGCCTGCAAGGGCAGGGTCGGCTCGGGCGGGCGCACGTCGTATGAGGCCAGGAGCGTCTGGGCCCGCTCGCGGCGCCCGGCGAAATCAATCCACAGGCCCCGCGCGAAGGGCGGCCCCGTGTGGCGTCCCAGGGCGATGTTCTCCTCCACGCTGAGCGCCTTCACCACCGCGCGGCGCAGCCGGTCCTCGGGCACGTGGCCCACGCCGCGCGCTCGCGCCTGGGCGGGCGTGAGCCCCGTCAGCGCTCCTCCGAGCAGCGTGCCGCGACCCGCGGTCAGCGGACGCAGGCCGGTGAGCACTTCGGCCAGCTCGCGTTGGCCGTTGCCGTCCACGCCGGCGATGCCGACGATTTCTCCCTCGCGCACCGCCAGGTCCACGCCGCGCAGCGCGGGGCACCCGTTGTCGCCTCGTGCCTGGAGTCCCGTTGCCTCCAGCAGGACGTCGCCGGGCTTCTCACCGCCGCCTGGCGCGGGCCTTCCGTCGTCCCCTCGCACCGGGAGCCCCACCGCTTCCATCAGGGCGTCGCTGGGGAGCTTCTCTCCCGAGGCCGCCGCGTGGCCCGTCACGGCGCGCTGGCTCTCGCCCACCATCAGGGCGGCCAGGGCCGTCGCCGAGGTCTCCGAGGGCCTCACCTCCGCCACCAGTCGGCCGCGCCGCATGACGGCGATGCGGTCCGCCACGCCGAGCACTTCCTTCAGCTTGTGGCTGATGAGCACGACGGTGCGCCCCTGCGCGACGAGGCCGCGCATGACGCGGGCCAGTTCGTCGGCTTCCTGGGGGGTGAGGACGGCGGTGGGCTCGTCGAGGATGAGCACCTGGGCACCCCGGTGCAGCGCCTTGACGATTTCCACCTTCTGCTGCGAGCCCACCGTGAGCGTGTCCACGCGGGCGCGCGGGTCCAACACGAAGCCGAAACGCTCGCAGGTGGCGGCGACCTCCCTGACGGCGCGCTCCCAGTCGAACAGCCCCCGCCGGGTGGGCTCGCGGCCGAGCACCACGTTCTCCGCCACCGTCAGCGTGGGCACGAGCATGAAGTGCTGGTGCACCATGCCGATGCCCAGGGCAATCGCGTCCCCAGGGCTCTTGAGGCGCACGGACCTACCGTCCACGGACACCTCGCCCGAGTCCGGATGGTAGAGCCCATAGAGGACGTTCATCAGGCTGGACTTGCCCGCGCCGTTCTCTCCCACCACCGCGAGCAGCTCGCCCGCGCCGATATCGAGGGACACGTCATCCAGCGCCGTGACGGCGCCGAAGCGCTTCTGGATATGTCGAAGGGAAATCAGGGCGCGGCGGCCTGGAAGGTGGCGAGGTCCGCCGGGACGGAAGGCACCTGGAGCTGTCCGGAGACGACGCGCTGGCGCAGCGCCTCCACCTTCTGGAGCGCCTCCGCCTTGCCCGGGAAGTCCACCCGGACCTCGGCCATGGCCACGCCGTTTTCCTTGAGGCCCAGCACCTGCTCGGTGGCGGTGAACTTGCCGTCCACCAGGTCCTTGGCGGCCTGGTACACGACCAGGTCCGTGTGCTTCAGCATGGATGTCAGGATGGCCTCCGGCGCCACGTGCGACTGGTCCGAGTCCACGCCGATGGCGTACACGCTCTTGCCGGCCGCGCGCGCCTCCTTCACCGCCTGGATGACGCCGATGCCGTCCGAGCCCGCGGCGTGGAAGATGACGTCCGCGCCCTTGGCGATGAGGTCCTGCGCCACCTGCTTGCCTGCGGCCATGTCGTTGAAGCTGCCGGTGTAGACGGACATCAGGGCCTGGGCCGCCTCGGGCTTCGTCGTCTTCACGCCGGCGCGATAGCCGACCTCGAAGCGCTGGATGAGGGGCACCTCGATGCCGCCCACGAAGCCGACCTTGTTCGTCTTCGTCACCAGCCCCGCCAGCGCGCCGACGAGGAAGCTGCCCTCGTGCTCCTTGAAGAGGACGGTGCGCACGTTGGGCAGCCGCAGCGTCTTGCCCTGGGCATCCAGCACCTGGCTGTCGATGAGCAGGAAGCGGGCCTGGGGGTTCTCCTGGGCGGAGCTGCGCACGGCGTTGGCCAGCAGGTAGCCGTTGCCGATGGTGAGCTGGGAGCCCCGGTCCACGAGCAGCTGGAGGTTGGGGACGTAGTCCTCCTGGGCCTTGCTCTGGAGGACGACGGGCTGGATGGGCAGGGGCTGGAGGGTGGACGCGATGGAGGCCAGGTGGCCGGGCAGGGACTTGCGCACGTCGTCGGGTGTGGCGTCCACGTACTTGCCGCCCTCGTAGCGCTTGCCGGCGGCCCACAGCTCCAGGCCGCGCAGGGCGGCGTCGTTGAACGAGTGATCACCCCGGCCGCCCACGTCGATGACGAGGCCCACGGGAAGCGGCTTCTTCGCCTCCTGCTGAGCGGAGGCAGGGGCCGAAGCGCCGGAGGGGGGCGTCTCTTCCTTCTGCTTGGAACAGGCGCAGAGGAGCGCCGTGAGGGCGAGGACCTGAAGGCGAAGCGTCATGGCTGGCTATCTACCAGATGCGGAGGCGCCTTTCGCGGAAGTGCATGGGGGCCCGGGTTCCTGGTATGGGCAGTCCCCGTGCAACCCTACGAGCTCATCAAGTCGAAGCGGGATGGGGGCCGGCTGGAGCCGGCTGACATCCGCGCGTTCATCCAGGCATATACGGCGGGAACGGTAGCGGACTATCAGATGGCGGCCATGTGCATGGCCGTCTTCTTCCGGGGGCTGGACTCCCGAGAGCTGGGCGCCTGGGCGCGCGCCATGCTGGAGTCGGGCGAGGTGTTGGACCTGTCCGACACCCCGGCCGTGAAGGTGGACAAGCATTCGACGGGCGGAGTGGGGGACAAGGTGTCTCTGAGCCTGGCGCCCCTGGCGGCGGCGTGCGGGGTGCCGGTGCCCATGATTTCGGGCCGGGGCCTGGGCCACACGGGCGGGACGCTGGACAAGCTGGAGTCCATCCCCGGCTTCAACGTGAATCTGTCGACGTCCGAGTACCGCCGGCTGGTGCGCGAGGTGGGCTGCTGCCTGATTGGCCAGACGGCGCAGGTGGCGCCCGCGGACAAGAAGCTCTACGCGCTGCGTGATGTGACGGCGACGGTGGACTGCATCCCGCTGATTGCGTCCTCCATCATGAGCAAGAAGCTGGCGGAGGGCATCGACGCGCTGGTGCTGGACGTCAAGGTCGGCAGCGGCGCGTTCATGAAGCGCGACGAGGATGCCCGCACGCTGGCCCGGACGATGATTGGCCTGGGCGCGGAGATGGGGCGCAAGGTCGTCGCGTTGCTGACGGACATGGACCAGCCGCTCGGGCGCAAGGTGGGCAACGCCCTGGAGGTGATGGAGGCGGTGGACATGCTCCGTGGCGAGGCCCCGGACGACTACACCGAAATCACCTACGCGCTGACGGCGGAGATGCTGGTGCTCGGCAAGAAGGCCGCCACCGTGGACGAGGCGCGCGAGAAGCTGCGCAAGTCCGTGGCGGATGGCAGCGCGCTGCGCAAGCTGAAGGAAATCGTCCTGTCTCAGGGCGGAGACCCGCGCTCCATCGACGACTACTCGCTCCTGCCCCAGGCGCGCTCCACGGTGGACGTGGTGGCGCCCCGTGGAGGGTATGTGACGGGCATCGACACGGAGGGAGTGGGCCTCGCGGGCGTGGCGCTCGGCGCGGGCCGTCAGCGGGTGGACAGCAAGATAGACCCCGCCGTGGGCTTCACCCTCTTGAAGAAGACGGGCGAGGCCGTGGTGAAGGGCGAGCCCGTGGTCCGCGTGCACTACAACGACGAAGCTCCGGTGGAGGGCGTGAAGGCCCGTCTGCTGGCGGCCTACCACTTCGGCGATGCCGCCCCCGCCCCCCGTCCGCTGGTGCGCGAGCGGGTGGAGTAGGGCGGCTCGGACCTCGAGCCCGCGCGGCTCGGGGTCCGGTGCCTGGCGCCTCGTGACGGTGATGGCCCGTGCGCCTACGCGCCGTGGCCGCCGTCGACGTTGAGCACGGTGCCAGTGATGTACGTGGCACCCGGGCCCGCGAGGAACACGATGCTGTCGGCGATCTCCTCGGGACGGCCGAAGCGGCCCAGGGCGATGGCCGCGTTGATGGCGGGCTTCATCGGCTCAAGGCCGGAGGACATGTCCGTGGCCGTGAAGCCCGGCTGCACCACGTTGACGGTGATGCCCTTGGGGCCCAGGTCTCTCGCCACGCCCTTGGTGTAGCCGACCACCGCTGCCTTCGTCGCCGTGTAGTCCGCCATGCCGGCCATGCCCACGCGCCCGGTGATGCTGGAGCCCACGGTGATGATGCGCCCGCCCTGGCCCATCACCTTGACCGCCTCGCGGATGGCCGCGATGACCCCGTGGACGTTGATGTTCTGCTGTCGCTCGAACGCCACCGCATCGCTTTCCGGGCTGTCGACCGCTCCTGGCGTGGCCACTCCCGCGTTGTTCACGAGGATGTCCAGCCGACCGAAGCGCTGGGTGACTGTCTGGACCAGCTTCGCTGCCTCCGCCGGTACGCCCTGGTCGGACTGGAAGGCCGCCGCCCGGACGCCTTGGGCCTCCAGCTCCCGCACGAGCGCTTGGGCCTTCTCCGCCGAGGCGACGTAGCTGATGGCCACATCCGCCCCTTCTTGCGCGAGCGCCCGCGCCGTCGCCGCGCCAATCCCCCGAGAACCCCCCGTCACCAGCGCCACCTTGCCTGCGAGCTTCTTGGCCATGTTCGTCATTCCTTCTGGGTTGTGTACTTGTCGGTACTGAATTGGACACACCCCGGCGCGGTCCCGCCCGAGCCCGGGCGCGGGATGTGTACCGATTGGTATAGATGTAGAGTCCTGGCCCGGAGTCGTCAAGGGGATTAGTATCGAACGGTATGAAACCGAAGACGGCAGCCGCCCAGGTGGGGCGTCCCCGGGGTTTCGACGTGGATGAGGCGTTGGACCGTGCGCTGCGCCTGTTCTGGCGGCAGGGGTACGAGGGCACCTCGCTGTCGGACCTGACGGAGCAACTGGGCATCAACCGGCCCAGCCTGTACGCGGCGTTCGGCAACAAGGAGTCGCTGTTCCGCAAGGCGTTGGACCGCTACGTCGAACGCCATCTGGTCCTCTATCGGGACGCGTTCGACAGGCCCACGGCCCGCGCCGCTGTCGAGCACCTGCTGCTCGGGCTGGCGGACGCGCAGACGCTGCCCCGGGAGCCCAAGGGCTGCATCACCGTGCAGGGCGCGCTGGTGAGTGGCGCGGATGCCGCCCCCATCCAGGGGGAGCTGGCGGCGAGGCGCGCGGCGGGAGAGCAGGCCCTTCGCGAGCGAATCGAGCAGGGGCAGCGCGAGGGGGACGTTCCGGCGCACGTCGACTGCGCGGACCTGGCGCGCTACTTCACCACCGTCTCGCAGGGCATGGCCGTCCAGGCGGCCACGGGAGCCAGTCGCGAGGACCTGCGGCGCGTGGCCCGGACCTCCCTGCTCGCGTGGCCGCCCGCCTGAGGAAGCTCGCGGTCCCCTCTGGTGGTCGAGGAGGCTTCGCTCGGTCCTTCACGTCGGCCCCGGAACGCGGCATCTTTCCGGCCCCAACGGCGGCAGGGACGCATGAACACGGGCGAAGCGCTGTATCTCCATCCAGGAGTGAAGGTCCGGCCCTGCGAGTGGGGCTTCGGCGTCTTCACCGATGAGTTCATCAAGGCGGGCGAACTCATCGAGGAGTGTCGCTACCTCAAGATGCTGCAGAAGCACACGCGGCATCCACCGCTCGACGACTACGTCTTCCAGATTCGCTGGGGCGAGCGCGAGCAGCAGCCCGCGGGGGACTGGGTCGCGCTCGTTCTGGGCTACGGCATGCTCTACAACCATGCCAAGGAGCCCACCGCCGCGTACTACCGCGCGGTGGACCGCGACATCTTCACCTTCTACGCCCTGAGGGACATCCACCCCGGCGAGCAGATCTTCATCAGTTACGGCGAGGAGTGGTGGGACACCCGGAACGAGGATGTCCCCCCTTGAGTCATCGGAGTGCGTCCGGGGCCGTGAGCGGGCCCTGGGGGCCGCCGGGTTCGACGCAGGGCGCAAAGAGGGGGCACTCCTGGTACAGGACATTCCTGGGGGAACCCACGCGGGGGATGAAATTCGGCGCCTCCCTGGCGGGTGGGCAAGCGTATGATGGGCGGCGGATGGTGCTTCATGGACACGTGACGCAGGCGGCCGTGGCCGTTCGTCGGGGGACCTGGGAGGGGGAGCCGAGGGT
>NZ_VIFM01000243.1 GCF_006636215.1 Myxococcus llanfairpwllgwyngyllgogerychwyrndrobwllllantysiliogogogochensis | reverse complement strand
GACTTCGGGGGAGGACCGCTGCGTCATTTCACGCGGAAGCGTACCGGCAAGGGGTGGCGCGGCGCCAACATCCGGGGCCCTGGCGCGAGCGGCTTTCGTGCGTCGCCTCTCGTGCTAAGTAGTCCTGCAGAGGCGGGAGGACTTCGAAGCTGACCACCGGACAGGAGTGGCTGGTTGATGCGAGCGGCTGCTCGCCTGGATTGCTCAAGGACGCGGCGGCGTTGGCGGCGCTCTTCGAGGAGCTCCTCGTCCTGCTCGACTTGAAGGTCGTGGGCCAGCCGCAGTGGCATGTATTCCCCGAGCCCGGTGGCATCACCGGACTGACGCTGCTTGCGGAGAGTCACCTGGCCATCCACACCTTCCCCGAGCATGGCTTCGCCGCGCTCAATGTCTACTGCTGCCGCCCCAGGACGCGCCCCGACTTCGAGTCGCTGTTGGCGCGTCACCTGAAGGCGGCCTCCTGCGAGGTGCGGGAGCTGAAGCGGGGGGTGATGGCGTGAGTCAGGGGAGGTGTCCGTCGTGCGGCGCGGATGTGGAGTTCACCGCCGGTTCGGCGCAGGTGGTGGTGTGTGGCCACTGCCAGACGGTGGTGGCTCGCAAGGGCGCTGACTTCGAGGCGCACGGGAAGATTGGCCGCGTCGTCGTCACTGACTCGCCGCTCCAACTGGGCGCGGAGGGTCGCTACGCGCGCACGGCGTTCCAGGTCGTGGGCCACCTCCAGAAGGACCATGGCGCGGGCCCGTGGGACGAATGGTACGTGGAGTTCTCCGACGGCCGCACCGCGTGGGTGAGCGAGTCCGAGGGCGCCTTCCACCTGCTGTTGGAAGCGGGCGTGGAAGAGGGCGTGTCGCTGTCGGACCTGCACCCCGGTGAGCGGCTGCGCCTGCGCAACCGCGTCTGGGTGGTGGAGGAGCGCGGCCACGGCAAGGTGGTGGCCGCCGAGGGGCAGCTCCCCAGCGACGTGGACCCCACGCAGGACTCCTATTACGTCGACGCCACCGGCTCCAAGGGCGCCTTCGTCACGCTCGACTTCGGCACGCGGAACAAGGACCCGGAAGTCTTCATCGGCGAGCGCCTCAAGCTGGAGCAGCTCGGGATTCCCGTCGACCAGCTCCGCCCGCGCGCCCGCCGCAAGGTGGACCTCCAGCAGGCGCGCTGCACCGAGTGCAACGGCCCCCTGGAGCTGCGGGCCCCGGACAAGTCCCTGCGCGTGGGCTGCCCGTTCTGCGGCGCGCTCCTGGACGTCAGCAAGGGCAAGCTGTCCTTCCTGCGGCTCCTGGAGAAGCCGGACCACGCGCCCATCATCCCCCTGGGGGCGAAGGGCACGCTGAAGAACACCGAGTGGATGTGCATCGGCTTCCTGGTGCGCTCCTGCACCGTGGAGGGCGTGCGCTACCCGTGGGAAGAGTACCTGCTCTTCCACAAGTCCAAGGGCTTCGTCTGGTTGATGCTCTCCAACGGCCACTGGGTGTTCCTGGAGCCGCTGGCGGCCGGTGACGTGGAGCTGTCGCCCCTGTCGTCCGCGTACTTCGAGGGCCGCCGCTACAAGGCCTTCCAGAACGTCCACGCCGTCACGGAGAACGTGCAGGGCGAGTTCTACTGGGAGGTGACGGCGGGCGAGTACGCCGAGGCCGCCGAGTACGTGTCCCCGCCGTACTCCATCAACGTGGACGCCACCGAGGACGAGGTGACGTACACGTATGGCGAGTACCTGCAGCCCGAGGTGGTGAAGGAGGCGTTCAAGCTGAAGGAGGTGGGGCCGACGTACGGCATCCTCCCCAGCCAGCCCAATCCCTACGCGGCGGGCATGCGCTCCACCATGCTGTGGTCCTTCCTCTGGCTGCTGGGGCTGCTGGTGCTGTCGGGCATCTTCTCCGTGAACTCGAGGGAAGAGGTGGTGCTCCAGGAGAACGTGACGGTGCCCGCGGACGCGGCCTCTGGGACGCCCGCCGCGATGAAGTTCAGCGCGCCCTTCGAGCTGACCAAGCGCGGCAACATGAAGGTGGAGGTCGCCGCGGGCCTCAGCAACGCCTGGATGGGCGTGCAGGGCGACCTGGTGAACCAGGAGACGGGTGACGTGGTGAGCTTCTACCAGGAGCTCAGCTACTACCAGGGCAACGACAGCGACGGCTTCTGGAGCGAGGGCAGCCCGAGCGACAGCCTGTACCTGTCCGCGCTTCCGGCGGGCAAGTATGTGCTGCGCACCACGGCGGCCTTCGACGCGTCACCCCGGCCGAGCGTGCGCAACTACAGTGTGAAGCTGGTGCACGACACGCCCAATGGCACCTGGCTCTGCGTGGCGCTGGTGCTGATGCTGCTGGCGCCGGTGTTCGCCTTCGTCCGCTCCCACGGCTTCGAGACGCGCCGGTGGGCGGACAGCAACCTGACGGAATAGACGCGCAT
This sequence comes from Myxococcus llanfairpwllgwyngyllgogerychwyrndrobwllllantysiliogogogochensis, assembly GCF_006636215.1. Classification (GTDB taxonomy): domain Bacteria; phylum Myxococcota; class Myxococcia; order Myxococcales; family Myxococcaceae; genus Myxococcus; species Myxococcus llanfairpwllgwyngyllgogerychwyrndrobwllllantysiliogogogochensis. The sequence goes on along the minus strand of NZ_VIFM01000243.1, from coordinate 13,864 downwards.
GGCACGACACGGAGGCGCGGCATGAAGTGGTTCGGTGGACTGGTGCTGCTGGGTTACACGGCCATGATGATGTCCGGGTGGTCGCCCTTCACCAGTGAGGAGAGGGACCGTGTGCCGGGCAACGTGCGCCGAGGCCCGGGTGGCATCCTGTTGTGGACCGGTGGTTTTCAGGGAGGGAAGTGATGCTGTTACTCGGCGTCGTCGTGAGCTGGCAGGGTGTGCTGGCGAGCGTCATCTATTCGCTCATTGGCCTGGCGGTGTTCGTGGCGGGCTTCTTCGTCATCCGCCTCATCATGCCGTTCGACGTGCACAAGGAGCTGGAGGTCGACCAGAACACGGCGGTCGGCATCGTCATCGGCTCCTTCATCCTCGGCCTGTCCATCATCGTGGCCGCGGCCATCGGTGGTTGAGGGGCGGGGACTCCCGCTCGAAGAAGAAGTGAAGTGACGACGTGAACAAGACGCTGCTGTACATCACCGTCATCGTCATCGCGACGTGCGGGCTCGTCTACGAGCTCGTCGTCGGGGCGCTCGCCAGCTACCTGCTGGGTGATTCGATTACCCAGTTCTCCACCGTCATCGGTGGCTACCTCTTCGCGATGGGCATCGGCAGCTATCTGTCGCGCTACATCGACAAGGGGGTGGCGCAGCGGTTCGTGGAGGTGGAGCTGGCGGTGGCGCTCCTGGGCGGGCTGTGCGCGCCGGTGCTGTTCCTCACCTTCACGCTGACGGACCTGTTCCAGGTGGCGCTGTACGGCAGCGTCATCATCATCGGCACGCTGGTGGGGCTGGAGATTCCCCTCCTGCTGCGCATCCTCAAGGACCAGCTCAAGTTCAAGGACCTGGTCAGCCAGGTGCTGTCGCTCGACTACCTGGGCGCGCTCGCCGCCAGCGTCGCCTTCCCGCTGCTCCTGGTGCCGAAGCTGGGGCTGGTGCGCACCTCGCTCCTGTTCGGCATCCTGAACGCGGCGGTGGGCCTGTGGAGCACGTGGCTGCTCGCGCCGCTGTTGGGCAATCCGCTGCGCCTGCGCGTCAAGGCGGTGCTGCTCACGGTGCTGCTGGTGGTGGGCTTCGTGCTCGGAGACCGGCTCACGACGTTCTACGAGGACCAGCTCTACGCGGACGACGTGGTGCACGCGTCCAGCTCCCCCTACCAGCGCATCATCCTCACGCGCGGCAAGCGGGGCTTCTCGCTGTTCCTCAACGGCAACCTCCAGTTCGCCAGCGTGGACGAGTACCGCTACCACGAGTCCCTCGTGCATCCGGCCATGGTGCGCGCGGGAAGAATCGAGCACGTGCTCATCCTGGGCGGTGGAGACGGGCTCGCCGCGCGCGAGGTGCTGCGCTACCCGGAGGTCCGCTCCGTCACGCTGGTGGACCTGGACCCGGCGATTACCGGCCTGGCCATGGGCTACGGCGAGCTGGCGAAGCTCAACGGGAACGCGTTGACGGATGCGCGCATGCGCGTCGTCAACGCGGACGCCATGCAGTTCCTGATGGAGGGAGACCAGCGCTACGACGTGGTGATTGTGGACTTCCCGGACCCGAACAACTTCGCGCTGGGCAAGCTGTACACCACGGGCTTCTACAAGCTCCTGAAGAAGCGGGTGGCGCAGGACGGGGTGGCGGTGGTGCAGAGCACCAGCCCCCTGTTCGCCCGGCGCTCCTTCTGGTGCGTGGAGACGACGCTGAAGGCCGCGGGCTTCTGGACGCAGCCGTACCACGCGCTGGTGCCCTCGTTCGGCGAGTGGGGCTACGTGCTGGTGTCCCACGAGGCCCCCGGCCACCACCGGCCGCTGCCGGAGGGCCTGCGCTTCCTGGACCTGCCCACGCTGGAGTCGCTGACGCTGTTCCCTCCGGACATGAGCCCCCTGCCCGTGGAGGTGAACCGGCTGAACAACCAGGTGCTGGTGCACTACTACGAGGAGGAGTGGCGGCGGTGGAACTGACGCGGCGAGAGCTGGTCGCCGCGTTCCTCGGCTCGGCGGTGGCGAGCGGGTGCAAGCGCGAGCAGCCCCGTGCCCCCATTCCGGGCGCTGTCGTCGACCGCGCGGTGGAGGTGGGGCACCGGTTGCGTGGCGGGCCGCTGCCTCGCGCGGAGACGCTCGAAACGGTGGACGTGCTGGTGGTGGGCGCGGGCGTGGCGGGCCTGTCCGCCGCGTGGCGGCTGGCGGGCGCGGGCGTGAGGGACGTGCGCGTGGTGGAGCTGGAGTCGGAGGCCGGGGGCACGTCGCGCTCGGGGCGCAACTCCGTATCGGCCTTCCCCTGGGGCGCGCACTACCTGCCGGCGCCGCTGGAGGACAGGGGCCCGGTGGTGCGGCTGCTTCGTGAGATGGGCGCGGTGTCCGGCGTGGACGCGCAGGGCCTGCCGACCTTCGAGGAGACGCTGCTCATCCAGGAACCGGAGGAACGCCACTTCTACCGGGGCCACTGGTACGACGGGCTCTACCTGCGCGTGGGCGCGACGGCGGAGGACCTGGCGGAGCTGGAGCGCTTCGATGCGCGGATGAATGCCTTCGCCGCCGCCCGGGACGCGAAGGGACGCAAGGCGTTCGCGGTGCCGACGGCGCGCTCCAGCGACGACGCCGAGTGGACGGCGCTGGACACGCTGAGCATGGCGGCCTGGCTTGCGCGCGAGGGCTTCCGCTCCACGCGGCTGAAGTGGCTGGTGGACTACGCGTGCCGCGACGACTACGGCGCCACGTCCGAGCACATCTCCGCGTGGGCCGGCATCTGGTACTTCGCCGCGCGCCAGGACGGGCAGGGCGAGCGCAGCGAGGGCTTCCTGAGCTGGCCCGAGGGCAATGGCCGGCTGGTGCACCAACTGCTCTCCGCGTTGCCTCCCCGCGCGGTGGAGCGCGACGTGCTGGTGCACACGGTGGAGCCGGGCGAGCAGGGCTGCCGGGTGGACGCGCTGGATGCTCGCACGGGCAAGCCTCGCTCCTTCCAGGCGCGACAGGTGGTGCTCGCGTGCCCGCGCTTCCTCGCGGCGCACCTGGTGGCGCCGTGGCGGACAGCGCGGCCGGCATGGTTGGATGCCTTCACCTACGCGCCGTGGGTGGTGGCGAACCTGACGCTGTCGTCGCCGCCGGTGTCGAGAGGCTTCCCGCTGGCCTGGGACAACGTGTTCCAGGAGAGCAACAGCCTGGGCTACGTGGTGGCCACGCATCAGCGCCTGCGCCAGGACGAGAACGGCCCCACGGTGCTCACGTGGTACCTGCCCATGGCCGGCGCGGACGTGAAGGCCGAGCGCACCAAGGCGCTCTCCGCCAGCTACACGGACTGGGAAGCGCTCGTCATGGCGGACATGCGGCCCGCGCACCCGGGCATCGCCCAGCAGGCGCAGCGCCTGGAGGTGCAGCGCTGGGGCCACGCCATGGTGCGGCCGACGCCGGGCTTCATGTGGGGACCGGAGCGCCGGGCCGCGCAGGAGAGCGTGGGGCGCCATCTACACTTCGCGCACACGGACCTGGGTGGGCTGGCCCTCTTCGAGGAAGCCAACTGGTTCGGAGTGAAGGCCGCGGAGCGCGTCCTGACAGAGCTGGGGCAGGCTTCCGCGAGCTGGCTCTAGCCTCCCTCCATCCGCGAGGTGCCAGGGGCTGGCGGGCCGGGCCTTGCCTGCTCGGGTCCGTCCCGGGGGCAGCGGTCAGTGTCCGGGGGTGTGCCCATTTCTGACCCTCGGGGTCGGGACGTGTCCGTCTGGAACATCCGAGGACGCGCGACGGTGGCCCCAGGAGCACGACTTCGCGGAGGCACACCATGTCGCTCAAGGAATACAAACCCGGCAGCACCTTCCCTGGCACCATCGGCCGGACATGGGAGCAGTCGTCTCCGGCGTGGCCCCAACCGCTGCGCGCGAAGGCGGGCGCACCCAACGTCCTCTTCATCGTCCTGGACGACACGGGCTTCGGGCACCTGGGCTGCTATGGCTCGCCCATCCGCACGCCGAACCTGGACAAGCTGGCGAAGGGCGGCCTGCTCTACAGCAACATGCACACCACCGCGCTGTGCTCGCCCACGCGCTCGTGCATCCTCACCGGCCGCAACCACCACTCCAACGGCATGGCCACCATCACCGAGGTCTCCCTCGGCTACCCGGGCTACAACGGCACCATCCCCTTCGAGAACGGCTTCCTCTCGGAGATGCTGTCGAAGCAGGGTTACAACACGTATGCGGTGGGCAAGTGGCACCTGACGCCCACGGAGCAGACGAGCGCGGCGGGGCCCTATGACCGCTGGCCGCTGGGTCGGGGCTTCGAGCGGTTCTACGGCTTCCTCGGCGGCGACACGCACCAGTACTACCCGGACCTCGTCCACGACAACCACCCGGTGCTGCCACACAAGACTCCCGAGGAGGGCTACCACCTCACCGAGGACCTGGTGGACCGCGCCGTGGACTTCATCGCGGACTCCAAGCAGGTGGCGCCGGACAAGCCGTTCTTCATGTACTTCTGCACGGGCGCGATGCACGCCCCGCATCACGTCCCCAAGGAGTGGGTGGACAAGTACAAGGGCCAGTTCGACGACGGCTGGGACGAGTTCCGCAAGAAGGTGTTCCAGCGTCAGCTCAAGCTCGGCGTCATTCCTCCCGGGACGAAGCTGTCCCGACATGACCCGGACGTGGCGGAGTGGGACAGCCTTCCGCCCGAGGAGAAGCGCCTCTACGCGCGGATGATGGAGGTCTTCGCGGGCTACCTGGAGCACACGGACCACCACATCGGCCGGTTGCTGAAGTCCCTGGAGGAGAGCGGTGAGCTGGACAACACGCTCATCATGGTCATCTCCGACAACGGCGCGAGCGCCGAGGGCGGGCCCCATGGCTCCGTCAACGAGCTGAAGTTCTTCAACAACACGCCGGAGTCGCTGGAGCAGAACATCGCGGCCATGGACGACCTGGGTGGGCCCAAGTACTTCAATCACTACTCGTGGGGCTGGGCGTGGGCCGGGGATACGCCGTTCCGCCGGTGGAAGCGCGAGGTGTACCGGGGCGGCACGACGGACCCGTTCATCGTCCACTGGCCCAAGGGCATCCGCGCGCGGGGCGAGGTCCGCACGCAGTACTGCCACGCCATCGACATGGTGCCCACGGTGCTGGACTGCCTGGGCGTGGAGCCGCCCCAGGACATCCGGGGTGTCACGCAGTCGCCCATCGAGGGTGTCAGCTTCCGCCACTCCTTCGACGACGCGCGCGCGGAGAGCCACCACCACACGCAGTACTTCGAGATGTTCACCAGCCGCGCCATCTACCATGACGGCTGGCGGGCGGTGTGCCCCTTCCCCGGGCCGTCCTTCACGGAGGCGGGCGAGGCGTTCGGCGAGTCGGCCATCACCGAGGAGCGGCTGCGCAAGCTCGACGCGGAGGGGTGGGAGCTGTACCACGTGGCGGAGGACTGCTCGGAGACGAAGAACCTCGCGCAAGAAGAGCGGGGCAAGCTCATCGAGATGATTGCCCTCTGGTACGTGGAGGCGGGCCGCTACAAGGTCCTCCCGCTCGCGGCGCTGGACCGGGCGGTGTTCGCCGCGGAGCGTCCGCAAATCACCAAGGACCGCAAGCGCTACGTCTACCGGCCGCACACCTCACCCGCGCCGGAGAACGTGGCGGTGCATGTGCTCAACCGGCCGCACTCCATCACCGCGAAGGTGGACGTGGATGGAGACGCGGAGGGCGTGCTGCTCAGCCACGGCGGGATTACGGGCGGCTACACCTTCTTCATCCAGGACCGGAAGCTGCACTACGTCTACAACTTCGTGGGCGAGCGGGAGTTCCACATCGAGTCGGCGATGGAGATACCCGCCGGCCGCACGGAGCTGCGCTTCGAGTTCGAGCCCACGGGTGAGCCGGACCTCGACGCCGGCAAGGGCGCTCCGGGACGCGGCAAGCTCTTCATCGACGGGGACCTGGTCGCCCAGAGCGACATCTCCTCGACGATGCCGCTGCTCATCAGCCTGGGCGAGGGCCTGACGTGCGGGCGGGATGACAACTCGTCGGTGAGCACGATGTACCGCCCACCCTTCACGTTCCGGGGCGGCACGTTGCGCGAGGTGGTCGTGGACGTATCCGGTGAGCACCTCCACGACGAGCAGAAGGAGCGCAAGACGGTGATGGCTCGGCAGTAGGGGGAGGCGACACGTCGTCGCCTGATGGGGCCCGGCCTCTTCCCAGCGCTTCAGGGAGGCCGGGCCCTCTTTTCTTCAGAGCACCGGGGTGGGCGGGTCGAAGCCCAGCAGGATTCCGCCGGTGAGCTCCAGCGTGGGCCGGGCCACCATGGCGTGCTGGGTGAGGGTGTGGACGTCGCGGAAGCAGCGCTGGAGCGCGCTGGTGTGGAACACGGCGGGGCCGCCCGCGGCCTCGTACATGCGGTCCACCGCGCGCGCGGAGCTTCGCGTGGCATGTGTCATGGCCAGGCGCAGGTCCGCCCTGCCGCGCACGGAGACGGGACCTCGGGTGGCTTCGTCATGGAGGGCGTGAATCGTCTCCAGCACGAAGGCTCGGGACGCGCGCACCTCGGCCTCCGCTTCGGCGACGGCCTCCTGCACGGCGGGCCGCGCGGCCAGCAGCCTGCGCTCCACCACCACCGTCTTCTGTCGGGCCAGCGTGGTCAGCTCATCGATGGCGCGCCGGGCGATGCCCAGGGCCACGGCGGGGATGCCCAGGCCCAAGAGGCCGAAGGGAAAGCCATACAGCGGGCGCGCGACGTGGGGCGGCGCGAAGAACGAGAAGCCGTGGTCGTCCGGGACGAAGAGGTCCTTCACCTCCATGTCGCCGCTGCCGGTGCCGCACAGGCCGGAGGCGAACCACGTGTCATGGAGCGTGACGTCCCTGGCGGGGAGGAAGAACAGGCGCGTCTCCGGCACGCCCTCGCGCACCATGCGCGGCTTGCCGCCCTCCGTGACGAGCGCGCCGCCCACGAGCCAGTGACAGTGCTGGCTTCCGCTGGCCCAGGCCCAGCGGCCGGTGAGCCGGTGGCCACCCTCGACACGCTCGGCGCGGCCCAGGGGCGCGGCCACGCCTCCGGTGATGACGTCCGGCGCGGAGAAGATGGCGCGGCCCACGGGCTCCGGGAGCCACGCCGCCGTCAGCGCGGTGGCGGAGCCAATCATCGCGCACCAGCCGGTGGCGCCGTCCGCGCGCGAGAGGGCTTCGATGACCTGGAAGGAGAGCGCGGGGTGGAGCTCCAGCCCGCCGTACGTCTCCGGAATCATCATCCGGAAGATGCCGGCGCGATTCAGCTCCGCGACGAGGTCCTCGGGCAGCCGGCGCGCGGTCTCGATTTCGGCGGAGCGCGCGGACAGGCGCGGCGCGAGCTCCACGGCGGTGGCGAGCAGGGGATGGGCGGGGAGAGGGAAGGAACTCGTCATGGCCGACAGCCTAGGAAGTCCTGACTCCTGGTTGCCAGCGGGGAGGTGGAAGGAAGATGGTGGGGCGCCTCGAACCCGGAGCCGCCGATGAGCACCCTCCCGAGCCGTCAAGTCGTCCTCGCGCGCCACATCCCCGGACTGCCCGAGCCGGAGCACTTCCGCGTGGAGCGCGTGGAAGTGGGCGAGCCTCGGGACGGAGAGCTGCGGGTGAGGACGCTGTTCGCGTCCGTGGACCCGGGCACGCTGGCCCGGTTGGGGGGCGTGGACTCGTACGCTCCGGCCCTCGAATTGGGTGAGGTCATCGGGAGCGCGACGGTGGGCGAGGTGCTGGCGTCCCGTGACACGCGCTACGCCGTGGGCGACGTGGTGGTGGGAGGCTGGGGCTGGCGGGAGCACGCGGTGGTGAGCGCGCGGGGACTGCGCAAGGTGGACCCTGGACCGGAGTCCGCCTCGGCGGAGCTGGGCGTGCTCGGCATTCCCGGGCTGACGGCGTACTTCGGCATCCTGGAGCTGGGGCGTCCCCAGGCTGGGGAGACGGTGCTGGTGTCCTCGGCCGCGGGCGCGGTGGGCTCCATCTCGGGACAAATCGCGAAGCGTCAGGGCGCTCGCGTGGTGGGCATCGCGGGCGGCCCGGAGAAGTGTCGCTGGGTGGTGGAGGCGCTGGGCTTCGACGCCTGCCTCGACTACCGCGCGGAGAAGGACCTGGCCGCCGCCATCCGACGGGAGTGTCCCCAGGGCGTGGGTGTGTACCTGGACAACGTGGGCGGCTCCACGCTGGACGCGGCGCTCACGTGCATGGCGCTGAAGGGCCGCGTGGTGGTGTCGGGGCTCGTCGCGGACTACGGCGTTCCGCCGGAGGCTCGCGCGGGGTTGAAGAACACGCCGTTCCTCATCATCCAGCGGCTGCGCATGGAGGGCTTCGTGGTGTTCGACTACGCCGCGCGCTTCGGTGAGGCGCGGGCGGCGCTGCGTGCGTGGCTCCAGGACGGCTCGCTCCGTCACCGCGAGCACATCGTGGAGGGACTGGAGTCCGCGCCCGCCGTGTTCGCCGGCCTGTTCCGAGGCGAGAACTTCGGCCGCGCGGTGGTGAAGGTGGGGTGAGGCCGTTGCAGGCCTCACCCGGGAACATCGTTCAGGCCATCTTCTCGCGCAGGTAGGCCTCAAGCTCGGAGATGGCCACGCGCTCCTGGGTCATCGAGTCGCGGTGGCGCACCGTCACGGTGTCCTTCGAGGAAGCGGACTCGCCATCTCCAAGCGTGTCGAAGTCGACCGTGACGCAGAAGGGGGTGCCAATCTCGTCCTGGCGGCGGTACAGCTTTCCGATGGCGCCAGTGTCGTCGTAGACGACCCGCATCGAGCCCGAGGACTGCAACTGGCGACGGATGCCCTTGGCCACGCCCACGATGCCCGGATGGTTCTTCTTCAGCGGGAGCACCGCCACCTTGATGGGCGCCAGGCGCGGCTTGAAGTGCAGCACCGTCCGGTAGAACTCGTCGACGACGGGGTCCACCTGCCCGCGGAGCTTCTTCGCGACCTCGATGCTCTCCGCGCCCGGCATGGAGAGCAGCCCGGTCATGGACGCGAGCCGCTCACCGAGCGCGCCGGCGATTCGCTCACCCTCGGCGAGGAGGGCGTTCTTCGCCTCCACCGGGAGCTTCTCGTTGCGACCGACGGACTTGAGGAAGGCGCCGAGCGCCTCCTCGACGGGCTTCAGGCGCTCCGCCGGAGCGGGCTTCACCTGCTCCTCGGCATACGCCTCGCTCAGCACCGCGAGCACGCCACGGTCGACGCCCGCGGACGGCTCGATGACGAACGGCACCACGTGCTGCTTCGTCTCGGGGTCGAAGTACGTGAGCTTCTCGGTGCTGTGGCCGTTGGGGGACACGCGCGCCTTCAAGCCGAGCGAGCCCTGGTCCTTGCTGTGTGAGCCCAGGTCATAGTCGGTGCGGTTGGCGATACCTTCGAGCTCCTCCAGCCCATGAGGGAAGCGGTAGAGCAGGTCGACGGTGGCCTTGGCGTAGTGCGCGAGCTCGTCCGGCTTCTGGTGGTACGGCACCAGGTTCTCGCGGGAGAGACCGACGGAAATCCACCAGTTGATGCGGTCCTCGACCCACTTCTGGTGCCAGGCCTCGTCCTCGCCGGGCTTCACGAAGAACTCGACCTCCATCTGCTCGAACTCCCGCACCCGGAAGATGAAGTTGCGCGGGGTGATTTCGTTGCGGAACGCCTTGCCTATCTGCGCGACGCCGAACGGGAGCTTGCGGGAGGTCGAATCCAGCACGTGCTTGAAGTTGACGAAGATGCCCTGCGCCGTCTCGGGGCGCAGGTACGAGAACGACTCGGGGTCTGGCACCGGTCCGACCTGTGTCTTGAACATCAGGTTGAACGGGCGGGGCTCGGTCAGCTCGGTGGAGGCACAGTTCGGACACTTGCCGGCGATCTGGTCCGCGCGCCAGCGCATCTTGCAGCTCTTGCAGTCGACCATCGGGTCCACGAAGGTCTCTTCGTGCCCCGAGTAGCGCCACGTGAGCTTGTTCATGAGGATGGCGGCGTCGATGCCCTCCATGTCCTCACGCTCCCAGACATTGGCGCGCCACCAGGCCAGCTTCAGGTTGTTCTTCAGCTCGACGCCCAGCGGACCGTAGTCGTACGTACCCTGAAGGCCTCCATAGATGGCGGACCCCGGGAAGATGAAGCCCCGGCGCTTACACAGGGAAACGAGCTGCTCCATCGTCTGCGCGGCCATCGGTGTGTGGCTCCTTCGTGAACAGCGAGGCGTCCGAGCCTACACCGGTCATGGCGGGTAACCGTCACCCCGCGGTGTCACCAGGGGCTGGGCTCAGGGGCCTCCCAGGTGGGTGATGTAGCGCATGCGCCCGTCGGGGAGCGCCTCCTGGTGGAGCAGGGGCTCGGTGTCCACCGCGATGATGACGATGTCCCTTCGCTGTCCCAGGGCGACCAGCTCGCTGGGCCGGGGCTCCACGGGGCTCGCACCCCCGCCCACTCCATCGGGGAAGAAGAGGGCATGGCCCTTCTCCAGATAGAGGACGGGGACGTGTGCATCCTCGTCCTCGGGCACGAAGACATGCACCGTGCGCGCGAGCGGTGCCAGGTCCAATCCACACGAGGTGAGCAGGATGAGCAGTGGGAGCATCCAGTAACGCATGACGGTCCTCCTGGCCTCGGCGCGCGGCCGGGCACTCCGTGAATCGTGAAGCCCGCGAGTCGCGAGCAGGGCTGTGACGTGACTCGGGCTGGAGCCGGCCACCGAGGACGCGGACCTCGTCGATGCAAGGGCCGCGTCGGTGCTTCAGTCGGACCGTGCTTCGTCCGAGCCTTCCCCGCTCAAGTCGGCGGCGCGACGTCGCAGCGTCCCGAGGCCTTTTGGGAGAGGTCCTCCGCCACGGTGCGCAGCAGCGTGCCTGTCAGGGTGGAGCGGTCTGTTGCTCCCGTCCCCTCCGTCCGCGAGAGCCAGGAGGCCATGCGCCCCAGACTGGCCGCCGTCACCACATTCAGCTTCACCTCCACCTGGACGATGAGGCGCTCACCGTCCTCGGGGCGCGCCTCCAGCGTCCAGGCAACGCGGTCCAGCTCCAGCGTGGCGGGCCCTTCCGGGAGCGGCCTTCCATCCAGCATGTAGCCCTCACGGGTGAAGGCAATCACCTGGGTGAGCCTGGCGCCGTCCACCCGGGTGTTGAACCAGAGCGCGCGGCGCTTCCACAGCGTCAGCTCCACCTCCAGCTTCCCCGCCATGCCCAGCCGCACCAGCCGGTCCAGCTCCGCCGAGAGGAAGGAGAAGGCCTCCGAGCGGGCCAGCACGCGCCGCCCGGAGAGGGTGGCGGTGCAGGTGACGCGCGGTTCCTCCGCCCAGGCCCCGGGCGCGAACAGTGCCGCCGCGGCCACCAGGGCCGCGCCGAGCGTGCGTCTTGTCCGTGTCCCCATTCGTTTCATGGGCCTCAGAAAGTCCGCACGAAGAACAGGCGGGCCTCGGGCGTGGCCGTGGCCTTCTCGTCCGTGCGCCACGCGACATCCACGCGCACGTCGTCGCTGAAGTGGAACGTGCCACCGACGCCCAGCCGCGCGTCCTGCCACTCACCGGCACCGCGCACCGTGCCCAGGTCCGCGAAGACGCCGAAGGAATGCCACCGGTACTCGGCCGTCCCCAGCACCGACACGTCGCCCTTGAACTCCTTGAAGCCAAAGCCTCGCAGCGCGCTCCAGCCACCCAGCGCCTCACGCTTCTGCTCGGGGAGGTTGTCGCCGCCCGCGCCGCGCAGCCGCAGCCGCAGGCCCGTCTCCCAGCCCGTGGGCACCACCATCGTCACGTCGCCCAGGAGCTTCCAGAAGCGCTCGTCCGGACCCGTCGCGGCGGGACCCTCGCCCACCTCCAGCGTGACGAACCCATGCAGGAACGGGCTGCGTCCCCAGTCCTTGTCCACGTGGAAGAGGGGCGTCTCCGGCGTGCGGAACAGCGAGCCCACCTTCGCGTTGCGAGGGCTGCCGCTGGCGTACTCCAGCCGGGCGATGACGGACTGGAAGCGGCCCTCGTCCACCGGTGCGTTGGGGAAGGGAGGCGAGTCGCGGCGGAACAGCGAGAGCGGCGGGGTGAAGCTGCGCAGCGTCTCGTAGCGGTCGGAGCGGTACTCGACGCCGGCGAGCCAGTCCTCGGACCAGCGGAAGGTCGCGAACGCCGCCACGCCCTTGCGGCGGAAGTAGTCGCGGTCCGGCCGGTTGATGAGGGCCGAATAGATGGACGAGTCGATGTCGCTCATCCGCCACCGGTCCAGCGTGTCCGTGAAGTCGTACGCCTGCCCGCCCAGCTCCGCGAGCCCCACCGCCGGAACCTCCACGCGCGCTCCGCCCAGCAGGTTGAGTTCGCGCTGCCGCTTCGTGCCCTCGGGGTCATCCGGCAGGCGCTGCCCACCCCAGCGAAGGGGGATGAAGGCGGCGGCGTCCAGCGTGGTGTGGAGGCGGTCCTTCGAATCCCAGATGCGCAGCGAGCCCGCCAGGCCCGGAGCGAACCCCGTCACCTGCGTGTGGATGGGCAGCAGGTCCAGGTCCAGGTCCGGCCGACGCGTGCGCACGTGCACCACGAGGCGCCGTCCCTCCAGCGTGATTCCCTCGCCATCGTGGCCATGCCGCCAGGACTCGAACAGCTCGCCCCAGCTCAGGTCGAACTCGACCTGCTCACGGCGACGGCGCTCCCCGCGCTTCTGCTCCTCCGTCCGGTAGTGGCGCACGCCGTCGGCCGCGCGCTCCTCGACGATGCGCGCGTCGCGTCGGCGCGCGGCTTCGTCGGAGTCCGTGTCCACGCTCGACGCTTGCAGGAAGGGCAGGCGCGACTCCAGTCGCTCCATGGCGCGGCGCGCGTCGCTGCGAAGGAAGACGTCTCCGGCCTTCAGGTCCAGCGACTCGCGCACCCGGTCCGCGATGGGGCCGTCCACGCCCACCACGTCCACGTCCTCCAGGCGGCCCTCGTCCACGATGATGGTGAGCTGGCCCTTCGGTGTCAGCGTGCCGGACAGGCTCGCGAGCATGTAGCCGTCGCCGCGCAAGTCTCGCAGCGCGCGTTGCAGCGCGGCCGACACCCCTCCGAGGACGAGACCGGGGCGGTACTCCTCGCGCTCCATCCGGGCCAGCCACTCACGAGGCGGACGCTGCGGCGGGCACGGAGTGCTGACGACGGTCAGCGTCCCACGCGCGCCATTCACGCGCAGGGTGGCGGTGAACTCCTCATCCTCGTCTTCGTCCTCGTCGGGGAAGCGGCGCGGCAGACGGAAGACCTCTTCGAGGATTTCGGTGTGCCGCAGGTCCTGGAGTCCCTCCACCTCCACCGACGTGACGATGGGGTTCTCTTCCAGATGCACTTCCAGGACGACGGGCCCCTGCTCGGGGAGACGCAGGCGCGGCTCGACACGGGCGAACAGGCCGGTGTGCGCCAGGCGGCGCAGCATCCGCTGGAGGTCGCGGGTCTGAAGGGGCGCGCCAGGCTCGGTGGACGGCGAGCCGATGAAGGCGCGCACCTGGTCCTCCGTCAGCCGCTTGAGGCCATGCAGTTCGACGCGCTCCGGCGTGAGCGCGCGGCCATCCACGTTGAGCTCCAGCGGATGGAGGATGGCGAGGTCTTCCACCTCTTCGTCGAGGTAGTCCTCGTCGCACTTCTCCTTCTCGCGCCTGCGCTCGCGCTCGCGCCGGTCCGCTGCCCGCTCGTTGCGCGACTCCGTTCGAGCCGCTGCCCGGGCGTCCTCTTCCTCCTCCTCGCGCTCGTCCGCCGCCTGCTCGTTGCGAGCCTCGGTCCGAGCGTCCTCTTCGCGCCGACTCGCCGCCCGCTCGTTCCGGGCTTCGGCTCGCGAGTCTTCCTCCTCCTCGCTCCGCCAGCGCTCCGACCGCTTGTTGCGAGTCTCGTCCCGTGCGTCCTCCTCGCGCGCGGGCGAGGTCTTCGTGCCCTGGGGGAGCGGAAGGGGCAGGCCGTGCTCCTCCTCGGCGGGGGCCACGGGAGCCACGGG
>NZ_VIFM01000242.1 GCF_006636215.1 Myxococcus llanfairpwllgwyngyllgogerychwyrndrobwllllantysiliogogogochensis | reverse complement strand
GGGGCTTGGCTGGGGCCTGCTTCCGGATCAAGTTGTGTGCCGCGAGGATCTCTTTGGCGAAAGCCGACAGAGGCTTCTCGGCCGCGCTCACGCCCGAGCTTGCCGTGGCCATGGACAGAAGGACGAGAGACGAGGTGCGGAAGACGGGTCTGGGTAGTTTCATGGTGGGCCTTATAGCACCACTTTTTGTTAGAACCTCTTAGTGGGGTGGAGGCATTGGGCGTCGCGCTAGAGTCTGCAGGACCGGCCATCAACAGGGCCGCTCAAGGCTCTGTTCCGGAGGAAACAGGTGAGAAATTTCGAGCAAGAAGAGGCCGAGGCCAGGGAAAGGATGCGGCGAGAGCTCCTGCCTGTGGTGCTTGAAGAGATTGGCTTGGCTGGGTTCTATATGACGGACGCGCTGACTCGTCCGATGGCTGGAGCGCTGGCCGGTCTGATTGAGCAGAGTGGCGTGGAGGCAATCCACGTCAATATTCTCCCCGAGATTGGTGTTCATGTCTATTTGATGCATGATAAGTACTATTTAGTGAGGAGTGGTTTGAATGATATGGCGATGGCTAGGTTTGGTGATGGAAGTACCTAGAGGAAATGGTTGAGTCCGAGGTGGATTCATCGAGAACGGTGTCTGTGGGCTCATGCAGGCCGCCGTGAGGTAACCAGCCTTCCGCCCCTTTTCGGCTAGTTATGGGGGAGGCTCCGCGGCAGCGCGGGACGCATCTCGGGTAAATGCGCTTCCCCTGCGCGCCAGAGAGTGCCGGCTGGCGCGCAGGGTTCGGTCTGGCAGTTTGAGGCGGCTACGCCGCTTCCCAGAAGGTGATGGCGTGCAGGTGCACGAGGACCTCATTGCCCGGCCAGCCCAGGAGAAGGTCAAACGGGCCCACGGCGAGCAGTGGCAGGTGGAGCACCATTCCATCACGCAGCACGAGGACGAGTGGCTTGCCGACGGATGGAAGGAAGGGGCGTGGATCCGCGACGGGCCTGCGTGCAGGTGCGGCCTTCGCCCGACGTCCTCCCTTGGCGAGTTCAGGAAGATGGACGTGGGCCATCCCCATGTTGCGCCAGGCTGAGTGCTTCGCGAGCAGCACGAGCTCCAACTTCTCGATTCTCCCGTTGAGCCCGAAGCGAAACGCCAGCGGGTGAGTCTCTTTGAGGTTGTCGACGAGCGTCCGGTCCCTCATGAGGCCGACCACCGCTGCCTGTGAGTCGATGAGGTGCTGAACGAAGGCTTCAATGGCAGCCGGCGACACTTCCTCTCGGGCCGTCCGGATGTCGAGTCTGCGGCGCTCCTTCCAGACAGCGGTCGCCGTCTGTTTCTGAAAGTCCCGCATCAACTGCATCAATCGGAACGCGTCGGGTGGCCATGTTGCGACCTCACTCGTCTGCTCCCTTCGAAGGCGTCGACGCAGAGGCAGGATGTCCGCCACGGGCTTTCGCTCTGGCTGAATCGCATGCGTCACCTTGAAGCTCTCTGGGACGTGGCCATGACTCCAGTCCGCGGGACGCGGTGTGCCGCGAATGTCACTGAGACCTTGGTCTCGAGCGAATGCCACCACGTGCTTGAGGAGCAGGGGCCCGTGGTCCAGGTGGCAGCGCTTCTCGTTGCAGGCGATTTCGTTCAGCGTCACAGCGTCATCGCCGAACGTGCCGACGAAGGAGAGCACTGGCTTCTCGGAACGCCCGGTGTCCCCTTCGTACAGGTAGTGGTCCACCGCGCCGCGCCGTTGAAGCCCCGTCACGAAGACCCGCCTGTCAGCGAGCTGGGCAATCTCCACCAGGACTTCGCCAGCCGCGAGGCGCTTCTCGATTCGAGCCAGCAGCTCCGCCAGGCCCTGTGTCTCGACTTCAAGGGCACGAAGCGCGCTGCTCGCGCCTTCCGCCCGGGTGGCCGCTGCCTCATACCGGCTGGCGTAGCCGAAGGTGATGAGGTTCAGCAGGCTGCCTTCCGCCATGGATGTCCCCTCGCGTGCTGCGAAAAAACGGCGAAGGTAGCAGTCCGTGCTTCGCTCGAAAACTGCGCAGGAACCCATGCCTTTTCGGCGCGCCTGGCCAGAGCTCGTTCACGCGAAGCCCTTCGCGGGCTGGAAGCGCAGCCTCGCCTCAGCGGATCAGCGGAGCCCTCGTGGGACGGTCGCGGCGGACTTCTGCGCGGGCCTCTGCACGGCTCAGCACAGGAGTGGGCGAACGCGGGCGCATCCTCGGGCCGTCTTCCTTGCCCAGCAGGTCTCTCTCGGAGCCACCACGGCGCGCGGGCAAGAGCAGAGAGGCGGGGCAGGGGGCTGTGCCGAGGACTCGGCCAAGAGCTTCTGAGAGTCTCGGAGAGTCTGCGCCGCGCGACGAAATCGGGGATACCGAGTAACGGCGAGCCCTTTTTCGCTCTCTCGGTTAACAGGTCGCCCATTTCGGCATTCTGAAAGAGGGAAATGGCGTAACCCTGGAAGGTACGACATCGAAAGCCAGGGATTGTCAGAATCGGTGGTCCGAAGTGGTTAACAAAACTGTTAACCACTCTCGGCCTCTCTCTCCCCAAAACGGGTGAAAGAGCGGTCCAGAGAGCCCAATCGGCGGCGGAGAGGAGGGCGCGTCTTGCTCTCTGGGGAAGAGGGCTGAGAGCGCCCTCTTCAGCACCGCGAGGCAAAATCCCTTGGGATTCAGCGGCTTAAGCACGAAGGCCCCGCGATGTAATCGCGAGGCCCTTGTTAAACAAAAAAGGCCCTACCAGTTGGTAGGGCCTTTCAAGTAGCTCCCCAGGAGGGATTCGAACCCTCAACTTCGCGGTTAACAGCCGCGCGCTCTGCCATTGAGCTACCGGGGAATGTGCTGTGTGAAGAGAGAACCGGAGGCAGGAATTGCATCTGCGGAGTCAGAGTCCGCCATCCTTGCTAGTTAGACGACCCCGGTATGAGTACCTCCGGAGGGATTCGAACCCTCGCCGTCCGCTTAAGAGGCGGATGCTCTTCCAATGAGCTACGGAGGCAGATTGTTTGCCGCCCCGGATGCGCGCGGGCGGCATACATTCACCACGACGATTCAGTTGTCAGAGACCTTGAGGCTGTCGGGTACTCGAACGCGAGCCAGGATTCCTGGCGCACGGACGCGAGTCCGGCCCTCGAGCTGTAACTCGTGATGCGGTGTGGCTGTGCGTGGCTGGCCACGCCGGTGTTGAATGGGGACGCTGGGAGCCCAGAAAGCCGAGAGGCCGGGTCCCCTGGATGGGAGCCCGGCCTCTGCGTGGCTTGGCGCGCCAGTGAAGGAGCGCGAGCGTCAGCAGGGTACGGGCGGAGGGCCGCCAAGCCGGTCAAATCCCACGAGGGACTTCGAGGCGAAGCTCACAAGGGAGCAGGAGGCGGCACCGAACTGGGGCCAGAGGTTGTTGCGATAGCTGCGCTTCATCGGGTTCGTCCGCGTCGTCAACGTCGTCATGGTCGCCGCTCCTTTCGGGGAGACTCTACGGCGGGTGACTTTCGTTCCTGACAAGGCCCGATTATTTGAGCTTCACGGCCGTGGCCCCCTGTTTCAGGGAAGTTGTCGCCTCGGCTGACGTGCCGAGTTGATGACGCCTTGGGGGCGAGAGCAGGCAGGACGCAGCGCCGTGGCCATGGTCTCCATCGCGTGGACTCCCTCGCAGCGGGCGCAGCTGCCCCGCGGGTTCGCAAGGAGTCTGACGCGGAGACCTCCGTGCCGCACGGCGCGTCCGAGGAGAGGCATCTGGCCCGGCGATGCGCGCGGGGGCCGGTGCTCATGCTCCGGCCCGCGGGTGTGCCTGGGCTTCAAGCGGGACGCCGTGTGTACGACCGCGTGAACGGCGGCACCGAGCGCGAGCTCCCAACTCGGAGCAGCAAGGCCGGCCATGGGGACGTGCCCCACGACCGGCCTTGCTCCTCGGCGTGTCGACGCGGTCCTACTGCAGGGGCACGCGCTTGAGCTTGAAGGGCGAGGGGCTCTCGCTCATCGTGAAGTAGCTCGCGCCGTTGGCCTCGTACTCGATCGCCTCACCCTGGCCCTCGGTGGTGTCGGTCAGCGTGACGGGCGTCGCGAAGACGGCCGACTCGAAGCCAAGTCCCGGCGTCGCACGGAACTCGTAGACAGTGCGGTAGGTGCGAAGGAGGAAGCGATCCGCGCATGGGTGGATCGCCGCCGCGGTCGCGGCCGAGAAGTTGGCGTCTCCGTTCAGCGGCAGCTGGATCGTGTGGACGTGGATCAGCGTGGCCTGTACGCCCGGCGTCAGCGGCTGGGGGAACTTGTACACGCCGCTCTTCCCCGTGCCCCCGTCCTTGGTGACGACGTAGATGTCCCCGGTGGTGGGGTGCACCATCAGCGACTCCGCGTCCTTCGCGCCGTCCGGATAGACGAACGGGAAGGCCTCGGCGACGAGCCCCCCCGAGGTCTGGCCGTTGGCGAGATTCGGCTCGGGCACGCGGTAGATCGTGAACGACGTGGGGCTGCCACCCGCAGGGAAGTTGGCGCTCCACTTCCCGATGTCACCGATGAAGATGCACGAGCCGCTCGGGCAGGGCCCGGTTGCGAGGTCCTCCCAGTCGGCCGGCGTCACGTTGGTCACGTTGAACGTGCCGATCGTACTCGCGTTGAGCGTGTTGATCGCGACGATCGCGGTGGTGTCCTCGTTGTGCACGTAGAGCGCGTTGCCGACCACGCGGCTCGCGGCCAGGCCCGAGGGCTCCACGATTTCCGGCGCGGTCACGGTGCCCTGGAGCGTGAAGGTGCTCGCGTACGTGTCTCCGACCATGCAGGCGGGGGCGTTGGCGGCGCGCAGGACGATCACGTGCGCGGTGTTGGTCTGCACGAACGCGGAGCTGCCGGAGAGGCCCGTCTGGAGGCCCGGCGCGGTGAGCGACCGGTAGGCCGCATTGAAGAGCAGTCCGTTGGCGTGACCCAGGCACGCGTCGAAGGCCTCGGTGAAGCCGAGCGGCGGCTCGATGCGGGTGGCAGGGCAGGTGGCGTCCGGCCAGACCTGTGAGCCGTACCAGACGGCGAGGCCACCCGCGCTGCCGGTCACCACGTCGGGCACGGTGAACGACGCGGAGTCGCCGTTCTTCTGGCCTGCGTGCACGTCGATTGGCTGGACCGGATCGACGCCGCTGAAGGCTTCCACGCTCCCCGCCATGTGGGTGGTCGCGTCCAGTGCGAACGCGTAGCTCGCAGGCTCGGAGGCGCCCGCGACGCGGTAGAAGATCCAGGTGCGGATGGCCCAGGCGCTCTGCTCCGAGCGCAGGAACGTCCAGCCGGCGGGCGGCGTGACGGTCGCGGTGATGTTGTTGCGCACGGTCACCCGCGCGATGAGCGCGTCGTTGGCCGCGGTCCCCGACGGCTTGGGGATCGACAGCGAAGCGAGCGACAGGCCGCTGTGGTGCGAGCTCCCACGCAACGAGACCCCCGAGGACGGCGCGACCTCGGCGCGGCGAAGGGCGACGACCTGCGCGACGTTGGTCTCGGCGAACGTCGAGCTCCCGTTGAACGGTCCCTGGAGGCCGGCACCGGCGAGGGGCATGAACGCGGCGTTGAAGACGAGGCCCTGGGACGAGGACACCAGGCAGGTGTCGTAGGTCTCGGCGAAGCCCACGGGGGGCTCGATCGCCGGGGTCGGACACGCGGCGCCGGTCCACGTCTGCGCGCCGAACCAGACGGCAGCCCCGCCCGCGGTCGAGGTGCTCAGCTGCGGCGTCGTGAAGGCCGTCGAGCCGCTGTTGCTCTTGCCGGCGTGCGTGTCGATCGGGTTGGCCGGATCGACGCCGGCATACGCCACGAGGTTGCCGACGAAGTAGCTCGCGATGGAGCTCTGGAACGTGTGGCTCGCGGGCTCGCTGGCGGTGGCGACGCGGACGAAGACCCAGCCGCGGATGCTCCAGGTGCTCATGTCGGTGCGCACCAGCGTCCAACCCGCGGGCGGGGTGAGCTCGGCGCCGATCTGGTTCCGGTTCGCAAGGTGCGCCAGCAGCACGTTACCGGCGGCGACGCCCGGAGGGCTCGAGAGGGTCAGGCTGGTGACCGTCTTGCCGCTCGCGTGCGTGGTGCCGACGAGGGTGATCTCCCCGGTGGCCGGCGGCTGGAGGGGGCGCAGCACCACCGCGTGCGTGATGTTGGTGTTGGGGAGCGTGGAGCTGCCGGTGAAGGCGGGCTGGGCACCTGCGGCCCCGAGCTCCGAGGTGGCGGCGCTGTGCAGCACGCCGTGCGACGACGAGACGAGGCAGGTGTCGAGCTGCTCGGTGAAGCCCGTCGGCGGGGTGTGGACCGCGGGGCACGCGGCGCCTCCCCAGACCTGGGCCGAGAACCACACTGCGAGGCCGTTCGCGGACGACGTGGCGGCGACGGGCAGCGCGAGGCTCGCGCTGTTGCCATTCTTCTGGCCCACGTGCACGTCGATCGGCTGGAGCGGATCCGCGCCCGACACCGCGACCAGGGTGGCCGCCATGGCGCTGGCGAGGTCGAGGGTGAAGGTGTGACTGCTCGGCTCGGCCGCGCTGGCCACGCGGAGGAAGAGCCAGGACCTGATGGCCGAGGCGCTCTGCTCGGAGCGCAGCAGCGTCCAGCCAGCGGGTGGGGTAGCGACGGCTGTGACGGCCTCGCGATTGCTCAGCTGCATCACCAGCACATCTCCGGCGGCCGTACCGACGGGGGTGGGAATGGAGAGGGTGGTGGTGGCTAGGCCGCTCGCGCTGGTGGTTCCTCGCACGGAGAGGGTGGAGAGGCCCTGGGCCGTCGTCGCATCCTGTACGTCGTCGGGCTGCGCGAGCTCAGTCGTTCCACAGGCGGCCATCAGTAGGGCGGCCGCGAGCCACAGACTTCGGATTGGGGTCATGGGGTTTTGATCGGGTGTCGACTCACTGGACTGGAGGTCCGGGAATCGGCCATGTGAAGGACCCCGCAGTGCGAAGCGCAATCGACTGTCATGACACGGGAAAGCTACCGTGAAATGGTTTGGATCGTCGGGTGTCATCGAAAAAAGGTGGCAGTCCTGTCCATGCGGTCACGCGGAGTCCTTTGAGAACGCGAAGCCCAAAGATATCTGCGCACGGTGCAAGGGCCGAAGGGCGGTCGGCACCCCGAGGGGTGGGCCTCCAGGCAAGCCTCGTGACCGTGGCCGTGACCGGCTCGTGACATCAGCAGAACGGTGCTGACATCCTGTGATCTGGAGCGTGCCTGGAACTGTGGGCTTCGTCGAGCTCGTGGGGCACGAAGCCCTTGAAGTCACTGGCATCTGGGACGACCGCCGCTACCTGGACATGGCCCCTCTGACTTCAACCCCAGACACCGCTGAATGATGCAGCCAAGGAGCTTTCCTCCCCCGTTCCCCCTCCGAACCAACTACACACGATTCGGGACTTGACCGGCGCCGGGGGCGCGGCTCATCGGCTACCCGCTTCAGCCTGGGGCGCGCAGGCCGGCCCTCCGTAGGGGCCGTGCCCGCCTCGCGACGCCCCTGTGGACGCCTGCAAAGCATGTAAGGAATGAAACCGGAGAGCAGAGAGAGCAGCCTTCCTGGAGACCTTGGAGCGGAGAATTGAGAGTCTCAGGAAATGGTGTTAACCGCTGCCCCAACGGTTAACAGCGCCTGTTAACCGCGTCCGATTGAGTCGCTAAGAACTTCCAACCCTTGAGCGAGAGCCCGCTATGTTTGTGCGACGGGTGTGGCGGGCCGCGCTCAGGCTGGATGGGGGCGCTGGGCGTTGAGCCTGTCGGGGGCGCTACAGGCCCGCGCGTCTGCCTAACGCTCAACGTCCCCTGAAGAGAAGTGGGCCCGAATGCCGAAATGCGGGGTCCCTTGGATTGGAGCCCAGCCTCGGCAGATGGTCTGCGCTGACGACGCCCTTGTGCGCTTCGCCGACTCACCTTGACGCCCTGGCGACTATGGGTCGACGCACGAGTGACTCAGTGCCCGGGCTTCGGGGCGGCAGAGTCTGCTCCCAACCTGCCCCGGTGAGACACCTGCGGTCTGATTGCGGCGCTCCGGTGGCGCGGCCCCTCTTCCTCTTGGAGAAATCCGCATCTAGGGACTCAACGGACTTCGCTCTACGGTGTTCTCCTGCCGATGTCCGAGCGAAATCCGAGAATGTTCGTCGTGCCGCCTCCAGACAGGCCGGTCGAGGAGCGCACTGACGCGGAGCTGATGCTCCTGGCCAGTGCGGGGGCAGAGGACGCCTTCGCGGCCCTCGTCCGGCGGCACCTGGCGCAGGTTCAGCAGTTCGCGACCCGCTATCTGGGCGACGCCGCCGCGGGGGCGGAGACCGCGCAAGAGGCCCTGCTCAAGGTCTGGCATGCGCGCCGGGAGTTCCGGCCAGCGCGTCCCTTCTCCGTCTATCTCTACACGGTGGTGCGCAACCTCTGTCGCAATCAGTATCGCGACCGCGTGCGCCGCAAGCGGCACCTCACTCAGGAGGAGGGCGTCACTGCCCACTCCCCCCTCGACACCCTCCTCGACGTCGAGCGCCGCCGACGCACCCTGGTGGCCCTGCACGAGCTGTCTCCCAAGCTGAAGGAGGCCGTGCTGCTGCGATTCAGCCAGGGGCTCGACTACCCCGAGATTGCTCGGATCCTCGATGTGCCTGTCAGCACCGTCCGTTCGCGCGTGTTTCTCGGCATCCGCCAACTGCGCGCGCACACCCAGGAGGATGGCGAATGAGCGCCCCCTGTCCCGACCCCATGGAGCTGCTGGAATGGCTGGATGGCGAGAGCACCCTCCATCGTTCCCGGTGGCTCGAAGGACACCTGTCCGGCTGCGCATCCTGCCGCCGAGAGCTGAACGCACAGAAGCAGCTGGTGGCCCGCCTGAGCGCGCCACCGCCTCCCGTGGATGAGCGCGACGTCCAAGCCCTCATGGCCCGTCTCAAGGACAAGCCCCTCCGCCACCCCGTGGCCTGGTGGGCACCGGGCTGGCGCGCAGGACTCGCCACGGCATGCCTGGCGGTGACAGGCGTCTTGTGTGGATATGCGGTGCAAGAGTTCTCTCCCCTCCGAACGCAGTTCGCCGCGCGTGGCGGGCAATTCGTTGCGCCACTCCAACGGTATGTTGGAGTGGACCTGCTCTCCGCCGGCAGCCCACCCGTGCTGCTTCGTCCCGGAGCGGTCCTCTCGCCGTCGACCCCGCTCTTCGCGCGCTTCCGCAACCTGGGCGAGACGCCCGCTTTTCTCCTCCTCTTCGCCAGGGACGCAGCCGGCGAACTTCACTGGCTCTACCCCGCGTACCTCACGCCGGGGGAGGACCCTCGCTCGGTCGAGCTGTCGCCCTCGGTACGCGACACCCCCATGCCGGAGGCGGTGCTGCTCGACCAGCCCGCGTTGGGCCCCTTGCAAGTCTTTGCGCTGGTGACGTCCGAGCCCCTCCGCGTCCTCGACGTGGAGGCGCTCGAGAAGAGCCCGAACCTGGAACCACTCCTCCGCGCGCGTTGGCCGGAGGCCGCACTCACCCACTGGACGTTGATGCTCGAGAAAGCGCCATGAATCTCTCCACGGCCATGAAGTCGCTCACGTACACGTTGCTCTTCCTCCCCATGCTCTGTTTGGCCGAAACGCGCGAGCGCTTCGTCTTGATTGTCGGCAACAACACGAGTGCCACCCTCGGACGCCCCCGGCTCCAGTTCGCGGACGATGACGCTGCCAAGTACGACACCGTCTTTCGGGTGCTCGCCCCGGGGGCATATGTGCGCGTGCTCACGGAACTCGACAAGGACACCGCGCGGCTGTTTCCGGAGGTGCGGCAGCGGGCGGAGCCACCCACCCTCGCACGGCTTCAGGAGGCCTTCGAGGATATCTCGCGGCGCGTCCGAGAGAACACGCGCCAGGGACGGGAGAGTGAGCTGTACTTCCTCTTCGCCGGTCACGGGGATGTCGAGCAAGGAAAGGGCTTCCTCGAGCTTTCCGATGGCGCCTTCACGTCCGACGCGCTCGAGGAGGCGCTGTCCAGGATTCCGGTTCAACGGGCCCACGTGGTCCTCGACAGTTGCAACTCGTTCTTCATGCTCAACCCGCGCAAGCCCGGCGGCCGGCGCTACGCCACGCCCGTGGACTCCGCGGAGGCCATGGGGCGCAGGCTCCAGAATGTCGGGGTGCTACTCTCCACGAGCGCGGAGGCGGAGGTGTATGAGTGGTCGGAGCTCCAGTCCGGAATCTTCAGTCATGCGGTCCGCTCGGGGTTGCTCGGCGCGGCGGACGGGGACGGGGACGGGGCGGTCTCCTACGAAGAGCTGGCTGCCTTCGTGGAGACCGCCAGCCACGAAGTGAAGAATCCCGCCTTCCGCCCGCATGTGTTTGCCCGAGGTCCCTCGGGCGACAACCAGGTCCATCTGATGGAGTCCGGGGTCGCGAACGGCGCGGTGCTCGATGTGGGTGAGACAGAGCCCGTCCGGCTCGTTGTGCGGGATGCGGAGGGGCTGCGCTGGATAGACAGCCACAGCGAGGCGGGCCATCGTGTCCACTTGCGCCTGCCCCAGGCCATTCGCGGTGGGAGCGTCGAGCGGGTGCTCGCGGATGGGAGCTCCGAGCGCTTCGGGTTGCCTGCGGAACAGGGGACCCTCTCCTCACTCGTCTCCGTCGAGCGCGTGCTGGAGGCGCGGGGAATCACGGACCCACTGCGCATGCTCTTCGCTCAGCCGTTTGGCCCCCAGGCGCTTGCTGACTTCCGCAGTGCACAAGCGGCGACCCCCACTCCCGTGTACGGCATCTCGCGCGAGGACGGTGAACGCATGGGATTGCTTCTGGGGCAACTGGGACGACAGCAGCGCCAGAGCAGACACGTCGAAGGTGCGCTCCGGCTCACGGGTGGCGCGGCATTGGCTCTCGCGGGAGGGCTCAACCTGAGGGCGGGCGGGTACAAGGCTGCGAACTGGAGCTATCTGGGGGCAAGCGCGCTCCTCCTTGGGGCCGGTACATGGTCGCTGCTGAGCAGCACGGAGGGGGAGGAGGTGGAAGCGGAATATCGGCGGGCGCTCTTGACTCAGGAGGACCACGCCTCGGTGGTTGCGCGCACCGAAGAGCGCCTCCGGAGCATCGCGGTCACCGAGGAGCGCAACAGGTTTGCTCTCAAGTTGACGGGCGCTTTCGTATTCGCCACAGGTGCTGCCCTCACGGTGTGGATGGAGGACGCGAAGCCCCCGTTGCCGGAGAACTATGGTCGCGCCCTCAATCGGCTGGCAGGGCCGGCCTTCATGATTGCTGGGACGGGCTTCCTGCTGGACGCCTTCCTGCAACGGTCACCCGCCGAGCATGTCCTCGAAGCCTGGCGCTCCGACCGCGCACCTCGCGAAGTGCCTCGGATGTCCATCTCGCTGCTCCCCGAGGGTGGGGCCATGATGGGGATGTCGGGCCAATTCTGAGTCACTCAAAACCTGTCGTGCCGCTCGACGTGCCCATGGCTGGTGCCGATACGAGTGGACGGCGTTGGGTTGCTCCCTGCTTCCGCCAAAGATAGATGACGCCTTGTTCGCGACTGCACCCCTGAGCCTCTTCTCTTGTTTCGCGACCCGGAGCCCGACCGATGGTTCGAAGTGAAGTTGCCCCGGTTTCGTGGCTCTCCCGCACTTCGTGTGGACCGTAGGTTCAGACGGTGAGCAGCACTCGAAGACGCAGGAGGTCGAAGTTGGCGAGGCCATACATCTCAGTCCACCCGACACCCTGGAAGCGGGTACAGCGTTTCCATTTCCAGGGTGTATTCGCCCCATTGCCAGCTTGCCGCGCCTGCCTGCTCTCCAGCGGGGACCCACACGAAGTGCGGGAGAGCCGAGTCGGTGGACAGGTGGTTTGTGTAGCCAACTTCCGCTGTGAGGCCGCTTGCGCATACTCCACTGGGCTGACTTGGGGGGCTGGGCGAGCATGGTGTCTCACCCTCCGCCACCGACCCCTCGCACGCAAATTCCTTTAGTTTCAGTGACGCATGATGCGTTCGCCTTTGGACTTGACCCCACCACAGCCAGCACGCACACAATCTCGCTTCGATGTCACTGAACGATCTACTTACCGCGCTTCGTGGTCCCTCGGGCCTCGGCCCGCCGCCGGGAGTCGCGCTCGCGGCGGTGGCCGGCTGTGAGTACCTCCCGCCGAAGAAGGTCGCGCGTGCCGATCTGCAGGCGCTGCGCGACCTTCTGCCCGCGCTGCCCGACGACCTGCGCGACGGCCTCGTCGCCGTCAATCGCATGCGACTGCGCTGGCCCGGCGGTCAGATTCAGCTCCATGCGATCAAGGCGCTGGTGGACGCGCTGGTCCGGCACGTCGCGCACCCGACGCAGGACCCGCTGCTTCGCGAAGGACTGCTCCCGCTCGCGTGCACCTCGCATCGTGGGCACCATGTGCACACGTGCGCGCGATTCGTGGAGGGCAGCTATGAGCTCGTGCTCGCGCTGGACACGAAGCGCTGGACGCTGCCGTTTCGGCTGGAGGAGTACCTCGCGCTGGCGATTCGTTGCGCCGGGGCGCCGTTATGGCCGCTACTCGTCGCCGAGGCCGCTCGCCGCGAGCTCGGACTGACCGGATCATTCGAAGCGCTCGAGCGAGAGGTCGCCGGGCTCCTGGTGGCGACCTCGCCGGGGGTCGACTGGCACGCCGAACTCGCACAGGCCGTGGCCGGCCGAGCATGGATGCGACCGGAAAGGCCCGGGAAGGGGCGGCTGCTCGTGGATGGCGGCGCGCCGATGTCGAGCGAGATGATCGCTGCGCACCTGATTCTCGGTCATCCCGTACCGGCGGGTGTGCTGAACTTCTATCGGCAGCTCGACGGGACCGTCCTCTCGTGGCGCAGAGACGGCCTGTTCGCGGACTCACGCATCTCCGGCTATATGGACCTGTTCTGGCGCAAGGAGTCTCTCGTCGCCAAATACCTCGGAGACAGTCGGCTGAACGGGCGCCCCGAGGGAAAGTACCGGGTGCTCGTCTACGGCGAATACCCAATCTTCATCGATATGGCGGCCCTGGACCTCTATCCGCTGTATCACTGGAACTACTCCGAACGGTCGCTTCATCGCATACGCCTGACCTTCGATGAATACATGCTCAGGTTCATGCGCTGTGGCGCCGTCCAGCGCTGGGAGCGGCTGTTTGCGGACGGCTTCGCGGCGGACACCCCTGTGCAAC
The DNA here is from genome assembly GCF_006636215.1 of Myxococcus llanfairpwllgwyngyllgogerychwyrndrobwllllantysiliogogogochensis. GTDB lineage: Bacteria > Myxococcota > Myxococcia > Myxococcales > Myxococcaceae > Myxococcus > Myxococcus llanfairpwllgwyngyllgogerychwyrndrobwllllantysiliogogogochensis. Next base: position 3,353 of record NZ_VIFM01000242.1, on the reverse strand, counting down.
AGGACATACTGCGTGCCGTTCGAACGGTCTGCCTCGACCAGGAGCTCGAGAGCTTCCTGGCCCCCACGGCGCGAGCGGACCGCCGGGCCGTCGCTGCGGCGCTGTGACAGAGGCTCCGGCGGATGCCGGGCCCAGCACCATCGCCCGCGCCGCACCACCGGGACAGGCGAATCCGCGAGCACGCCTCCGAGCGTGCGATGGGTGTGCCTACCCCAAATTCGGTCGCTGCGTCATGAGTGCGTCAAAATGTGCGTCATGACGTGAGCGATGCGCATGACGAGCCGCTGGGTCCTCTTTTCCCTTTGATAGAGGTCGGAATTGCGCCCGGCTCAGACGCCTCAATACCTCTCTGGGTCGTGTCCCTATAAGTGTGTAGATGTCGAGCAGGGGCGAGCGGAAGAGAGGGAAGCTCCTGGGTGAAACCAACCGAGACGGTCCTCCTTTGGCGAGGAGGCCGAGAAGTTCCCAGCCGTGGACGATACAGACTTTGCCGCGCCCTCGCACGAGGAGGTGCGCACCGACGTGCGAGCCCTCTTCCTGGGAGCCATCCGCATGACGCTGGAGATGCTGCTGGAGGAGGAGATTCGAGGCCTGGTGGGCGCGGGGCGCTGGCAACAGGTGGCGGGGCGCAAGGACCAACGCAACGGCAGCTACCTGCGAGGCCTGCTGACGTCCATGGGGCACCTTGAAGTGGCTGTGCTGGAGGCGACCTTCAAGAAGCGCGGGTCTTCGATCCACCCGAGCGCGGAGAAGCGCGGGATTGGAGGGCCGCGCATCAACGCTCGAGGTGCCGAAAACTGGCGGCAGGGGAGCCTTGAGCCACGCTGGGCGGCAGAAGTGGACGAGATGAGCGACCTGGAGGAAGGCCAGGCCGCCGGACAAATGGAGTCGCCACCTCTCCGCGACAGACAGCAACAAGAGGCGCCCGTGTCACGAAAGCGTCCACCCGGAGGCCCGGGTGCACGAGCTTCGAGAGCGAGAGTGCTGTCATTGCGGGGAATTGTTCTGGCTCTGTCGGAGGTGCGACAGGGGCCAAGCCTACTGTCACCGGTGAGCGTCAAGGTAGATGTGTGATGCCTGGAGGAACTCATGGACCCGTAGGGTGAAAGTCCCGAGGCGGCAACAGGTCAAGGCCGCATAGCTGGGGTGGCGCCGACAGGGGAGACCCCTGCGGTGAAGCCCACTGACAAAGCCCCGTTTCAGCGGGGTGAGCGAGTGCGCGGGCCGTAACGACGAGTGAATGCCCAGTCGAGGCCCCGTCAATTGATACCTCCGGGTGCCGAGCCGCCACAACTACGGCGAAGGCAGCAGGGCGTCCCCGCAGAACGACCAAGGGGCCGCACCACCCGGCGGGGTAGAGGGTGACGGCACGCGCACAAGGACATGAGTGGAAACAGGGAAGGGCTCCTCGCCCCGTGGAGAAATCCTGCGGAAGCAAGGTAGCTGCGGCGAGCCGATGAGGCGAAGCCCGGCGAAGGCGAGAGCCCGACGGATGGGGTCGTAGTAGCGATGAAGCGGGGTAATGCCCGTGGAGCGAAGGGCCCCTACCGGAGGCACTCCGAGCAGTGGAGCGAGGCGGGAGCGGGATGACAAAGCCCACCATCAGTCCGCAGGACCTCCGCGCGAGGATAGGCCATCGGGCGAAATCCGCCCCGAAGCATCGCTTCTGGGGATTGTACGTCCACGTCCTCAAACCCGACGTTCTCGAAGCCGCCTACCTGGAAGCCAAGCGCAACGGCGGGGCTCCCGGACAAGACGGCATCACCTTCGAGCACATCGAGGACGAGGGACGGGCAGGGTTTCTCGGCGCAGTCGCCGAGGAACTTCGCACCGGCACATACCGCCCCAGACCGTACCGACGAAGAGAGATTCCGAAGGAGGGCGGCAAGGTGCGTGTCATCTCGATTCCATCGATTCGAGACCGCGTCGTCCAAGGTGCCCTCAGGCTGGTATTGGAGCCAATCTTCGAGGCTGACTTCTCGGGCAGTTCCTTCGGGGCGAGGCCGGGGCGCTCGGCGCATGAAGCCATCGACACCGTGCGGCAGGGGCTGCGACAGCGCAGGCACCACGTCGTGGACGTGGACTTGAAGGCATACTTCGACAGCATCCGGCATGCGCCGTTGCTGGAGCGGGTAGCCCGAAGAGTCCAGGACGGCGAGGTATTGGCGCTCGTGAGTCAGTTCCTGAAGAGTACGGGGGACAAGGGAATCCCGCAGGGCTCGCCCCTGTCCCCGTTGCTGGCCAACATCGCGCTGAACGACCTCGACCATGCCTTGGACCGAGGACGAGGTTTCCTCACCTATGCGCGGTACTTGGACGACATGGTGGTGCTCACCCCCGACTCCGAGAAGGGGTGGAGGTGGGCAGCCCGGGCGCTGGAGCGCATCCGCCAGGAGGCGGGGGCACTCGGTGTGTCGCTCAACACGGAGAAGACGCGGACGGTGACAATGACCGACCGTGGCGCCTCCTTCGCGTTTCTGGGCTTCGACTTCCGGTGGAAGAGGAGCCCGAAGACGGGGACGTGGTACCCGAATACGAATCCTCGACGAAAGAAAGTCACCGAAGTCCTGCGCCGCGTGCGCTACGTCCTGCGGGACAGCCGAGCACTCGCGGTGCAGTCAGCCGTGGCGGAAGTGAATGCCATTGTGCGCGGCTGGGTGAACTACTTCCGGTGGGGCAACTCGTACCAGGCGCTCGACAGGGTGAAGCACCACGTCGAGCTCAAGGTGAGGCGGTTCGCGGCGAAGAGAGCGAAGCGAGGGGGATTCGGTTGGAAGCGGTGGAGTAAGGACGTCGTGTACGGAAGCTGGGGTCTCTTCAATGACTACCGGGTGAGGTACTACGCCGCCCTGAAAGCAGGCCTCCCAACGAGCGGGACCATAACCCCGGTGAGATGACGCCTTCGCGGTGAGCCGGATGCGGGAAACCCGCCTGTCCGGTTCGATGTGGCGGGGACCGGAGACGGAGTGATGGCGCGCTCTACACGGGCACGAAGCCGGAAACGGCGGAGACAGCCAAGAGCAGCCTGTACACCACCGCGCCGGCTCCCGACCCGACCGCGTGAGAGGGTTCAGCCGATGCGCTTCATCTCCTGCACGGCCGGGATGAGGCTGGGCGAGGGGCCCAGGCGGACGGAGCCTGCGGGAGTCCAGTTGCGCGTGACGCGGCTCCATCGCTCCGGGTGACGGGATTGGGCGCGCTGGTACACCCGGTGGCGTCGAGCCAGCAGCGAGGCCTCGCGACCGAAGTGCCTGTCGTCAGGCGTGACGAAGCGGATGGCGGAGTGAAGGTGCTCGGTGTTGTACCAATCCACGAAGCGCGTCACCCAGTCGTGCGCATCCTCGGCGGACGCA
>NZ_VIFM01000241.1 GCF_006636215.1 Myxococcus llanfairpwllgwyngyllgogerychwyrndrobwllllantysiliogogogochensis | reverse complement strand
GCCCGTCCCGGCCCCAGTCGCGACAGCAGGCCCGCCAGCAGAACCCACAACCGGGGCTCCCTCTCGAGTCCCGGTGCCCTCAGCGCCCGGTGCAACGCGACGAAGTCCCGCGCCACCTCCGGGTCGTCGAGCACCGCGCAACCTCCGAGCAGCAGCTCTTCTCCGGGAGGCTCATCCTCCGATTCCGGCCCCGAGGGAGAAGAACCGCCCAGGAACGCGGCCGGCACGAGCATTCCGCACAACACTCCCGGCCGCCCGCCTTCACCGCGCAGCGCGTGGACCTCTCCCGGGGGAATGACAACCAGACTCCCAGGCAGGGCTGTCAGACGAGCGCCTCCACATGACACCTGCTGGACATGTCCGGCATCCAGCGTGAGCTGGAGTTCGTCGTGGACATGCAGCGCCTGGGAGTTCGCTCGGCCACTCACCCGATACAGCACCAGCCCTGGATACGACACCGGGCGCCAGACCTGCGCCGTCGCATAGCCGTCCCATTCCGTCGCCATGGCCTGCTCCCGCCCCGTCATGCACGGGTGTCAGGAAAGCTAGACGCGACGACATGCCCTCACAGCTGGCCGCGAGGCCCCGGGTTGCTGTCCGCTGCCGGGCAGTCCCCTTCAGCGCGGCGCGACAGGCGCGGGCTCGCCCACCAGGACGCGTGCACGGCCGTCCATGGAGAGCTGCACCTCTTCCACCATGGCGAAGCCCGCCGTGCGAGCCAGCTCGGCCAGGTGCCGCATCCACGGGTTGTAGGGCATGCCGTTGTCGGAGCAGCAGGGCACCACGGCGAAGGGCAGGCCGTGCCGGGCCGCGTACTCGATGATGATGCGAGTGGCGCCGTCGGGGTGCATGCCCACCACCAGCTCCGCGTCGCACGGCTCCTCCAGCGTGAAGGGGCGCTGGGCGTACGTCACCGGCAGGTGCTTGTGCCGCAGGTCGAAGGTGGTGACGGCCCGGCCGCGCCGGGTCAGCGCCTCGTTGAGACGCCCCTGGCCTCCCGCCACGTCGAAGACGCGAGGGGCCACGAAGCGCGACACGATGAAGTCCGCGAAGAGGTCGAAGCGACGCTTGTCCGCCATACCCGGCCTCCTCTACCCGAGCCGGACGCCAAGTGCACGTCCCCCGCCGCCCGCCCGCTCCTCAGGCGCCGAGGCACACCGTGGCCAGGAGGCGCTCGATGACGAGCCGCCCATTCCCGGAAGACTTGAGCGACAGGTCCGCCTCCGCGCACGCCACCAGCGAGCCCAGCAGCTCCTTGCGCTCGTAGCCCGCGGCGGCCTTCATGCTGAACGTGAGCGCCCAGGCGTTGGGCATCTTGCGCCGCGTGCCCTTCAACTCCGCCTCCAGCTTGGGAAACACCCGGGCCTCCACGTCCTTCGCGGTGCGTGGGGGGGTGCCCCCGGCGTAGCGGAACATCCACTCGTGGGCTTCCAGCAGGCCGCGAACGATGGAGGCCACCGCGCCCAGCAACTGGAGCGCATGGGTCCCCTGCCCCATCGCGTCCTCGGCGTACGACAGCGCGCCGCGGAAGTCCCGCTTCTGGAGCGCCTCGGACAGCTCGAAGAACTCCTCCTCGCGAGCGTGGTGCACCAGCGAGACGACATCGGAGCGCTCGATGGCCGGCCCGTCCGAGTAGGTGGCCAGCTTCTCCAGCTCCGACTGGAGCAGGCGGATGTTGCCGCCGACGCGCTCCTTGAGTTCCTCCAGCGCGCCGGGCCCCAGCTTCTTCTTGAAGGGCGCCAGGAACTCCTTGGCGATGTCGGAGAGGTCCAGGTCCTTGTGGCGAGCGGCCACCTTGCGCTCGACGACGTGGCCCTTGTCCTGCACCAGCTTCACCAGCGGATTCTTCGCGTCCACCTCCGTGGCCGCCATCACCAGCGAGTGCCCCGCGGGGACGCCCTTCTGGATGAGGTCCATCAGCACCGTGGCGTCGCCCTCCGGCGCGGTGATGCGCTCCTCCTTGCAGAAGGCGGCGGCCTCCTTGAGGAAGGCCACGTCCGCTTCGGCGAGGTCGACGTTCAGCTCTTCCTTCCACTGCTCCACCGACGGAGCGCCAGACGCGGACGGGTCCAACCGGTCCACGCCCCACCCCGCGCGCGCGGCCAGCGCCAGCAGTCTCCGCGCGCCTTCCTTGCGCTTGCCCGCCTTCCACGCCTCGCGAGCCTTGGCCAGCGGATCTCCCCGCCCCTTCTTCGGCGCGAGGAACTCCGGGTCCCTCACGACGACGACCTTGCGGCCGGGGAACAGCGGCATGGTGGCCAGCTCCTGCGCCACCTCGCGCGGGCTGCCCGCGTCCAGCGTCACCAGGTTGAGACCCACCGCCGCGTCGGGAACGAGCACCTTCACCAGCTCGTCCGCGCCCTTGCGGACCAGGTACTCCTCGCCCCACAGCAGGTACAGCGGAGAGACCTTGCCGGCCTTCACGCCCGCGAGCACGTCGTCCAGGTCCGAGCTCATCGTGCGGTCTCCGTGAACAGGTCGATGAGCATCCGCTCCAACTGCAGCCGGGGCGCGCCGTTGCGAGCCACCGCCGCGCGCGCCGCCTCCAGCAGCGCGTGACGACGGTGCAGCCCCGCATCGGAAATACGCGAGGCCACCTCCACCGCCAGCGAGCGCAGGTCCCGGTTCGCCAGCGAGTCCTCGCGACCGGCCCTCACCAGCGCCACGTCGCGCGTCCACAACACCAGCAACTCCAAGGTCGCCTCCGCGTCCTCGCGCGAGCCGCCGTGCTCGTCCGCGAAGCGCAAGAGGCCCACCGCGTTCTCGCCGCGCAGGGACTCGAAGGCGGTGACGACGTCCTTGCGTCGCGCCAGCGCTTCCACGTCCAGCGCCAGCGCGCGGCCCAGGCTGCCACCGGCCATGATGGCCGCGAGCTGCGCGGTGTCAGCGTCCAGCTTGCGCGCGGTGCGCACGCGCTCGGCGACGAGCTCCACGGAGAGCGGACCGAAGTGCACCTTGCTGCACCGGCTGCGGATGGTGGGCAGGAGCTTGTCCATGGCGTTGGCCACCAGCACCAGCGTGGTCTCCGACGGAGGCTCCTCCAGCGTCTTGAGGAACGCGTTCTGCGCCTGCACGTTCATCGCCTGCGCGGAGATGACGATGGCCACCTTGCGACGAGACTCCAGGCCGCGCAGGGCCAGCCGCTCCTGGAGCCCACGAATCTGCTCCACGCGAAGTTCACGACTCGGCGTGCCCGTGAAGTCCGAGCGCCCCGCCAGCCCGCGCGACACGCGCTCATCGTCCGGCATCACCCACGTGACGTCGGGATGGAGTCCGCGCGCCACCCGCACGCAGCTCGCGCAGGCGCCACAGCCCACGTTCGGCTGCTCGGGGCAGGTCAGTGCCTGGGCGAGCCCCACGGCCGCGAGCTCCTTGCCCACCCCCTCCGGCCCAGCGAAGAGATACGCATGGTGCACCGCACCACCGCGAAGTGCCGCCTGAAGTGAATCAATCGCGCGGGGCTGTCCCAGCACCGATGCGAGCGTCATGGCGCGTGTATCCCTGCTTGCGCGCCACGCGTCAACCGCTGCCTTGACCCTCATGCGAGCGCGGGCCAGAGTCGGGGGGCTTTGCTGCCTTTCCTCCAGAGCAATCTGTCGCTGGCCGTGGGAGCGGTCCTGGTCCTCCTCCTGCTGGGCGCGCGAGCCTCCAGCGGCGACGCGGACCTGAAGCGGGACCTCACCGGGGCCCTCCGACTGCTGGTGATGTTCCTCGTGGTGCGAGTGGCCGCCTGGGCCCTGCCGCACACGACGCCCCCCGGGCCCATGAAGGCGCTGCAGGTCGCCTGGATGCTGACGTTCGCCTTCGGCGTCATCCGGGCAAGCGTGGGCTTCGGGCTGAAGCTGATGCGGCTGCGCTCCTCGGGCGTGGCGACGCCGAAGATTCTTCGCAACGTCATCGACTTCCTGCTCTACACGCTGGCCGCGGTCCCCATCCTCCAGACGCAGCTCAACCTGGACCTCACGGGACTGGTCGCCACGTCGGCGGTGCTGTCGGTGGTCATCGGTCTGGCGCTCCAGGAGACGCTGGGCAACCTCTTCGCGGGCCTGTCGCTGCAGCTCGACAAGCCCTTCGAGGTGGGCGACTTCATCCGCATCGGCGAGCACACCGGACGCGTGGCCCAGGTCAACTGGCGCTCCATCCGCATCATGACGTTCCGCCGCGAGCTGGTGACGTTGCCCAACTCGATGGTGGCCAAGGAGCAGCTCAAGACCTTCTCCCAGGACCGGGAGCCGGTGGGCGTGGACGCGCAGGTGCGGGCCACCTACGACACCCCTCCCAACGTGATGAAGGCGGCGCTGCTGGACGTGGTGCGGGAGATTCCCCAAGTCCTGGTGGACCCCGCGCCGATTGCTCGCACGCTCGCGTTCGACGAGCAGTGCGTGCGCTACATGGTCCGCTTCTTCGTGAATGACTTCTCGCTCGCGGACGCCGTCACGGCGGAGGTCTACACGCGGCTGTGGTACCGGCTGCGGCGCGACGGCGTGGAGCCGCCCGTGCCCCATCGCGTGGTGCTCATGCGCGAGGATGCCCTCAGGCCGGAGCTGCCCGCGCACACCGTGCTGCGGCTGCTGCGCGCGGTGGACCTGTTCGAACCCCTGGCGGACGCGGACCTGGAGCGGCTGGGCCAGGAGGTCCACGTGCGCCGCTTCGGCCGCGACGAGCACGTCATCCAGGAGGGCGACGACGGCCGCACCTTCTACGTGCTCGCCTCCGGAGAGGTCAGCGTGCGCGCGGGCAAGTCCCAGGCGGAAGTCACTCGCCTGGGCCAGGGAGGCTACTTCGGGGAGATGTCGCTGCTCACCGGAGAGAAGCGCGCGGCCACCGTGGTGGCCCTGGAGGACTCGCTGCTGCTCGAGGTGGACCGCCCCACCTTCGCGCGGCTGTTCGCCGAACACCCCGGACTGGCCCGGCAGCTCTCCGCCATCCTGGCCCAGCGGCGCACCCAGCTGCGTGCCGTGGCCCAGGCCAGCGGCGCCGGCACAGACCCCATCCCCGCTGAAGTGGGCCGGATTCTGGGCCGGCTGCGCCAGATTTTCGGGCTGCACGCGTCGCACGAGTAGGCCCTGGAGACCCTCGTCCCCGGGGGCCCTTCGCGCCCCGGTTGGGCCTGCTCGCCCTACCCGCCAGGGAGTCCATCGGGCCGTGTCTCCGGCGCCGTCCCCGTCAGAGGGAATGTCAGACCCCTCCGGTAGTATGTCCTCATTCTCGCTACCGGAAAGGAAGTCGACATGACCACCCTTCGTGAGACCCCGTGCGTTTCCGTCAACCAGCTGGGCCAGTACCTCACCGGAACGCCGTCCCTCCGCAAGCGCATCATCCACGGGCAGCGCAACCCCGTGGACCCCCAGTACCTGCGCTACCCCGCGGCCGCCCAGGCCATCACCGAGTACCTCTGCGAAGGCCGTGACGAGGTCATCCTCCGCTACCACCAGCGCCGGCTGATCAATGCCCAGCCCGACTCCGACTTCGACGCGCACCGGCTGGCCTTGTGCGCCGAGGCCCTCCAGCGCTGCCTCGCCGCCGCGGACGACCTCGTCTCCTGCGCCGTCGCCAGTCCGGCGGACCTGGACCCGGCGCCCCTGGAAGTCGCCGGTGTCTCCGTCAAGGTCCGGCCGGAAGTGCTGCTGCGCGGCGTGGATGCGCGCGGGCAGATGCGCTCGGGCGTGCTGAAGCTCTACTTCTCCAAGCACGCGCCGCTGGATGAGCGCGCCGGCCAGTACATCGCCACCGTGCTCCACCGCTTCGCCGAGGAGCGGCTGGAGCAGCGGGGCCCCGTGGACCCTCGGTTGGTCGGCGTGTTCGACGTGTTCGCCGGCCGGCTCTTCGTGGCGCCCAAGTCCCAGCAGCGCCGGCTGAACGACGTCCTCCTCGCGTGCGAGGAAATCGCCGGCTGCTGGAACCGGAACTGAAGGCTCGCCGGCCCCGTCCGACCCAGGTCGACACGGGGCCGGTGTTCATTTCCGGGACGCGACTTCCCGTATCCGCGAAGGCGCTTCGCGGATACGCGGGGGACCTCCCTGGGAAGCCAGGGGATTTCCTGGCGTGAGAGACTGGCACGGCCTTCGCTTTGAGAGGCCGCCATGGACTCGCTCCGCCAGGATTTCCGCTACGCGCTGCGCACGCTGAGACACTCCCCGGGTTTCACGCTGGCCGCCGTATTGACGCTCGCGCTGGCCATCGGCGCGAACACCGTCCTCTTCAGCGCCATCCACGCCATGCTGCTGCGGCCGCTTCCGTTCCAGATGCCGGAGCAACTGGTTCGCCTGTGGTGCAAGCAGGAGGTCATCAGCACCGCCTCCCTCTCGCCCCCGGAGCTGCTCGGTTGGCGGGAGCACGGCCGCGGCTTCACGGGGCTCGCGGGCTTCACCCGGCAGGACTTGAGCCGCACGGGGGGCGACACTCCCGAGCGGGTCCGCGCGGGCCGCGTCACCACCAACTTCTTCAAGCTGCTGGGGGTCGCCCCCGCCCAGGGGCGAGACTTCCTGGACGAGGACGCGCAACCTGGCAACAGCTCGAGCGTGGTGGTGGTGAGCCATCGCTTCTGGCGAAAGTCGCTCGGTGGCGCGGCGGACGCGGTGGGCTCATCGTTGCAGTTGGACGGGCGCACCCACACGGTGGTGGGTATCCTGCCGGAGGGCTTCACCTTCCCGGAGTTCAACGAGGACGCGGACCTCTGGCAGCCCCACTGGCTGGACCCGGAAGCCCACGGCAACCACTACATGCAGGTGGTGGGGCGGATGGCGCCGGGCGTCACGCTGGAAGCGGCGACGGAGGACCTGCTGCGGGTGGCCCTGGCCATCGCCCGGACCGAACCGGGTGAGAAGCCGCACAAGGTGACGTCGGCGCTGTGGCAGCAGTACCTCACGTCCAGCAGCCGCCCGGTGCTGTGGACGCTTTGGGCGGCGGTGGGCTTCGTGCTCCTCATCGCCTGCGCGAACGTGGCCAACCTGCTCCTGGTACGCGCCCTGGCGCGGCAGCGGGACGGGGCCATCCGCGCCGCGCTCGGCGCGAGTCGGGGCCGCCGGATGCAGCAGGCGCTGGCGGAGAGCGTGCTCCTGGGCCTCTTCGGTGGCGCCCTGGGACTGCTGTTGGTGCTGTGGGGCATGGAGCTGGTGCGCGCGCTGCTGCCCCAGTCGATGTTGCGCATGGCGCCCGTGGAGCTGAGTGTTCCGGCGCTGCTGTTCAGCCTCGCCCTCTCCGTGGGCGCCGGGCTCCTCTTCGGCCTCGCGCCCGCGCTGCACACCGCCGGCATGGATGTGCTGCCGCTCTTGAAGCAGTCCGGGAGCGCGGTGGGCGCCCGCGCCAACCACCCCCTGCGCAACGCGCTGGTGGCGGTGCAACTGGCGCTGGCGCTGGTGCTGCTGGTGGGCACGGTGCTGATGGTGCAGACGCTGCGCAACGTGCAGGCGGTGGACCCGGGGTTCGACGCGGAAGGCGTGCTGACAGCGCGGCTGTCACTGCCCGAGGTGAAGTACGGCACACCCGACCGGCTGCGAGGCTTCTACGGCGAGTTGCTGGAGCGCCTGCGCGCGCTGCCCGACACGGAAGCGGTGGGTCTGGTCAACGACGCGCCCCTGGGAGGCACCAACGCCAACGGAAACTTCACCCTGGAGGGCGCGATGGACCAGAACACCGACCGCTACCTCACCGAGTTCCGCGTGGCCTCCCCTGACTACTTCCGTGCGATGCGCATCGCCGTGCGCCAGGGGAGGGAGTTCGGCGCCCAGGACTCCGCGAAGGGCGCTCCCACCATCATCGTCAACGAGGCTTTCGTACGCACGTTCCTGGAGGGCGGCAACGCCCTGGGGCGCAGGGTGCGACTGGACTGGAGCGACTCCGGCTCCTTCCGCGAAATCGTCGGCGTGGTGGAGGACGTGCGCCACTTCCGTCTGACGGAGCCCGCCACGCCAGAGGCGTACCTGCCTTATGAGCAGTATCCGGTGAAGACGATGTCGGTGCTGATGCGGACGCGGCGCGAGCCGTCGATGATGGTGTCGTCGGTGCGCCAGGAGCTCAAGGCCGTGGACGCCGAGCAGCCCATCTATGACCTGGCGCCGTTCGCGGACCGGATGGACCGCCAGCTCTCGCGACCCCTCGCCACGGCGAGACTGCTCGCGGCCTTCGCGCTGCTCGCCGTCATCCTGGCCGGCGTGGGCGTCTACGGCGTCATGGCTTACGCGGTGGGTCAGCGCACGCGGGAGCTGGGCATCCGCCTGGCGTTGGGCGCGCATCCCAGACAGGTGCTCGGGCTGGTGATGCGCCAGGGCCTCCATCTCACGCTGGTGGGCGTGGGCGTGGGGCTGCTGGCCGCGTTCGGCTGCATGCGGCTCCTGACGACGCTGTTGTACGGCGTGCAGGCCAACGAACCTGGCGTCTACGTCGGTGTCGCCGTGGTGCTCGCGGGCGTGTCGCTCATGGCCACGTGGGTCCCCGCGCTGCGCGCCAGTCGCGTGTCGCCGTCCATCTCGCTGCGGGCGGAGTAGCACCGCCACGACTCGGCGTGCGGGGAGGGGCGGTGCGGAACGCCCTTCCCCATCAGCGTCAAGCCCCTGGCCTCCGGCGATCCTTGGCCTGACAAACACGTGGGTTGAGTTCACCCCATCCCCTTGCTTGGGTGACGAGGAGCGCACCAGCGGACGTCCCGGACAGTGGGCCCTTTGACGCTTGGCGATGGAAGGGTTTAAGAGTCCGCATGCACTTCGACTGGACCTTTCTGGTTCGCGTGAGCGCGCTGGTGTTGCCCGCCATGCTGCTCATGGTTCTGCATGGCGCGGCGGCGAACGCCGCGGAGACGAGCGCCCCGATGGAGAAGCTGGCGAGCCGCCGCATCTTCTTCGGACACCAGTCGGTGGGCGGCAACATCCTCGACGGAGTGAAGCAGCTTCCCGCCTCCCCGCAGGGGCTGGTGCCGCGCGTGGTGGAGGTCCAGAGCCCCACCGAGTCGCTGGCGCCCGGCACCCTGGCCCACGCCATGGTGGGACAGAACGAGAAGCCCGAGTCGAAGATCGCCGACTTCGAGCGGATGATGGACGCGGGGCTCGCGAAGTCGACGGACGTGGCGTTCTTCAAGTTCTGCTACATCGACTTCAACGGAGCCACGGACACGCGCGCGCTGTTCGAGAAGTACCGCGTCGCGATGGAGGGCCTGAAGGCGCGTCACCCGGGCACCACGTTCGTCCACGTCACCGCGCCGCTCACCACGGTGCAGCGAGGTGCCAAGGCGTGGCTGAAGGAGCTGCTCGGCCGACCGGTGTGGGGCATCGCCGAGAACGTGCAGCGCGAGACGTTCAACGAGCTGATGCGCAAGGCGTATGGCGGCAAGGAGCCCCTCTTCGACCTGGCGCGCCTGGAGTCCACGGCGCCCGACGGGACACGGGAGACCTACGAGCTGAACGGGCAGACGTGGCCGGCGATGGTGCCGGGCTACTCGGACGACGGCGGCCACCTCAATGCGACGGCGCAGGCGCGGCTGGCGAAGGAGCTGCTCAACTTCCTGGCGGGCCTGCCCGCGCCCGTCGTGCAGCCTCCCATCCCCGCTGTCCAAGCCACGCCGTGACATGATGCCGTTCCATCAATCACTGTCGCGCGAGCTCGGGGGCCTCCTGTCCCGCCTGAAGTTGAGGCGATGTCAGGAGGTGGGGGACTCGCCCACGGTGCTGGGCCGCGTGTGGATTCACGGCGCGGGCCGCGTGCACGTGGGCTCCCGCGTGGTGCTGGATGGACGGCTGGCTCCCATCGAGCTTCACGCCATGTCCAGCGACAGCCTCATCATCCTGGGGGACGACGTCGCCATCGAAGGCGGCGCCTCCTTGGAGGCCCTGAGCTCCATCACCGTGGGCCCGGGCGCGAGGCTGGGGGCATTCATCAAGGCGATGGACAACCAGCACCACCCGCTGAGGGGCAACCGCCACGAGCGGCCTCCGTCGGTGCCGATGGTCATCGCGGAGGGGGTGACGGTGGGCAGCCGCGCCATCCTCCTGCCAGGAGCGCAGCTCCAGAAGGGCTGCACCGTGGCGCCCGGCACCGTCATCTCCCGCAAGATTCCCGCGGGCGTGACGGTGGGCGGTGCGCCCGCCCGGGTGTTGCGCAGGGAGGTCACGGGATGACGTCGCGAATGCCATTCGTCCGGGTGCCTGCCGTGGTGGCCCAGTTGGAAGCGCTGCGCAAGTCCGTGGAGCCTCGGGCCCAGCGCGCGGTGGCGATGGTGCGCGCCCGCTGGCTGTTCCGCGCCGTCCAGTCGGTGGGGCACAACGTGGCCGCCTACGGGCCCATCTCCGTGCACAACGCGGGGGAGATGGTGCTGGGAGACCGGCTCACCTTCGTGGGCGGAATGCTGCCCAGCTCGCTCGTGTGCCATCCGGGCGCGCGCCTCAGCATCGGCGAGGAGACCCAGTTCAACTACGGTGTCTCTCTGGAGGCGTGGAAGTCGGTGAGCGTGGGAGCCCGGTGCATGTTCGCGTCGTTCATCCGGGTGGGAGACCGGGATGGACACCACACCGCGCCCATCGTCATCGAGGACGACGTCTGGGTGGCCCATGGCGCCATCATCATGCCCGGGGTGCGCGTGGGGGCTCGCTCGGTGGTCGCCGCCGGCAGCATCGTCACCCAGGACGTGCCGCCCGACACGCTGGCCATGGGCAATCCCGCACGCAACATGAGCCTGGAGCTGGTTGCTCGCGACACAGGCAGCTGAGCGCCTCAAGCCTTTTTCCCGGGTGCGTCTTCTTCACGCCCGGATTGCTTCCGCACCCTTCCACCGTATTTCCAGACAGGACTTCCTACCGTGAGCATTCGTGAACGCATTCGTACCTTCATCGTCGACACGTTCTTCGTGGACGAGTTCGGCGATGACGACTCCTTCCTGCGCAAGGGCCTCATCGACTCCACGGGGATGATGGAGCTGGTGGCGTTCCTGGAGCAGGACTTCGGCATCAAGCTGGAGGACAAGGAGCTGGTGCCGGAGAACCTGGACTCGCTCACGCGCGTCGTCGCCTTCGTCGAGCGCAAGCAGCAGCGCCTGCCGCAGGTAGGCTGAGAGCGAGCGCGCCATGTGTGGCATCGCGGGCTTCACCTACCCGGCGGGAGGGGGCGCCGGGGCCGCGCGGGCGGAATCCGCCGAGCGGCTGCGCCGGATGACGGCCAGCATCCGCCACCGGGGCCCGGACGCGCAGCGGGCCCTGTTGCTGGACGGCGTGGCCCTGGGCCATACGCGGCTGTCCATCGTCGACCTGGAGGGCGGACACCAGCCCATGCGGGACGCGGCGACGGGACTCACCGTCGTCTTCAACGGGGAGATCTTCAACCACGTGGAGCTGCGCGAGCAGCTGTCGGGGCAGTACGCCTTCCGCACGCGCTCGGACACGGAGGTCATCCTCGCGGCGTTCCTGGCGTGGGGCATCGACTGCGTGCGCCGCTTGGAGGGCCAGTGGGCCTTCGCGCTGTGGGACCCGCGTGACGCCACGCTGTGGATGTCGCGAGACCGGGTCGGCATCTGCCCGCTGTTCTACGCGGAGCTGCCCGGGGGACACCTGGCGTTCGGCTCGGAGGCCAAGGCCCTGTTCGCCAGCGGGCTGGTGACGCCGTCCCTGGACGCGCGGGGGCTCAAGCAGACCTTCCAGCTGTGGTCGCCGGTGGCGCCGCGCACCTCGTTCGAGGGCGTCCGGTTGTTGCCGCCCGCGCACTCGGCGCGGTTCCGCGCAGGGACGCTGGAGACGTTCCGCTACTGGGACCTGGACTTCGGCGTGGAGCCGAGCACCGCGAGCAACGAGCGCATCCAGGAGGAGCTGGGCGAGGCGCTGGAGCGCGCCGTGCGGCTGCGGCTGCGCGCGGACGTGCCGGTGGCGGCGTACCTGTCGGGTGGACTGGACTCCAGCCTCCTGTGCTCGCTGGCGCAGGAGCAGTTGGGCGGGACGCTGCGGACATTCTCCGTGGGCTTCGCGCACGCGCGCTTCGACGAGCGTCAGCATCAGACCACGGTGGCGGAGCAACTGCGCACGCAGCACCGCGTGGTGGAGATGAGGGACGGAGACATCGGCACGCTGGTGCCCGGCGTCATCTTCCACGCGGAGCAGGCGATGATGCGCTCGGCGCCCGCGCCCTTCCTGAGGCTGAGCGAGTGGGTGCGGGAGAACGGCATCCGGGTGGTGCTCACGGGAGAGGGCTCGGACGAGATGTTCCTCGGCTATGACCTCTTCAAGGAGACCAAGGTCCGGCAGTTCTGGGCACGGCAGCCGACGTCGAAGTGGCGGCCCCTGCTGTTGCGAAAGCTCTACCCCACCCTGTCGGTGAGCCAGCAGAACGTGGAGCTGCTGCGCGAGTTCTTCGGCATGGGGTTGGAGGACCCGGGGAGCCTGGGCTTCTCGCATCTGGTGCGCTGGTCCAACAGCGGTCGAATCCTTCGGTTCCTCGCGCCGGATTTCGCGGCGAGCGTGGTGGACGAGGACCCGATGGCCTCGGTGCTGGCGACGGTGCCGAAACACGTGGCCTCGTGGCGGCCCCTGGCGCGCGCGCAGTACCTGGAGGCGAAGACGCTGCTGTCCGGATATCTGCTGTCCGCGCAGGGCGACCGCATGCTGTTGGGCAACGCGGTGGAGGGACGCTTCCCCTTCCTGGACACGTCGGTGATGGAGCTGGCCGCGCGAATCCCCGAGCGCGTGCGACTGAAGGGGCTGGACGAGAAGCATGTCCTCAAGCGGTTCGCCCAGGGCCGTGTCCCCGCGTCCATCCTGGAGCGCAGCAAGTTCCCCTACCGCGCCCCCATCGCCGGAGCACTGGTGGGACCGGAGGCGCCCGCATGGGCCAGGGAGCTGCTGGCGCCCGAGGCCATCGCGAAGGTGGGCGTCTTCGACGCACGCAAGGCGGAGCGACTGGTGGCCAAGCTGCGCGCGCCCAACGCGGCGGAGAGCGAGGCCGACACCATGGCCCTGTTCGCCATCGCGTCCACGCAGTTGCTCGCGCAGCACTTCCTCACCCCGCGTCCTTTGCCACAGGCCGACGTGGACGCCGTGGTGCTGGAGGCCGCATGAGCGCGACGGACTCCGCACCCGCCTGGGTGCCTGGCCATGCCGAGCCCCCGACAGTCGCCCCTGCCTGGGGACGAGAGGGCTCATGAGCGCGACGGACTCCGCACCCGCGTGGGTGCTTGGCCATGCGGAGCGAACGCCGGACGCGTCGGCGGTGGACTCACCGTGGACGCGGCTCACGTATCGACAGCTCGCGGAACGGATGCGGGCCCTCGCGGGACACCTGCAAGCAGCGGGCGTGATCCCCGGAGACAAGGTGCTCATCGCCCTGCCCCTGGGCTCGGCGGGCGCGGTAGCCGCGCTCGCGGTGCAGTCGCTGGGCGCATGCGCGGTGGAGCTGGACCGGGAGACGGGAGCGACATCCGTCGACGCCATCCTCACGCAGACTGGCGCACGCCACGCCTTCATCTTCGGGCAGGACACACGCAAGTGGGCGGGCAAGCCAGGACTGGGACACATGTACGTGGTGCACTCCGCGCGCCCACCCGAGCGGATGCTCCAGGCGCTGTCACCCGCGACGTGCACCTGGGTGCAGGAAGACGGAGCACTGGACGCAGACACCCAGGTGACGCCGCTGGACGCGCTGCCCGCGACACCGGCCCACGCCCACGCGTCCATCGTCTACACGTCCGGCAGCACGGGCACGCCCCGAGGCGTCATCCAGACCTTCGGCAACATCGCCGCGAACACGCGCTCCATCGTCGAGTACCTGGGCCTGTCCTCCCGTGACAGGGCGCACCTGGTCCTCCCCCTGCACTATTGCTACGGCAAGAGCGTCCTCCAGACGCACCTGCTCGTGGGCGGCTCGGTGTTCCTGGACCCGCGCTTCATGTACCCGCGGGTCGTGCTGGAGGCGATGGCGGCGGAGAAGTGCACGGGCTTCGCCGGCGTGCCGCTCACCTTCGAACTCCTGCGCAGGCAAGCCGGCGCGGAGGCCCTATCGAAGCTGAGGCTGCGCTACGCGACACAAGCCGGCGGCGGCATGTCGCCCGAGACGATTCAGTGGACGCGTGACGCGCTCTACCCCGCCGAGCTGTACGTCATGTATGGGCAGACCGAGGCCACCGCGCGACTGAGCTACCTGCCACCGACCCGCGCCACGGAGAAGGCCGGCTCCATCGGCGTGGCGATTCCCGGCGTCGAGCTGCGCGTGGTGGGTGAGGACGGCAAGGCACTGCCCACGGGCGAGACGGGCCACCTGGTGGTGCGCGGCGCCAACGTGACACCGGGCTACCTGGGCGCCCCCGAGGAGACGGCGGCCATCCTCAAGGATGGCTGGCTCTGGACGGGCGACCTGGCGTGGCGGGACGCGGACGGCTTCATCTTCCTCGTCGGCCGCGCCAAGGAGATCCTCAAGGTGGGCGGCCACCGGGTGAGCCCCGCGGAGATGGAGCATCAGCTCGCGCGGCACCCCTCTGTGCGAGAGGTCGCCGTCGTCGGCGTGCCGGACGCGCTGGGGGGTGAGGCGGCCTGCGCCGTGGTGGTGCTCCAGGAGGGCGTCGAGGTGAAGGAGGACGACCTGCGGCGGTTCTGCAGGGAGTCGCTGCCGGCGCACAAGGTGCCCCGGCACGTGGTGTTCGTGGAGGCGCTGCCGCGCGGGCCCAGTGGGAAGGTGCTCAAGGCGGAGCTGCGCACCCAATATTCGTCGGTCGGTTCTTCGTGAAGGGATTGAGAGGGGTCCACACAATGAGTTTCTCCAAGCAGGTGCTGGAAATGGATTGGGAGGCGAAAGCCACCGAGCTGTCCGAAGGGCTGCGCGAGACGGTGCTGAAGAAGCTGCGCAAGCGCGGCCTCGTGGTGGCCATCTCCGGCGGCATCGACTCCGCATGTGTCGCGGCGCTGGCCGTGCGCGCGCTGGGGCCCGAGCGCGTCTTCGGCATCCTCCTGCCAGAGAAGGACTCCAGCGGATGGAGCTCTCAGCTGGGCCGCAAGCTCTGCGAGAAGCTGGGAATCAAGTACCAGCTCCACGATATCGCCCCCATCCTCGAGGCCGCCGGCTGCTACCGGCAGCGCGACGAGGCGGTACAGTCCGTCTTCCCGGAGTTCACGCCCGACATGAAGTGGAAGATTGTCATGCACGGCGACCGGCTGAACACGGACGCGGTGAACTTCTTCTACGTCGTGGTGCAAGTGAATGGCGAGGAGCGCCGCTTCCGGCTGCCGCCCCAGGCGTATACGCAGATTGTCGCCGCGACGAACTTCAAGCAGCGCACGCGGAAGATGATGGATTACTTCCACGCGGACCGGCTGAACTTCGCGGTGGCGGGCACGCCCAACCGGCTGGAGTATGACCAGGGCTTCTTCGTGAAGCTGGGCGACGGCGCCGCGGATGTAAAGCCTATCGCCGGCCTCTACAAAACCCAGACATACAAGCTGGCCAAGCACCTGGGCGTCATCGACGAAATCACCAGTGGCGAGCCGACCACGGACACGTTCAGCCTTCCCCAGTCGCAGGAGGACTTCTACTTCTCCGTGCACTACTCGCAGCTGGACTTGCTGATGTGGGCCAAGAACCACGCGGTGTCCACGGAAGAAGCCGCGCAGGTGATGGGCCTGACGCCCACGCAGGTGCAGCGCGTCTACGACGACATCGACCAGAAGCGCCGCAGCACGGCCTACCTCCACTCGCCGCCGCTGCTGCTGGAGAAGGTGCCGGAGCTGGAGCCGTACAAGCTCGGCTGAGCCCTGAGCCCGCCCGAGTGGCGGGAGGCACTCCACCGCCTCCCGCCCGGCGCGCTTCTCACTCGAACTCGTCGCAAGCCTCCGCGCGGACAGGAATGCCCTTTCGCGCGTCGTCGCGGACGTACAGCTCGCCCTTGCGGAAGAAGTCCTGGCCGCCCTGCAGACGCACCACGTTGCGCTTCGCGTCCGCCACCGACCACTGCAGCGTCTCGCGCGAACCTCCCGCGTACGCCACCTCCAGCGTGGACGCACCAGCGGTTCCCGCCTTCACGGCCGTCAGCTTGCCTGCGAGGCTGTCCTGCCCGAAGTCGACCTCCAAAGCGCCGTCCGACTTCACCGTCACCGCGGGGATGGCCGAGCCACAGGGCTGGTCGATGACATAGCCCTTCCCCTTGCGATGCACCTGTACCCACCGGCCCACGAGCGCCTTCACATCCATGGCGCCAGACGCCGCGGAGGCCTCGCCACCCGCGCGCACGGGACAGTCCAGCTCCGAGTACGCCAGCTGCCCCACCCGCACCTGCTTCCCCTGCACGACGCGCACGGGCACCACGTCCGGCGGCGGTGACTCCGCGAACACCTGCACCGAGTCACCCGAGGCCAGCGCCGCGCCGCGATTCGCCCCATCCACCGCCTTCAGCGCCGCCTGCGCCGCCTTCACCTTGCACGTCGCCAGCGCCGTCGAGGATGAGCGCGAGAAGCCGTCCTGGCCGGACCACCCCGCCCCGCAGCACCCCGTC
>NZ_VIFM01000240.1 GCF_006636215.1 Myxococcus llanfairpwllgwyngyllgogerychwyrndrobwllllantysiliogogogochensis | reverse complement strand
CCCCAGGCCCCGACGTCGCCCGCTGCGCCCCTTGCCTCAGCGCATCCTGGAGGTCCGGCCGCGACGCCTGCCACGCGGGCAACAGCCCGAAGAGCACTCCCGTCAACAGCGACACGCCCACGGAGAACGCAAGCACCACGCCATTCAAGCCCACCGCCGCGCCCGGCACGGACAGCTCCGGGGGCGCCAGGGCCAGGAGCGCGGGCAGCACCGCCGAGGCCAGCACCACGCCCAGTCCACCGCCGACCACGGACAACAACAGGCTCTCCGTCATGAGCTGCCCCACCAGCCGCCGGGCCGGAGCCCCCAGCGCCGCGCGCACCACCAGCTCCCGCTGTCGCGCCGCCGCCCTCGCCAGCTGGAGGTTGGCCAGGTTGACACACGCGATGAGCAGCACCAGTCCCACCGCGCCCAGCAGCACCCAGAGCGCCAGCCGCAGGTCTCCCGCCAGGAACGTCCGCAGGTCCTCCGCGACGAACATCTCCCGCCCACGCAGCAGGTGCGGCGTGTCCGCGCGCAGCCGCTCGGACAGCGTCTTCAGGGCCGCGCTGACGCCCTCCGGCGACAGCCCCGCGCGCACCCTGCCAACGACGTGGAGGAAGTTGGAGTCATCGGTGTTCGTCAGGTCCAGTTGGAGCGGTGTCCACAGCTGCGCCTGCCGAGGATGCTGGAAGGACTCCGCCGCCACGCCCACCACCGTGTAGGGCTGGTCGTTGAGCGTGAACGAGCGGCCGATGATGTCGGGAGCGCCTCCGAAGCGCCGCTGCCACAACCCATGGCTGAGCACCACCACCCGAGGCCCGCCCACCACGTCCTCTTCCGGCAGGAAGCCGCGCCCCAGCGCGGGCCGCACGCCAAACGTCTCGAAGAAGTTCCCCGTCACCCGCATGCCGGACAGGCGCTCCGGGAGCCCATCCCCCATGACGTTGAAGCCCGTGGGCAGCAGCTCCGACGCGGCGACCTGGGAGAAGGGCGAGCCCTCCGTCGACAGCCAGACGTATTGCGCGATGGCCTGCGAGGTCGCCCGCCCGTCCGCATCCTGGCGAAACACCTGCACCAGTTGCTCGGGCTCCGGGTACGGCAGCGGCCGCAGCAACACTCCGTGAACCACGCTGAAGATGGCCGTGTTCGCACCAATGGCCAGGGCGAGCGTGAGAATGGAGACAACGGTGAAGCCCCGGCTCTTGAGCAACAGCCGGACGGCGTAGCGGAGATCCTCGAGGAGGATGGCCACGAAAAGGCTCCTGGTGGGGGACATGGACCCTACGCGGCGCCCCCGTCAGCCATTGCACCGGGTGTCTGTTTTCCCACGCGTGGGACAAGGCAATGACTTCACGGCAAGCCCGGGAGAATCCGGATGAGACTTCCGTCAAGCCGTTCCATGGGGCGACGCCTCGATACTTTCCGGAGAGGGGTGACTTGGAGGTCCACTTGCGCGCCCCCCTCCGCCATGCGAGTGCTTCGCGTTTGGGGTCCTCTGTTCGAGTGAGCTGCCATTTCAATGACTGCTGAAGGAGTCGTCGTGTCGTTCCGGCCCGCGGTTGCGTTGCTGTCGGCGCTGTTCTCTGTCGTCCTGGCCCTGCCCGCCTCCGCGCAGTCGGCCGCTCTGCCCACCTTCAACCTGCAACGGTTGGAGCTGGACCCCGCCGGCCTCGGCTCGCTCGTCGTCAGCACCGGCCGCACGCTGCCCGCGGGCATGGTGCGAGTGGCCGTACAAGGGCACTACGAGCAGCTCCCCTTCCACTTCCAGACGCGCTGGGAGCCGGGCGGCGGCATGGGCCTGGTGGAGAACAAGTTCACCATGGACGTGACGGCCGCCATCGGCGTGCTGGACTGGCTCCAGGTGGACGCGGAGGTGCCCTTCATCGTCACCCAGGGCGGCACCACCTTCATGGACGTGAACCCGCCGGAAGGTCAGGGCCTGGGCTCACCGTGGCTGGGGGCTCGCGCCGCGCTGGTGCGTCCGGCCTTCGGCTTCCAGCTCGCCGTGGACCTCTCCGCCGCCCTGCCGGTGGGAAGCAAGGAACTGCTGGCGCGCGACACCTACGCGGTGCACCCCAGCCTCCAGCTCGGCTTCCTCGCGGAGACGTGGCAGCTGGGCGCCGAGGTCGGCGTCTTCCTGCGCGAGAAGAAGAACCTGATGGCGCTGTCCGCCGAGTCCGCGGACGTCATCGGCAACGAGCTGCGGCTGGCCGGCACGGTGACGTCGCGCGCCGGAGAGCTGACACGCGGCGAGGTGAGCCTGCTGCTCGGCGTGCCGCTCCAGGGAGGCCGCACGGGCGCGGAGCTGATGGTGGCCATCCGCCGCCACACCACGTCCTGGATGGACCTCTACGTCATGGGCGGCCCGGGTGTCGGCGCGGGCCTGGACACGCCCACGTTCCGCTTCCTGGCCGGGGCCTCGTTCTCCACCAGCCGGGTGGACTGACGGACAAGCCGTGAGGGCGCCTCGCGCTCCCCTTCTGGGGATTCGATGCGAGGCGCCGCTGCCTGCCTACTTGGGCATCACCCCGAAGGCCTTCGCCATCGCGATGCCGATGCCCAACAGGCTCTCTCCCGCGATGAAGCCCGAGGACACGGGCAGCACGGTCTCCTCCGCGAGCTTCGGCGCCTTGCGACGCATCACCTCGGCGATGGCGGAGCCCAGGAAGAAGGCGATGGAGCTGGAGCCGGGGATGACGATGGCCAGCCCGAAGCCCGCGGGTGACGGCACGTAGCCCTTCAGCTTCGCCGGCGCCCACCGCTCCAGCAGGACGAGGACGATGCCGAGCGTTCCGCCACACAGGGCGCCCCAGCGCGCGGTGACGGGCATCGCCGACACGCCCGTGGCGAGCAGCTTCGACACGCCGGCCCACACCATGGTGGCGGGCGCGGGGAACTCGGCGGAACCGAGCACGTCCGGGCTGGGGATGAGGATGTTGAACACCGGCACCACCACCGCCGCGCCAGCCACCACGCCGAACAACTGCGCGACGAACTGCTGGCGAGGGTTGGCGCCCAGAAGCCACCCGGACTTGAGGTCCGTCAGCAGGTCCGCCGCGTGGAGCCCCACGCCACCGGTGGCGTTGGCGCTCATCACGTTGGCGGGGATGTTGCCCGGCGCCAGGCCTCCGAAGATGAGCTGCGTGACGGGCCCCAGCGCCTTCGTCGGCGTGGTGTCCGTCTCACCCGTGACGCGGCTGGCGATGACGCCCATGACGACGGCCAACGGCATGGCCAGCACGCCCGCCCACCACGGAATCTGGAAGAGGTAGGCCATCAGGAAGATGGCGATGGGGCCCAGCACCGCGAAGCCCAGGGGGAACCAGGACGGAGGACACTCGATGCCCGCCAGCGGGTCCGCTTCCTCCTCCTTGGAACTCTTGCGACCGAACAGGCCCGACAGCGCCTTGAAGGAGCGCGCCACGCTGCGCCACTGGAAGGCGAAGGCCAACAGGCCCGAGGACACCAGCACCGCCGAGCCCGTCCACACCATCCACGTGTTGATGGCCCGGTACGTCACTTCTGGAATGGCGCCCTGGGTGACCATGGCGGGCGCGAGGAAGCCGTACGTCAGCACCGCGCCCAGCAGCATGGACCAGCCCGTGCGGAAGCTCACCAGCGCGCCGGCGCCCACCAGCAGCAGGCTGAAGTCGAACGACAGCGTCCACGCGGAGGCCTTCTTGCCCAGGATGGTGAACGGCATGCTCACCTTGTCCGGGATGTTGGTGAGCCACGTGAAGCGCGCGTCGCGGAGCATCACCAGCAGGGCGCCGATGAGGCCCGCGCCCGCCAGGAGCTTGGACTTGCGGCGGGCCACCTCGCCGTGGCCGTGCAGGGCGCGGATGGTCTCCGCGGTGGCCGTGCCGGTGGGGAACGGCAGCGCCTCGATGTTGATGAGCTGGCGCTTGATGGGGATTGCCGCGAAGACGCCCAGCGCGGAGATGACGGCGAACCACACCACCAGCCAGCCCGACGGAGGCAGCGCGCCGGTGAGCATCAGCAGCGCGGGGACGGCGGCCATGTTGCCACCGCCCGTCATGTAGCCGGCGGCCGACGCCACCGAGCCCATGGCGTTGTTCTCCAGCGCCGTGAAGTCGTTCTTCAACAGCCTGAGCGAGCGCAGCGTGCCGAACACCGCGAAGGCCAGGATGCACGCCGTAATCGTGACGCCCAGGCTCCAGCCCGTCTTGAGGATGACGTACAGGTTGGACAGGCACATCACCGCGCCAATCAACATGCCGGCGATGACGGCGCGCACGGTGAGCTGGCGCGAGCCCCCCTGGTAGACATTCTTCAGCCAGTACAGCTCCGGGTCCTGCGTCGCGGAAGCACCCGGCTCGCCTGCGTGCGGGTCGGTGGGCTGGAGGCGAAGCCCACTGGGGCTCGGAGTCTGTTGAGGGGGGGACTGGCTCATTGGGGCGGCAAAGATAGTGCACGCCCCTTCCCCGACGAAGCATTCACTCCGGCAGGCAAGCGAAAGGGGCGAGGCATTCCTGCCCCGCCCCTCCGTGTCGCCGCACGGCGTCACGCCCCGAGGTCAGGCGTGGTCGTGCCCACCGGCCCCGTGGTCGTGCCCACCGGCCCCGTGGACGTGGCCATGGGAGAGCTCTTCCGAGGACGCCTGGCGGATGTCCTTCACCGTGACGTCGAAGTGGAGCGTCTTGCCGGCGAGCGGGTGGTTCAGGTCGATGACGATGTCGTCGCCCCGCACTTCCTGGATGCGCAGCGGGATGTCGCCCTGCTCCGTCTGGGCCATCAGCGTCTGGCCGGGCTGCGGGTTGAAGCCAGGGGGCAACATGGAGCGCGGGACGACGCGCACGCCCTCGGGGTCATGCTCGCCGTACCCCTGGGCGGGCTGCACCACCACCTGCTTGCTGTCGCCCTGCCCCAGGCCCTCCAGGGCGCCCTCCAGGCCCGGGACGATTTGGCGATGCCCGTGCAGGTAGGCGAGCGGCTGATCCGGCGCGCTCTGGTCGATGACCTGTCCGTCACCGAGGTGCAGCCGGTACTCCAGCGAGACAATCGAATCCTTGGTGACCCTCATGCGGGCTCCTATGTCGGGTGAGGCGGTGAGACGGTTATCGGTGGGAAGGATGGGGACGGTTTATGCCCGGCGTCAGGAGGCAGTGGGGCCTGTCGCTCGCTCGACGTCCGTGCGGGCAGGCGGTTCCCCGCGCGCCACGTACACGGCGGCGGCCAGGTCCCCGGTGACGTTGAGCGTGGTGCGGCACATGTCCAGGAAGCGGTCCACGCCGAGGACGAGCCCCAGCCCCTCCACCGGAATCTTGAACATGCCCAGAATCATCGCGATGACCGGGATGGAGCCCGCGGGCACGCCGGCGGTGCCGATGCCGGCCAGGATGCAGATGAACATGATGAGTGCCTGCTGTTGCAGGTCCAGGGGCACGCCGTACACCTGCGCGAGGAAGAGCACGGTGACGCCCTCGAAGAGCGCGGTGCCGTTCTGGTTCATCGCCGAGCCGGCGGTCAGCACGAAGCGCGACACGTTGGGCGGAAGCTTGAGGTTCTCCTCGGCGACCTTGAGCGCGGTGGGCAGCGTGGCGCTGGAGGAGGACGTGGAGAAGGCGGTGACGATGGCCAGGCGGCTGTCGCGGAAGAACTCGATGGGGTTGCGCCCGCCGAGGAAGCGCACCGACAGCGAGTAGACGATGAACATGTGGATGGCGAGCGCGAGCAGCACCGTGCCTACGTACGCGGCGAGCTGTCCGAGGATGCCCAGGCCCAGCTTCGCCGTCATGGCGAACAGCAGCGCGGCCACGCCGAAGGGCGCCAATTTCAGCACCCCATCGATGAGCTTCATCATCACGTCGTAGAGGCCCTGGATGGTGTCGCGCAGGTGCCGCACGGCCTCGCCGGGGGTGAGGGCCACGCCCAGTCCGAAGATGAGCGAGAAGACGATGAGGCCAATCATGTCTCCGTCGGCCGCGGCCTTCAGGGGGTTGGTGGGCACCATGGACATCAGCACCGCGCCGAAGGACGTGTCGGACGGGGGCGGCGCCGCCTTGATCTGCGTGCCGCTCCGAGCGAGCGCGAGGGCCTCTTCGCTGAGGCCCACGCCGGGCTGGATGAGGTTGACGAGCACCAGGCCGATGAGGACGGAGATGGTGGACAGGACAACGGTGTAGCCCAGCGTGCGGACGCCCAGGCGACCCACCTGCTTCAGGTCGAGCTCCGCGACGCCCATGACGAGCGCGGCGAAGAGCAGCGGTACCACGAGCATGAGCAGCAGGCGGATGAAGATCTGCCCCACGGGGGACGCCACGTTGGTGACGGTCCAGTCCAGCCAGGGGGCACCGCCGGCGAGCGCGTTGGCGGCGAGTCCCGCCACCGTGCCGGTGACGATGCCGATGAGCATCTTGTGGTGAGCCTTCATCGAGCAGTCTCTCCGCGTGCCTCCGGCAGGAGGGCAATGGGGCGCGCAGCCTACCGGCAAAGGAAGGTGGCGCCCACCCTTCGCATGGGACAAAGCTGCGGTCTCTCGTGGAAACCCTCGTCCAGCTCACTGAAGGCGCCGTGTCCCCTCCCCTCTTCCGGCGCCTGTTGCGGCGGCTGGGCGTGCTCGGCCGCGAGCGACTGAAGGACACCTACCAGACGACGTTCTGGTACGACTTCGGGCCGCCGACCAACGTGGTGGAGGACGTCATCTCCAGCTTGCGGCCCCAGGTCGCTGGGAAGCGGCGCATCGCCGGGGTGGAGTGGTGGCTGTCGAGGATGTACCCGACGGACGTGCGCGTGGACTTCCACCAGGACCGGGACGAGAAGCTCGCGCTGCGCACGGGGAAGCTGGTGCATCCGCGCATCAGCAGCGTGTTGTTCCTCAACCGGGTGCGCGGCGGGGCGCTGGTGGTGACGCGAGAGAAGCCGGACGAGGCGAATCCGTCGCTCGCGCCCTCGCGCATGGACACCGCGGACCTGGTGACGCCGCGCCCCAACCGGCTGGTGCTGTTCGACGGCACGCTGACGCACGGGGTGCTGGACGCGGAGAACCAGATTCCGGAGGGGAAGCTGCCGGGGCGCTCGCGGCTGAGGCGCACGCTGGTGATGAACTGGTGGGGACACCGGCCCACGGACGTGCCGCGCTGGTCGGAGACGCGGCTCTACCGGGCGCTGGGGGGCTGAGGGAAGGCTGCGGCCGTCTCGCGCAGACGGTGGGTGACTCGTTCGGCCCACTCGGGCTCGATTTCCAGGCACGCGGGTTGGCGGCCCAGACGCAGGGCGGCGGCGGGCATCGAGCCACTTCCGGCGAAGGGGTCCAGCACGGTGTCGCCGGGGCGGCTGTACGTGCGCACGAGCGGCTCGACGACGGAGAAGGGCTTGTGGTGGGGGTGGCTGCCCCAGCGCGCGGCGTCGCCGTCATCGTCATAGCCGCCGACGACGGCCCAGACGGTGGGCATGTCACCGGGGGCGAGCACGGGCTCGGGGGTGCGGGCGATGACGAGGGCGACCTCGTAGACGCGCAGGGTCTGCTCGTTGGCGTTCTTGTCGGTGGTGCGCTTGCCCCAGGTGAATTCGCCGCGCAGGTGGGGATAGCCCAGGGCCCTGGCGGCGGTGACGATGGGCTCCTTGCCGAGCAGGTTGGTCCAGATGACGAGGGGGGCGTCCGGGGTGAGGTGGGCCAGGGCGCGGGAGAGCCAGGCCTCGGAGAAGGCGCGGTAGTCGCGCACGGTCTCGAAGCGGACGATGGGGTTCTGGTCGATCTTCTTGTGGGCGCGCGGGTCTCTCAGGTCGCCGCCCTTGCGACGCCGGGTGAGCAGGCAATAGGGCGGGTCGGTGAGCAGGAGCGAGGCGCGGCGGTCGCCCAGGGCGGCGCGGTAGCCCTCGGGCTCGCGAGAGTCGGCGCGGATGCAGCGGAGGGCGTCGGAAGGGAGCGGGGAAGTCATCGTCCGGGACGGCACCCTACACGGAGGGCAGCGAGGCTCAAGGCCCGACGTGTGGGCCCCGCCTCCAGGTAGCATGCGAAGCCGGTACGGGAGGGGTCTCCGAATGCTGCGTCCGGGTACGACGGTCCCATGGCTGCTCCTCATGCTGGGATGCGGAGCCTCCGGGCCAGCCAGGCAGGGACGGTCCGGCACCTATGCCCAGGCCCTCGACTCGGCGACGTCCGCCTGCGAGCAGAACCCCGCCTACTGCGCCGCGACGGCGGGGCAGGAGCGCATCGTTCCGCTCGCCGTACGGGCCGCGCAGGTATCCGCGGCGGGTAAATCGTGGATGGAAATCGAGACTCTCGTCGAGACAGGGATCCGCGAACGCCTCATCGACTGCGCGAGGAGGGCTGACGCCGAGGTGAACCGCGAGGAGTTTGGAGGGCGGAGCCCGACCCGTGCCGACTGTGAAAAGGTCGTAGGCGGGACGAAGGAGAATCCCGTCACGGGCGCGATGATGCTGGGACGCAAGAAGCACGCACTCGCGCTCGACTGTGCCGAAGCAGCTCTCGGACAGAGCCTTCCCGCCCGCTTCCTGCGTGAGCAGCGCTACCGGAGAGGGACTCGTGCCCAAGAGCCGGAGCTGGTCACCCATCAAAAAGAACTGGACCTCCTGCGCGCGGGTGCGAGCAAGGCCCTGGAAGGAACGGTGGTGCCCGACCTCATCCTCCACACAGGCAACCCGGTTCAGGTCCAGCGGGTCTACGATTTCAAGTTCCCCTGCCCCGACACCAATCCCCCCGTATGGAGACAGTCGCCGCCAGGCAATCCACTCCGGGCCCGGCACCAGGGCGACGCGTACCGAATGACGTTTGGTACGACTCCCGTACTGGTGACGCCCAGAGGCATGTTCCCATGAGCGAGCACTTCCCTCACCTTCGCATTGAGTCGGACGAGCAGGGCTACCTCGTCCTCCGCGACGGACTCACCTTCTGCTTCTATCTCCACCGCGCTCACGAAGGGCTCGGGCCCGCCATCCTTCAAGCGCTGGAGCGCTTCCAGCGAGCACTGCCCCCACAGACGCTGACCCTCCAGCCCGACTCGGAAGGATATTGGAGGACCCTGAAGCCCTCGGACTGGGAGCACATCCAGCGCAGCCTGCTTCAGGACGAATGGCCCCAAGTCACCCTCATCAGTGATTCCAAGGGCGTTCCCGAGTTCTCCTTCAGTTACTCAGGAGTCCCGATGGACGTCACCACGAGAGGTGATTCCATCGGTCGGTCCTGCGTCGCTACCTTCGGCCTGCCGACGGAGTATCTCGAACGCCATGGCCCCGAGCGTGTCCGTGAACTGGCGTTGGAAATCGCAGCATCGCTCCCTTTCACCTCGGGCTACGCGAGCCTCTGTTTCAACGCCCCGCTGGACCTCATGGGTGTTCGCCAACGCGTGCGTGAGCTGGCTTTCAGCTATCCCGGTATGGAGATCATCGACGACTCCGTCAGCCAGGACATCGGCTCGCGGGTACGCGGGGCACACTGGCTGACGTTCTTGGGACAACCCCTGCTGAGCGCGCTCGGAGGTGCAAGCAAACTCCGCGCGCGACTTTCGACATCTGGAACCCAGGTACTGGAGTTGGATGGCGAGCGTGCCGTCGTCTCCCTGGGAACGTGGCCCGAGGCGGGGGACTCGACACGAGGTGCGACACTACCGGCCTATCGCGAACTCGCCCGCATCCTGGAGCCGTGGCTCTACCACCGCGACTCGGACACGCTCTACGACCCAGACTTCCCACCCGAGGAGCAGCTTCGATGGGAGCGCCGCTTCCTCGACTGAGAATGCCTCGGGGCAGTCACTTCAACGAAAGCCCTTCCAGCGTCACCGTGCGCCCCTTCGCGTCCCACAGCTTGAGCACATAGTGACCCGGATCCAGGTCGGTGGTGTGGTCCACGCGGACCACCAGGGCCTGCGCCACATCCTCACGCAAGGGAGCCGTCTGCCAGTGGGACAGGACCTTGTGGCTTCGCCCACGCGCATCCGTGAGCGAGGCCCCTGTCGCCACCCATCCCGCGCCCCCTGGCAGCGCTCGCAAATCCACGCGAATCGCCCGCCAGCGCATCTGATGCGTCACGAACCGTGATTGCGAGACACTGACCTCGGGATGGGCCACCACCTTCGTGGGCGTCAGAGGCCTGACTGCGAGCTCCTCGGGGTTCTCCAGCGCCGCCACGAGCGACTCGACCCCTCCCGACGACCGACCCTCCAACTGAAGCCTGTCCAACTCGAACCGGGCCTGCGACAGACGACCCTTCAGCTCCTCCACCTCCTGCCGGTAGGACTCCACCGAACGAGCACGGCGATAGACCTCCACCTGGGGTTCACCCAGCACCGCATCCACCACCAGCACGAACGTCACCTGCTCCGGCGCCGCGCCGTCCCGAAAACGCAGCCCCAGGCGCAGCCGCTCCCCCTCCCGGAGCGCACTCGACGGAACGAGGGCGAGGTGGTCATCGGAGATTCCCAGTCGCTGGAAGCGCTCACGCCCCTCCAAGGAGAGTTCGTCCGGCAGGATGCGCGCGTCGAAGAAGAACGTCGTGGAGCGCCCCGGAGCGATGCGAATCTCGGGGGCAGGCACACGCGGCTCCGCTCCCACTTCGATTCGACGCACGGGGGCCAACTCCCCCCCCAGGGCGACCATCATTCCCCACGCGACCACGAGGACTGAAGACGCGGCAGGCAAATCACAACCTTCCCAGGTATCTCGTCGCGGTGACCGTCAACTGGGGCTCCGTCAGCTTCAGCTCCGGGGTGCTCGACGGGTCGTAGGGGACGCCCAATTCCTTACGGCCGTACCAGGTGATCTGGAGGCACAAAGGGACGCGCCTGCCATCGGGGAGTTCGGCTTCCGTGAACCAACCGAAGTAGCGCTCCTTCCCATGGAAGAGAGTGCCCTGGAACCGGGTGCCCACGGGAAAGGCGATGGGATCTCCGGCATCGTCCACAACACCGCCATAGCCCAGGATGGGCTTCTCCGCGGCGTAGGCGGTGATGGGCCCTTCTGGCGGGACCGGTATCAGCCGTCGCCCATCGAAGCGAGGGATGAGCCAGAGTCTCCCGTCGGTCACCACGCTGGGCAGCTTCCAGCCCATCTTCGTCATGACCTCGATGGTCGACTGCGGGCATTCCTGTTCCGGAGACGTCGTCCGGACCTGAGGCGCCCCCCCGGCACAAGCTCCCGCGAGGCATGCGACCGCCGCTGTCTTTCCGAGGGTGCTGCTCACGGATGAGCGCTTCCTCGCGGAGGGTGACACCTCATTGGTGGCCTCCACGGCGCGCTCGACCTTCAGGACGGGCGCCTGCAAGGGAGCCTCGGGAGTCACCTCGACAACGCGAGGCGGCGACGAAGAAGCGGCTGTAACAGGGGTGTGAGGGGGACGACTCGTCACGACGGAACTTCCTTTCTCAGCAGGGGGTGGAGGGGGGACGACCGCCTGCATGGAACTCGGGGAGGGCTCGCGGCGGGCAAGGCCCACCGCCGCGAAGCAGATGACGAGGAGCGCGACGACTCCGACTCCAATCGTCCAGCCGCGCGACCTTCGCGCCGGGGTCCGCTCGGCCCGCGGTGACTCCACCGGGGTGACAACTTCCGAGCCCGCGGCAACCGGGTCCTCGACGAGCGGCGCGACCAGGAGCGCTTCGGCGACGGACTCCTCAGGTGGCCGCGACTCCTCGGGCTCCGGCGTGTGCGGGTGGGACTCCGACGAGCGCACCAGTTCGGGCACCATGCGCACCCGAGGCGTGTCGGCCTCCACGTCACGAGGAGACTCGGGGTCCGGAGGTCGGTCCAGCGACACCTTCCACGCCGGCTGCCGCTTCTCCTTCGCGACCTCCCAGAGCGCCTGCAACAGCGCCTCCGTGCCCGCGTAGCGCTCCTCGGGGCGCTTGGCCAACAACCGCAGCGCGATGTCTCCCAGCGCGGGAGGCACCTTGGGATTGACGACGTGCGGAGCCCGGGGCGTCACCGTCTCGATGGCCGGCAGGAGCCGGTCGTACGGGAGCCTCGGGTCGAACGCGTAGCCGTCCGTCAGCGACTCGTACAGGAGCGCGCCCAGCGCATAGAGGTCGCCGGGGATTCCCGCGTCGAACCGCGCGCCCTGCTCCCACTGGCCCTCGCGCAGGAAGGCCACGCACTCGGGCGGCAAGAGGTGCGGCGAGGCCGGCGCCACGCCCACCGTCAGCGTCGTCGCGCCCGGCATCCGCACCGTGCCCAGGTCGATGAGGAACGGGCGCTCGTCCTCGCGGCGGATGAGCAGGTTGTCGCCCTTCACGTCGCGGTGGTGCAACCCGCGCCGATGCAGGTCCGACACCGCGCGCACCACCTCCGTGAACACGGACAAGAGGTGCGCCGCCGACGGCTTCACCCGCCAGCGCCACTCATGGAAGGTCTCTCCGTCGATGAAGTCGGTGACGAAGAACAGGTAGCCCTCGGGCGGCTCCGGCCAGCGGTCCACCGCGTGGACGCGGGGCAGGTTCGGATGGGGCGCGCAGGCCAGGAGCGTGGCCACCTCGTGCGACAGCCGACCGTTGACGTCCTCCTCCTCGGACACCTGGGGCCCGGCGGGACGCAGCGCCATCTTCATCGTGTAGAAGCGCCCTCCCCGCTCGACCTTGAACACACGGCCGAAGCCCCCCGCGCCCAGCGAGGCCACCACATTCCAGGGCCCCACCACGCTGCCCGGCGAGAGCTGGTCCGGATGGAACGGCGGAGACCTCACGGCGACGACCCCTCCCGCGAAGACCCGCCTTCCTCGAAACTCCCCAGCCCATGCGCGCTGGAGCCCGCGGACGCCCACGCCTCAATGCGCGCGGCACCCCGCGGAACGAGGGGCTCGGTGACCACCCAGGGAACGGGGTTGAGCAAGGGTAACCTCCAGGGTTGACCCTAGCCTTTCTTCAGGGACTGTCACGATTTTTCCCACCCGGCAGGTGGGTAGGCTCCGGCGCGGGGAACCCAACGTCACCCGTTGGCTCCGGGCCATCCTCCCCGCTCAGTCCGAGTCGTGCTCGAGCGCGTCCACCTCGTCGCTCGCGGCCACCGTGAGCGCGGCCTCCGCCCAGCGCCCGCGCAGCCGGGACTCGGAGGCCAGCGCCTCCTCCCAGGACGGGCCATCCGGAAGCAGCCGCGTCGACTGCGTCAGGACCA
This sequence comes from Myxococcus llanfairpwllgwyngyllgogerychwyrndrobwllllantysiliogogogochensis, assembly GCF_006636215.1. Taxonomy (GTDB): domain Bacteria; phylum Myxococcota; class Myxococcia; order Myxococcales; family Myxococcaceae; genus Myxococcus; species Myxococcus llanfairpwllgwyngyllgogerychwyrndrobwllllantysiliogogogochensis. Next base: position 3,386 of record NZ_VIFM01000240.1, on the reverse strand, counting down.
GCCGCTCCAGCGCCAGCTCCTCGCACAGCGCCCGCAGCCCCTCCGCATCCAGGCCATTCGAGACCAGCCACGCGTCGCGCTTGCGCACCGGCACCGCACGCTCGCGCCACCACCCGGCCTCCGCCTCCGCAACCTCGTCGGCCGTGGGTGATAGCCCCATCGTCCGGGCCCAACCCGCGAGCAGCGCCCGTCGCAGCCCCGCCTCCGCCAGCGCCCGCGCGTCGGGGGCCTGACTCAGCACCTCCAGCACCTGCCCCGAGGGCACGACGGCGTCGGGGAGCCGGGTCACGTCCTCCACCAGGCGTCGCCGCCGCACCAGGGACGAGGGAGACCGCCGGGTCCCCGGCACGGAGGGTGCTCGCGAGGCCACCCACTGCGCGGCGGCCAGGATGCAGGCCCGCGCGTCCTGTCGCTTCAAGTCCTCCACGCCCTTCGAGAACCAGCGCTCCCAGGCGTCCCGCGTGGCCTCCGACCACCCTTCCCGCGCGCGCTCCATCAACCGGGACCACGTGCGCTCCTGGTAGAAGAACGCGCTCGCCACGTCCACCAGGCCCCGGGCCAGGCGCGCATTCAGCACGCCCGCTTCCCGAGCCCGCTCCGCGACATGCCGGACGTTGACGAGCGGCACGGTGAGCGGCCTCCAGCCGTGCTCCGAGTCCGCGTGCAGCAGCGCCACCTCCGCGTCGTCGGAAATCACGCCGTCGCGATACCACTCGAAGATGCGCCCGACGCCCACCATGCCATGGGGCGCCAGCTCCACCGCGCGCAGCGCGCCCATGCTGGAGCCGCCGAAGACAGCCACCCCCGCCTCCAGCGCGGCCAGCAGCTCGTGGTGCCACACCGACGGCTGCGCCTCGAAGACGCCATCCACCAGCGCTATCGCACGGGGCCTGGCACCGAGCGCGCGCCACACATCGCCCTGTCGGGCCGGGGGCAACACCACGCAGGGGGCCAGCTTCCGCGCCTCCTCCGCGGGCAGCGAGGGCCCCAGGAAGACCACCAGTTCCTCCGCGCGCCGCTTCATAGGAGCTCCGAGATGAGCATGCCCGGCACCACCACCCGCCGCACGTGCAAGCCGGGCACGGGCGCGTCCAGCTCCACCGAGGCCACGCGAGCAAACCCCGCGCGCTTCAACCGCGTCAGCACCCGCCGCACGGCCACGTCGGCCGGCCCCCTGGCCACAGCGCCCAGGTCCGGCAGCTCTCCCGCCCGTCGCCGTGCGCGCACTCCCGCGCAGGCCTCCGCGAAGTCCCGAGCCGCCTGTCGGTCCACCGACGCCACGTCCTCGCGCGCGCCGTGGATGTCCGTCAGGCGCGACTGCGCCGCCTCCAGCAAGGCCTTCAACAGCGCGGTGTCACGCTCCAGCGCGCACGCATATCCCGCCGTGAGCGGCACGGGCCCGTCCTCCTGGTCCACCAGGACCGCTGCGCCCACGGGCAGGCCCACCGCGCCCGGCGTGCGCGCGGACGGCGTGGCATCGAACAGGTACACCGCGAAGCCACGCTCCCTCAGGTGCTCGGCCAGCGCCGCCGTCCGGGGCACGGCCTTCTCCAGCTCCGCCGTCCGCAGCATGCGTCCCCGCACGGTCTCCTCGGTCCACCCCTCCGGAAACACCCGAGCGAGCTGATCTCTTTCAGTGGCCTCCAGCAGCGCGTGCAGCAGCGCTCGCGCCGCCTCTGGATGCGCTCCGGAGCCGTTGCTCGTCCACGCCGCCGCCACCGGCCCCAGCGAGGGGCCTCCCGGGGGCGTCACATGGACACCTTGGGCGGGCACCCAGACCGCCTGGCCCGAGCCCAGCTCCGTCGCCTCGCGCCACGCACACCGCACCCCGTCTGCCCACAGGCGGGGTTCCACGAGCGCACCGGCCGAGCCCAGCGAGTCCGCGCCCCACAGCGTCCCGAGCCGGCCCTCCAGTTCGGCGCGAGAACCCCAGGTGAGCCGCCCTGGCACCACCGTCTCCGCCGCCCACAGCTCCGCGGTCTCGAACAGCGCGCCCCACGCGGCCTCGTCCGGGGTGAGCCCCTTGCCGTTGCACACCTGGAGCACGTGCCCGCCCGGGCGCACCGCGCACGCCACCTCCACACCCGTGCGGTCCAGCCCGGTGACGCGAGCCACCCGCGTCACCCCCATGGCCCGGGCCAGCCGGGACGACGTCATTCGCTCGAAGGACACACCCGGCGGATAGCACTTCGGCCGGGAACGGTCAGCAGCGACGCGTGAAGCCCTGTCACCCGGGGCGGCGCGGAGACCCGCGGCGGACCGGGCCTTAATCGGACTTAATTCCGCTTAATCCCTGGCGGATGAAGACGTCTGGGATAAGGCGCCCACTCGCCGGACGCGACTGGCTTCGCCAGGGCAGACATCCGGTGGACGGCGAGCTGACACACAACCGATGGAGTCGAACCATGTCGAAGCACTTCGTGCGTTCGTTGTTCCTGGGGGCGGTGGTGGCATGCGTGAGCGCTTGCGGCGGCGCGGAGACCGAGCCGCGAGAATCAGAAGTCGTCGTGGATGACGTGGAGCAACGGGCCTGTGCCATGGGTACGTTCCAGAACAATTGTCGTGACTGGGGCGCGGGCGGCTACTCGGACCCCGCCTGCACTGGCGGCACGTACCGATGGAAGTTCTGGGCCTGCAAGCAGTACCAGGCTGGTACCCAGAAGTACCGCCAGGAGTGTGGCACCGAGCAGTACGTCTGCGGGAGCAGCGCGACGAGCCGCCCGTCCTCGAGCGTTTCGGCGTGCGTCCAGAACTGCTAGCCGTCTGACTCACCGCCGGGCGGAGCAGTCCCTCCGCCCGGCCTGGCACGCAGCTCCGACGGCTCCGTCAGCGGCGCGCCTCATCGCCTCCGCGCCTACACACGCCCCTCAACGGCATCCCTCTCCGTCGGATGTTCTTCGCGGAATTCGCTATCATGCTGGCGCCGTACAGACATGAATGCTTCTCCGGGAGGTCACGTGCGAAGAGTGCCTTTGAGGGGTGTCTCGTTCCTGGTGGCGAGTCTGGTGATGGGCTGCGGTGGCGTGGCGGCGGAGGAGTCAGCACCCGCTGATTCCTCACAGGAGCAGTCGCTCGCGCCAAGCTGTCCCACGGGTTACACGGATGTCTATCTCTGGGCCTGCAAGCGACTGGCGGCCCACGCGCCTCCCTGCAATTACGGCGGGCCCGGGCACTACAACGTCCTGCATCTATATTGTCAGTCGGGCACGGAGTTCTACGACGCGGGACCCACGGGCGATTACGCCTGTGGGGATTGCTTCTAAACCAGAGTTCGTGATTCGCGATCAGGCTGGGGAGCAGGCGGGCGCGGAGGAGGCGGGAAGAGGGAGCAGGGGCACCTCTCGTTCGGCTCTGTGTGCGCAGAAGACCTGAGAGCGAGAAGGCCC
>NZ_VIFM01000023.1 GCF_006636215.1 Myxococcus llanfairpwllgwyngyllgogerychwyrndrobwllllantysiliogogogochensis | reverse complement strand
CCTCCGGGCCCACCCACCCACATGTGTAAACCCCTCTCGGACATGCCCACATCCAGGGTGGGCTGTTTCGACACCTCCCCCCCGTGAGTCCGTTTGCCTTCCATCCGACTCCACTTGAACTTGACCACTCGTCCAACAATCATTATTTGAACGAGCGTCCAAGAACGCGCGGGCCCCTCGGGTCTCGCGAGGAGCAGGCATGGGGCGACCCAAGACTTTCGACGAGGACGCGGTGCTGGACCGCGCCATCGAGCAATTCTGGACGACCGGCTACCACGCCGTGTCGGTCCGAGACCTCGAGACGGGAACAGGTGTCCTGAAGGGCAGCCTCTACGCAGCCTTCGGTGACAAGCGCGCGCTGTTCCTCGCCTCGCTGCGCCGCTACGCGGACCAGAGCGCCGTGCAGATTCGAGAGCTGCTGTCCCATGGTGCCGACCCTCGCGCCGGCCTGGAGCACTACCTGCGCGTGCGGGGCAAGGGCTGCACGGGGCCAGGACGGACGCGTGGCTGCCTGCTCGCCAACACCGCGGCGGAGGTCGCGCCGCATGACCCCGAGGTTCGTGCCGTGGTCGGACAATCCTTCGCCAAGCTCGCCGCCGCGCTGGTGCCCGCCATCCTGGACGCCCAGGAGCAGGGACTCCTCAGTCGACGGCATGACGCGCGGGAGCTGGCCGCGCACCTCGTCGTGCTCGTGCAGGGGATGAGCGTGGTGGGCAAGACGGAGCCCGACTCCGCCCTTGTCCGCTCCTCCCTCCGCTTCGCCCTGTCGCTGCTGGAAAACGATTCCCCGGAGAAGTCCCGATGACCCACACCCTGTCTCGCATCCTCGTCGACCCGCGCACCGCGGACCGCTCTCTCTCCACCGGCCTGCTCGTGCTGCGGGTCCTCACCGGTGGACTCATGGCCCTGCATGGCGCGGGGAAGATGGTGACGCCCTTCACGTGGATGGGCGAAGGCGCGCCCGTGCCCGGCGTGCTCCAGTTCCTCGGCGCCGCCGCCGAGTTCTTCGGGGGCCTGGCATGGATGGTGGGAGTCGCGACACCGCTGGCCACGCTCGGCGTCGCCGTGACGATGCTCGTGGGCATCGTCATCGCGCACATTCCCTTCGGTGACCCGTTCATCCGGCTCAGCGTGATGGGACTCACCACGGGCCCTGGTGAGCCGTTCGGCGGACTGCCCACCTGGCTCGTCCGCGCGGGAGGACGCAGCGCGGGAGGCTCCGGCTCCTCGGAGCTGGCGACGCTGTACATCGCCGTCTCCGTGCTGCTGCTCACCGCCGGGCCCGGGCGCTTCTCGCTCGATGCGCTGCTGTCCCGAAAGCTCGCGGCTCGCGCCACCGCGTGAAACACCCTGCGGGGTACGCTGCGGGCTCCGCGCGTTGGACGAATGTACAAGCGCGATGACTCACAACCGATAGGTTTCCCAAGCCACGTGCGACCGCCGTGCGATGCACCGTTACGGTGTCTCCACCTCCAACTCCAAGGCGGACATGCGCGCACGACAATCCTGGCTGTGGCTCACGACGTTCTTCCTGGTCTCCAGCACCCTCTCCGCTTGTGGCACTGACGCCCCCTCCATGCCTTCGCCCGAGCCCTCGCTGGAGTCCAGCGAGGCACCGCTGCTCGGCACCGTGACATGTCTGCTCGGAACGACGACCATCTCCTTCTCACCGCCCCTCACCAACACCCCACAGGACACGACTGTCTCAGGCGTCGGCGGCCTCACCAACTGCATCTCCCTGCTGACCAGCCCCGTGACGTCCGGCACCACGAACTTCCCCGCCGTGCTCCGACCGGGCCTCGCCTGTGATGACCTGCTCGGCATTCGCGGGGCTACGGTGAACATCGTCTGGAACACCGGTGAGACGTCTCAACTCTCGCTCACCCAGGTCATCATCAGCGGAGGTTCCACCGTCAAGGAGACAGCCCAGATTGGCACGGTCGTCTCCGGCAAGTACGCGGGAGCCACGGCCGTGCGCACCCTGACCTTCGTCACCGCCGACCTGGAGAATGCCTGCGCCTCCCCTGAGGGGCTTCCTCAGTACACGGCCCTCCAGACGCTGGCGCTGACCCTCATCCCCTGACTCGCGAGCAGCACACCGGCTCCGGGGGCCACACACGTCCCCGGGGCCGTCACGCTCTAGTGCCCCACATCAGCGGGGCGCCGCTCCCGCATCCGTGCCGCCATCCGTCCACCAGGAGGGCACCGGCTGGAGCGGCTTGCCCCACGTCGTATCGCCCACCGGGATACCGGCGTCCGGGGACGCGCCCGAATCAGGCTCCGTTCCCGCATCCGGCGACAACGGCTCCTGCGCTCCGTCGAAGCGACGTCGGAGGATGCGCCCATCCATTCCAATGGCGTACGCGGCGCCACCATCCAACATCCGGGGCTCCGCTCCGCACGCGGAGGGGTTCGCGGAGATGCTCACGAAGAACACGTCCCCCTGTCGGAGCACGCGATAGAGGTACGACTCCTGCCGGTTCCAGCACGAGCGCCCGCGTGACTCCAACGGCAGGAGGTCCTCGGCGGCAATCGAGAGCGCGCCCAGCATCGCGCCATCCAGGACATAGGCCTGTCCCTCCGCACCCAGGGAGATGGCGTCCTGTCCCAGCGCCTCCGGGAACTGGATGGACGGGTCCTCCGGCGGATTCGCGGTGCGCGCGCCCGCATGCCGGACGCAGCTCGACAGGAGCACCAGCAGCGGAAGGAGCAGATGTTTCATGGTGTATTGCTCCTTTCGCACGGCGCGCTTCGTTTCTGGACCGAGAACGTTCGTGTATCAGCGTCCGACCAGCGCACCGAGCCCGTCTGTTCGCACTGCCAGTTCGCCCCACTGCGAGACCACTTCAACAACTGCCCGGTCAGCGGGATGTACTGGTGGAAGCCGTCACACGAAGGCTCCGCTGCGTTCCGGGAGAAGAAGGCGACGACGGAGAGCCGCAAGCGCCCATCCTTCGTCTCGCTCTCGAAGCCATGCGCGAGCCCCTCCGAGACAATGAACCGGATGTCGTTCTCCGTCAGGCTGCTGCCATAGGGATGGTTGTGCAGGGCGTAGATGTATCGGATGGCGTCGGGCGGATAGCGGGGGTCATCCACCCAGGAGGGGAGCAGACAGCTCTTGCTCCGCTGCAACGGGTCGACTCGCGACTGGTCCGTCAGCTTGCTCACGACGTATTGCTGGTCCGGCGTGTAATACATCCAGGCGCAGTACTCACTGGAGACACGCCACCGGATATCGAAGTCCTGGTGGTCCCGAGCCCCCGCGCTCGAGTGGGGCTTCGTGAGAATCTTCCGGCAGGCCGCGAGCAGGGCGCTGGAGGGCGAGCTGAACGGCCCCAGCATCGGCCCCGGCAGCTTGTCCAGGAACGGCGCCCCCGGCGCGGGACGCACGATGTCGGGGTCAGCCACTTGCGGCGACGAGCACCCGCACACCCCCAGGGCGGCGATGGCCAGCGCGACCCCTGGCCCTTGCGCGTTCACCCACATCTTCCACGGCCTCCCCAGGTGCCCACCGACGGTGCTCGGGCAATCTAGGAAGGACTACGTCTATCTTCAAGACAAAGCCGACAAACCGCGAATAGACGGAAAGCACGGGAGCGTTCGCGGGTGGCCTTTTCCGGCCGGAGCGGTCTCGGGCTCCAGGGACACCTTCGCCCCCGGAGCCCGAGTCACATCACCCGACGCTCAGTCGCACTCGTGCGTGTGCGTGTGCGCGGTGGCCTTGGGGCTCCAGCCCTCGTTGCCGTCCTTCTCGAAGTAGAACTTCGCGCGCTGCCGCTGCCGCGTCCCCACCTCGTTGAGCGTGGCCGCGTCGAACAGCCGGCCGTTCACCATGGTGAAGCGCACCGAGCGGCTGTTCATCAGGTCCTCCAGCGGGTTCTTGTCCAGCACGATGAGGTCCGCGAGCTTGCCCTCCTCCAGCGAGCCCAATTCCCCATCCATGCCCAGGTAGCGCGCTCCGCCCAGGCTCCCCGCGCGCAGCGCCTGCAGGGGCTTCATCCCGCCCTGACCGAACATCGACAGCTCCCAGTGCGCCGCCAGGCCCTCGCGCTGACCATGCGCGCCCAACTGCACGTTGACGCCCGCGTCGTTCAGCTCGCGCGCCGTCCTCGCCGCGTCCACGTGGTTGAGTTCGTCATCCGGCACCATCGTCCGCCGACGGCTGCGCGAGTCCACCACCCGGCGCGGCACGAAGGACAACAGCCGCTCGTCCTGCCAGACGTTCGTCTTCTGGTACCAGTAGTTCTCGCCCCAGTTGCCGCCGTACGCCACGCCGAGCGTCGGCGTGTAGCCCGTGCCGCTCTTGCCCCAGAGCTGCTTCACGTCCGCGTAGATGCGCGCCACCGGAATCGCGTGCTCCACGCCCGTGTGCCCATCCACCACCATCGTCAGGTTGTGCTGGAGCAGCGAGCCGCCCTCCGGCACCACCAGCATGTTCAGCTCCCGCGCCGCCTGGAGCACCTTCTGCCGCTGGTCTCTCCGAGGCTGGTTGTAGCTCTTCACGCTGAAGGCCCCCATCGCCTTCATCCGCCGCAGGTGCGAGCGCGCGTCGTCCAGCGTTTCAATCGGCGTGCGGTACCCCACCCCCGCCGCGCCATACAGAATCGTGCCCGTGGAGAAGATGCGCGGAGAGATGAGCGCTCCGGCCCGGCCCAGCTCACTGGCCGCGAAGACCTCCTCCGAGGAGTTCGACGGGTCGTGCAGCGTCGTCACCCCGAAGGCCAGCGACGCCGCCTGCACCCAGCTCTGCTCGGGCATCAGGCCTTCCACGCCCATGGACCCGTGCCAGTGCACATCCACCAGCCCCGGCATCAGCGTCTTGCCCTTCACGTCCACGACCTTCGCGCCCGAGGGCACCTGCACCTTGCCCACCGGCCCCACCGCGATGATGCGGTTGCCGCGCACCACCACCACGCCCTGCTCGATGACCTCGTCACCCTTCATGGTGATGACCCGGCCACCCACCAGCGCCAGCGTGCCCTCCGGCGCGTCCGCCTTCACCTGGAAGGACAGGTCCACGCCCTTCTCCGGCACCGCGGGCAGCTTCTCCGGCGCGCCATCCACGAAGGAGAAGGACTGCTTCAGCGCCCGGGTGAACAGCTCCGGCCCCAGCGCCCAGTGCAGGCTCTTGCTGTCGCCGGACCAGTGCAGGTACTCACCCGCGTCGCGGCTCACCTTCGCCACGGGCAGCGCCTTCGCCTCGGGCCCCACCGTCGCCGCCTTGGCGCCCTTCGGGAAGGGCGTGACGAAGGCGTTGAAGTTCTCCCGGAACGCCACCCACCGCTCATCCGGCGACACGCGCAACTCCGTCGCCTCCGCGCTCGTCACGTGCGTGCGCTCCTCGCCGCCATCCAGGCCCACGCTCTTCAGCGAGCGCACGTCCTCCTTCTCCTTGTGCTCCACATGCAGGAAGTACACGCGGTCCGAGCGCGCCCCGAAGTGCGGCTGCTCGCCATCCCGCGCCAGCCTGCGCGGCGTGCCACCCGACGCGGGCTGCACGAAGAGGCCCGTCTCCCGGCTCCACTGCCCCGGCATCAGGTAGCCATCTCCCGTGGCGCGGTACACCAGGGACTTGCCATCCGGGCTCAGTGACGGCTCCACGTAGTAGCCCGGCTTCGACGTCACCACCTTGCCCTCGCCGCCCGTCGCGGACACCACGCGGATGGCGCCCAGCTTCTCGTCATCCCACGTCGTGTAGACGATGGAGCGCCCGTCGCGAGAGAACGACGGATAGAACTCCAGGTGGTCCTCCTGCTTCGTCAGCCGCTTCGGCGCGCCGCCCGGCAGCTCCTTCACGTAGAGCTTGCCCAGCGTCTGGTACACCACGCGGTCTCCCTTCGGAGACACCTGCACCCAGCGCAGCATCTTCGTGGCGAAGCGCTCCGGCGCGACGGCTTGCGGCGAGCGCACCGCCTCGAAAATCGTCCGCGTGCCCTTCACGTGGAAGGGGATGGGCGTCAGCTTCTTCGTCGCCACATCCAGGCGCTGCAGCTTGCCGCCCGCCCAGAAGACAATCGCCTTGTCGTCCCGCGTCCACGCCAGCGTCGGGTACACGCCGTGGATGGCCCACGTCTCCTGCATGTCCCTGTCCAGCCCGTCGTACAGCGGGCGCTCCGCGCCGGAGGCCACGTCCGTGACGTAGAGCACCGACTTCGTCCGCACGCGGCGGATGAACGCCAGCTGCTTGCCATCCCGCGACGGCGTCGGACGGATGGAGCCACCCGGCCCGGAGACGAACGGGTCAATCTCCTTCGTCTCCACATCCAACCGCTGGATGGCGTAAATCTCGCCGTTGGGGTCCTTGTTGTATTCGAACGTCTTGCCCGGCGTGACGTCCTGGCTGAAGTAGACGTAGCGGCCGTCGGGAGAGAACACCGGCTCGCCCAGGTCCTTCTGCTCGTTGGCGCGCTCGGTGAGCTGCACGCCCTCGCCGCCGGAGCGGTGATACATCCACACCTCACCCGCGCCCAGCGAGCGCCGCGAGGTGAAGTGCTTGCGAGCGATGAGGAACTGTCCGTCCGGGCTCCACGCGGGGCTGTTGAGCAGGCGGAACTTCTCCTGCGTCACCGGCTTCGCGTCCGAGCCATCCCGCTTCATCACCCAGATATTGTCGCCGCCACCCCGGTCGCTGGTGAAGGCGATGGACTTGCCGTCCGGGCTGAAGCGCGGCTGCATGTCCCACGCGACGCCGGAGGTGAGCGCGCGCGCCTCGCCGCCCGCCAGCGGCAACACGTAGATGTCACCCAGGAGGTCGAAGACGAGCTCGTCCCCGCTCGGGCTCACATCCACGTTCATCCACGTTCCCTCGGTGACGTCGATGTCCACCTGCCTCGCGGGGAAGCCGGGAGCGTCCACCTTCCAGGCGTCCTTCTCCTTGTCCTCCTTCGGGCCTGCCTCGGCGGCGGGCGCGTTGGGGTCCACCTCCACGGCGCGGCCGGCTTCGCGCGCGGCCTCGTCCTTCTTCTGGGGAGCAGGCAGCGGGTCCTGCCGAGCGGAGGGAGGGGTCGCCGCGGGCTGCGCGGCGAAGAGCGTGCCCGGTACCAGCAGGGCGACGCAGAGGGCGGAGGTCAGTCGTTTCACCGGAGGTCCTCGTGATGGGGGACTGCGCGAGACACGGCCGTGCGGGGCGGGGAGACTACCCGGCCCGGGGCAGACAGGCTCGACGAGCGTGAACAGGGGACCGGGCAGCCCTCTTCCTGAGCGGCCGACAAAGGCTCGACGCGAAACGTCACGCGCCATCCGGACCTGATTCTGTTATCCGCTCCCCATGTCGGACTTCACCCTTCCCGAAGACAAGGCCGAGCGGATGGAACGCGCCGCCCTGTTCTACTCGGACATCGTCCCCCACAACCACGCGCTGGGCCTGAAGCTCCTGGACATCGGCCCCGCCGAGGCCACCGTCGAGCTGCCCTACGCGGACTTCCTCGTCGGCAACCCGGAGACGGGCGTCATCGCCGGCGGCGCCGTCACGACGCTCATCGACGCGGCCTGCGGCTCCGCCGTCATCCTCAAGCTGGGTCGCATCCAGCCGCTCGTCACGTTGGATTTGCGCATCGACTACCTGCGCCCCGCCCGCCCCCACGTCTCCCTCATCGCCGTGGCCGAGTGCTATCGCAGCACGCGACAGATTGCCTTCGTCCGCGCGCTCGTACACCAGGGTGACAAGAGCAACCCAGTGGCCTCCGCGCAGGGCACCTTCATGCGGCTGGAGGAATGACGTGAGTGACGCCAAGTCCCCCTCCGCCCTCGCCGAGCTGGTGCACCACGTGCGCAAGACGCGCGAGTACGGCCAGCTCACCGACGCCATCCCCTACACGCGCTTCATGGGCATCGGCGTGGAGAACCTGGCCGGGGAGATGCTCTGCCGGATGCGCTACACGCCCAAGCTCATCGGCAACAGCTTCATCCCCGCGCTGCACGGCGGCACGCTGGGCGCGCTCCTGGAGTCCTCCGCCATCTTCGAGCTGCTGCTCCAGACGGAGACGCCGCGCGTGCCCAAGGTCATCTCCATCACCGTGGACTTCCTGCGCTCGGGCAAGGCGCAGGACACCTTCGCGCGCGCCTTCATCACCCGCCAGGGCCGCCGCGTGGCCAACGTTCGCGTCGAGGCCTGGCAGGACGACCGCACCCGCCCCATCGCCAGCGCGCACGCCCTGTTCCTGCTCGCGGAGCCCTGAGGCTCGGGGCCCTCCCGGGGACGGAGCCCCTGTCCGCTCCCCCGGTGTTCCCTGGCCACCGGCGCTTCCCCGTCGCCACCTTGCCTCCTGGAGTTCCACTCTCGGGAGGCTGGCGATGATGCGATGGCACGGTTGGATGCTCGTGGGTTCGCTGGTGCTGGGTGGCACCGCGGGGGCGCAGGACAACCAGGACGCGAAGGCGTCGGACACACCGACGACGCAGAACAATGGCACCGGTGACAGCCAGGGCATGATTCGCATGGGCGAGGCGGACGCCATCGACCATGGAGAAGACATCCAGAAGGACCCGAGCGCCTGGCCGGGCACGGGCGGCTCCGGTCAGCCCGACGCGCAGGCCGCGAAGTGGATGCGCGAGGGCCTGCTGCCCATCCCCACCGAGGAGAAGGCCTTCCTGGAGGAGCTGCACCACGCGAACCAGATGGAAGTCCAGATGGGGAAGCTCGCGCAGAAGAACGGCAGGTCCCAGGGAGTGAAGGACTTTGGCGCCCGCATGGAGCGCGAGCACGGACAGGCCGATGAGAACCTGCTCGCGTTCGCGAAGACGAAGAAGCTCCAGTTGGGAGAGCCGAAGGCGGACTCGTCGCTCGCCAAGGCGATGCAGGGCGCGGAGCACGCGACGATGGAGAAGCTCCAGGCGCTCCAGGGCCCCGCGTTCGACCGCGCGTTCCTGGCGGCCATGGTGGGCGACCATGACGTGGTCATCGCCAAGGTGATGGCCGGACAACAGCAGTTCGTCGACAACACCGCGCTGAAGGGGATGCTCGACAACCTGCTGCCCCAGCTCCAGCAACACCGCCAGAGCGCATACCGCCTGCTGGGCCAGGAGACGCCGCGTCAGGCGCGACAGGCTCCGCGCGGCGGACGCTGACCGCACCACGGGCTCGAAGACCGCGAACGGACGACGTGTCACCGGGCCGCGCTTCCGTTCGCGGGCCACCGCCGCACCGAGGCTTCGACGGCGTGAGTCCCCTCCTCTCCCGCGCGCCGCGTCCGAGGCGAACGCAGCCGCGTTCCTTCGCTACGCCGCGCGTCGGGTGAGGCCCCCGGACCTTGGACAGCAAGCCTCTTCCGCGCGCACGGGCACGGTGGGTGCAACTCCCGGCGCCAGCCTTGCTCCCTCCTGGCGTCCCGGAGAACCCATGACCCAAGCCTCGCGCCCCAACATCCTCCTGCTGACGGTGGACCAGCTGATGTTCCCCCGGTTCGCCTATGGCCCGGAGGGAGGCTTCCTTCCCGGCATCAAGGACATCCTCGGCTTCATCGACGAGGGCGGTGAGGACAATCCCTACCGGAAGTACTTCCCCGGCTTCACCGCGCTGCGGAAGAACGCCGCTGTCTTCCGCAACCACACCATCGCGACCTCGGCCTGCATCCCCAGCCGCGCCGCCATCTACACGGGCCAGTACGGCACGCGCACCGGCGTCACGCAGACGGATGGCCTGTTCAAGAGCGGCGACGCGGCAGCGTTCCCCTGGCTGGAGCCCGATGGGATTCCCACCATCGGCCACTGGTTCCAGAAGGCCGGCTACCACACGCACTACTTCGGCAAGTGGCACGTCAGCAATCCACCGGACCACTCGCTGAAGCAGTACGGCTTCGATGACTGGGAGCTGTCGTATCCGGAGCCGCACGGCTCCTCCGTCAACAACCTGGGCACCTTCCGCGACATCGGCTTCGCGGACCTGGCCTGCACCTTCCTGCGCAGGATGGCGCTGGGTCAGCCCTACAACCGCGCGCTCGCCCAGCAGTCCTATACGGCCCCGCTCGGCGAAGCGCCCTCCACCGAGCCGCAGCCGTGGCTCGCCGTCGCGTCCTTCACCAACCCCCACGACATCGCGACGTATCCCATCCTGCCCCGGCAGTTGGACTCCGAATCGCGCCCGCTGGGCCCGCTGCACGTGCCGACACAGACGGCGCGCTCCGTGACTCCCGTCTCGGGGAGCCTCTCCTTCTTCCTCAACCCCCAGGACTTTCCGCAGGAGAACGCGCACCTGCCTCCCAACGTGCACGACTCGCTCGTCAACAAGCCGAGCTGTCAGCGCGACTACGCATACAAGATGGGCCTGGCGCTCGCGGCCAAGACGGGGCTCGTCCTGCATCAGGCGAACGAGAACATCGACCCCGTCGCCGTCACCCTCAACTCGGGCATCCCCTTCCAGCTCACGGCCGCTCCGGACGTGTCCACGCTGCGCTTCAACCAGTACTACACGTGGCTCATCCACGTGGTGGACGCGCACATCGCCCAGGTGCTGCGGACGCTGGATGAAAGCGGCCTGCGCGAGAACACCCTCGTGATGTTCCTCTCCGACCACGGCGAGTACGCCGGCTCGCACGGCTACATGATGGAGAAGTGGCACACCGCCTATCAGGAGGCGCTGCACGTGCCCCTCGTCGTCCAGTTCCCCGTGGAGAAGGACGTCGCTCCGGAGACGCGGCAGATTGAAGCGCTCAGCAGCCACGTGGACGTGCTGCCCACGCTCCTGGGGCTCGCGGGCATCGAAGGCGCCGCCCTCGACGCGATTCGCACCGACCTGCGCCTCCACCGCCCGGTGCCTCCTTTCGTCGGCGCGGACTTGAGCCCGCTGGCGCGCGGAGAGACCGACACCGTGACGGAGCCCGACGGCACGCCTCGCGCCGGAGTGCTCTTCATCACCGACGACGAGATTACGGAGACGCTGCCGCACACCGGCGACCCGCACCAGGCACACGACGATGCGCTGTTCGCCGTGTTCACACGCTCCGTCGACGCCCTGCGCGAAGGCACCACGAAGGCGGGCAAGGTGCCGGACCTCAAGCCCGGCGCGGTGTGCCAGCCCAACCACGTCCGGTGCGTACGCACGCCGCGCTGGAAGCTCGCGCGGACGTGGGACCCGTCGGGCGAGCACGCCGACCAGTGGGAGCTCTACGACCTCCAGAGCGACCCGCTGGAGCTGGAGAACCTGCTCGTGTTCGACGGGGCGTTCCCCACGGTCATCTCGACGCTGCCCAAGGGACTCGGCCACGCCGAGGTCGAAGCCGCGGCGCGCGCGACGCACGCCCTGCTCGGGAAGTACGAGACGCAGATGCTGTCCCCGTGGCCCGCGTAGCTTCCGCGAAGGCTGTGACGATGCGGCCCGACGGTGTTCCCGTCGGGCCCGTGTCCACCGCGTCGTGGTCTTGAAGGCGTGGGTCAGGGGCTCGTGACGGACACGGTGTAGAGGCCCCGCTTCCCATCGCGGGTCCAGACCAGCAGGTGGGTGGCGCCGGAGGAGAGCGGCGTGAGCAGCAACCCGTTTTCCACGGACTGGATTTCGACGAGGTCCGAGCGCCCGATGGCGACGCGACTGAGTCCGGGCAGCTCCAGCTTGCGCGCTTCCCCAAGCAGCATCGGGAAGAAGACGTTGCCGCTGGCCTTCCGCGCGGACTCCACCTCCGACAGGAAGGCCTCGCTCTCTTTCGGAGCGAACTCCGGCTGGAGCCACGCCCGCGCCCACGTGCCCGCTCCGAGGAGCACCACCAGCACGAGCGCCATGACTCCCAGCCACTTCTTGCTCACGGGCGAGGGGCCGGAGAGCGCCTGGAGCAAGGCCTCCATCGAGGGGTGGCGTGCCTCCGGTTCACTCGCGAGCCCTCGCGCCAGCGCGGCCCGCACGTGCGCCGGCAACCTGGGGCCCTTCTTGCCGCGAGCCTCGACGGAAGTCCGCTTCGACGACCTGTCGGGACGCTCGCCGTGGAGGGCTTCGTAGAGCGCGACACAGAAGCTGTACTGGTCACTTCGCGCGTCCACGGCCCTGCCCTGGCGCTGCTCGGGTGACATGTACGCGGGCGTGCCCGGCGTGGTGCCCTCTCGCGTGAGCGCGGTCTCCTCCTGGTCCGTCGCGAGCGACAGCGTCGTCGTGGAGACCTCGGCGGCGGCGCGTGCATCGCTCTCTTCGCGCCGCCATCGACGGGCGAGACCGAAGTCCGTCACACGAGGACGTCCATCCCTGCCCACCAGCACGTTGGCCGGCTTGAAGTCGCGGTGGACCAGTCCCTGTTGATGCGCGGCAACCAGCCCCGCTCCGGCCGCGAGGAACAACTTCAGCACGTCACGCCAGGGACGTTCCCGCTCGCGCAGCCAGCCCGCGAGCGTCGTTCCCTCCACCCACTCCATCGCCAGGTAGTCCCGTCCATCCACCGAGCCCAGCTCGAAGACAGGCAGCACGTTGGGATGGGACAGGCGCGCCATCGCCTGCGCCTCTCGCGACAGGCGCACCCGATTCTCACCCTCGATTCCCTCGCGGAGGGGACGCAGCAGCTTCACCGCGACCCTTCGCTCCAACCTCGGGTCCTCCGCCGCGTACACCACGCCCATGCCTCCCACGCCCAGCAGCTCACGCAGGACATAGGGCCCCAGTCGCGTCCCTTCGAGCAGGAGTTCTCCCGCGACGCCCGGCTTCTCCCCTTCCGGGGATGGCACCCTCGAGTCCAGCCGCGTGGGCCCCTGGGACAGCCCGCCTGGATTCGGCGCGGAGGATTCTGCCGCCACCGCGGCGACCAGGGCTCGACAGTCCTCGCAGACGTCCAGGTGCGCGGCCATCGCCGGAACATCCCCCGGAGGCAACACGCCACTCGCGAAGCCGGCGAGCGCGTTCTCATCCGGACACGCCGGGGACGCGGAAGTGGGCAGCGGGCTCATGTGCGTGCGTCGCAACTTCACCACCTCGCCCCCCGAGAAGGAAGGAGAGAGGGGCCCGGCAAGGACTCGGGCCCTCCTCCCCATGCGCCACGACACACCCTCCTCGCGGCCTACTTCTCCTTCGCGGCGCCGTCCGTCACGACGATGGAATACTCCAGCCGCTCGCCGCTCTTCTTCCACACCAGCAGCTTCGTGGTGCCCGCCTCCCTGCCGGTGACCTCAAGCTGCCCCTTGCCCAGCGTCTTCACTTCCGCCGTATTGACGTCTCCCAGCGCCACCCGCGTCAGGTCCTTCAAGTCGAGCACGCGCTGCTCGCCCGGCTTGAGCTCGATGCGCTCTTCCGCCGCCGCGCTCGTGCCCACCAGCGCCAGCGCCAGCAACGTGAATCCCACCAGTCCGTTCCGCATGAGGTGTGTCCTTCCTTGAGTGAACCGAGGCGCGTTTGCCCCGCCTTCATTCCGGTGACACCGCTCCCCGTGGCGTGTTGCACGCGGACCGCGAAAAAAGTGGAGAGGGCCTCTGGGCCTATCCGGGCCCGGGCTCGCCGCGCAGCAACCCCGACAGGCTCATGTCGAGCTGGCTGCGCACCGCGTGCATCAGACTGTGCAGCTCGCCCGACGACAACTGGAGGCGCTCCGCGAGCCGCTCCCGCACGCCCACCAGCACCGTCTGCCTCGCTTGCGACATCCAGCGCGACACCGTGGACTTGTGCGCCCGGTACATGACGCCAATGGACTCCAGGCTCACCCCGTCCACGACGTGCAGCCGCAGCACGGTGCGCTCCCGGGCGGACAGGGTCGCCAGCGCTCCCGAGAGGGCGTCACGGAAGTCCTGCTGGTGACGTCGGCGGAGGTAGTCCAGCTCGATGTCCCGGCCGGCCTCGCCCACCCGCTCGAACATCGTCCCGTCCCCGTCCTCCTCCGCGCGCGCACGCCGGCCCTCCGCGCGCTGGAGGTTGAGCGCCATCCGCACCGCCGCCGCGCGCAGCCAGGCCGCCAGCGGACCTCCTCCCTGGTACTCGGCGATTCTCGGTTCGGCGCCGTCCTGGGCGGGGACCAGGAGTCGCTGACGCAGTTGCTGGAGCACTTCCTTCGCGTCCACGCCGCCACCCCGCACCCGGGAGATGGCACTGGCCACCTTGGGGAAGAAGTGCCGCTCCAGGGCCGCGTGGGCCGCGGGCAGTCCTCGCGCGCAGGCACAGGCCAGATAGAGGTCCGACACGGGCACGGCGGCGAGCGTGTCCGCAGGCTCCTGGCCCGGCACGAGCCGCTGGGCGACATGGCGGAGGAAGTCCTCTTCGGGAAGCACCACGTCCGGCCACGCGTGTCGTCCGGTGGACACCCACGACTCCAGCAGGGTCTCCAATCCGGGCACCTCCGCGCAGCGACGGGCGGCGGGTGGCAGGTGCTGGACGAAGAGGTGCGAGCGGCTGTGCTGCTTCGACATGCACACCTCGGAATGGGCCACCGCCGGTACACACCGGGCTTTCATTGTTACAGCGCGGGGCGCCTTTTCTACAGGCTCTCCCTTAGGTCGCGAGCCTCGATGCGCGTCCCGCCTCGCCCTGGAGTCTCCGGTGGATGCTCGCTCGAAGACGGGCTTTCGCGCCATGAGCCAGTGTCTCCGGTGGACAGTGGACCGTTCGAGCGTGCGCGGGCGCCGCGGCATGCCGCCTGCTTTCCCCCGCAGGGCATCCGTTCCGGAGGACAGGACGATGAGCGAGCGCGCACAGGCCCAGTTGAGAGCGTTGAAGGAAGCCGCGCAGTTGTTGTTCGTCCAGGAGCGGTACGCCGAATGCGCGGAGGTCCATTCGCGCATCCTTCGGATGGTGCCCAAGGACCCGAACGCGCGGGTGCGTCACGCGGAAATCTGTCGCCGCACGGGGGACCGGCAGGCCGCCATCGCGTCGTATCGCATGGCGGCGGAGCTGTTGCTCGCGCAGGGCTGTGAGGCGCGGGCCCGCGCGTCGCTTCGCGCGGCGCTGGAGTTGGACCCGAGGGACCCGGTGCTCCTGTCGGACTTTACTCGCATGGGACAGGCATCGCTGCCGCCCTCGACGGCGCTGGAGGATGAGCGGCTCTACAGTCACGCGGCGGGGCTCGTCACGGTGAGCGAGGCCCCGGTGACGGTGGCTCCGCGCACCCCGGACGCGCGTGTGAAGACACCGCCTCCTCCGCCGCCTCCGTTCGTGCTGCGAGCGGCGGAAGAGACTCGAGTGTCGGGGCCGCTGCCCTCGGCTCCGGCCATTGCGCCGGTGAAGGTGAAGCCACCTGGGCCCGCGACTCGGGCACCCGTGCCCTCCGCACCGACGATGCCGAGCTCGTTTCCGCCGCGCGGTGCGGTCGCGCCACGACAGGTGGAGGCGCCGCGTGAAATCGCCGTGCCCGTGGTGCGCGGGACGCTCGTCGCGGCACGGGACACCACGGCTCCGCGGACAGGCGTGCTCCCGACTCCCTCTCAGGCACCACGCGCCACTACAATCGCGCCCCTGTCTCCCGCGCAGGCATCAACGGCCACTATGCGCGCGGCCGTGTCTCCCACGCAGGCACCTCACGCCACCGCAAGCACGTCTCTGTCTCCCGCTCAGGCACCACGCGCCACTACGATCGCGCCCCTGTCTCCCGCGCAGACACTGCATGCCACCGCGAGCGCACCTCGGCCTCCTGCCCAGGCACCACGCACCACTACGATCGCGCCCATGTCCCCCGCGCAGGCAGCAACTGCCACCATGAGCGCAGCCGTGTCTCCGGCTCAGGCACCACGCACCACTACAATCGCGTCCCTGTCTCCCGCGCAGGCAGCAACTGCCACCATGAGCGCAGCCGTGTCTCCGGCTCAGGCACCACGCGCCACTACAATCGCGCCCCTGTCTCCCGCTCAGACACTGCACGCCACCGGCAGCGTGCCCCTGTCTCTCGCCCAGGCACCACGCACCACTGCAAGCGCGTCCCTCTCTCCCGCGCAGGCACCTCACGCCACCGCGAGCGCACTCCGGTCTCCCGCCCAGGCACTGCACGCCACCGCGAGCCCGCCCTTGTCTCGCGCGACAGTGCTGCACACCACCGCGAGCGCGTCCATGTCTCCCGCCCAGGCGCTACACACCACCGTGAGCGCGTCGGCTCCCGTGCCGCGCGAGACACCCAAGGTCGAGGTGAGCGCGAGTCTCTGGACCACCGGTGGCCCCGTGACGGTGACGCCCGTGGCAACCTATCGGCCCGAGCTTCGATGGCTGAGCCCCAACAGCGTGGCGATGAGAGTCTCGCCTCAGTCCCACTGGGTCATCATCCGCGCCGAGGGACCGCTGTCGTTGAGCCGCGCGGAGTCCCTCCCGTTGCCCCCTCGAGACGTGGCATCACACCCCCGCGACGAACCCATCGCGGACGGCACTCCGCTCATCGCGCACTGACACGGACACCGCCAACCCGCGCAGCACGAACGGGTTCGGCGACCTCTCCTGGCAACCGACCTGCCCTCGCGCTCGCGACTCCACGGTGCGCCCGTCCCAGCAGTGAATCCTGGCGCTGAAGCTTGCCCCTCGCGGTCCCCGCCGACCACGATGCACGTCACCGCCATGACGCCCCTCACCCTTCGCGAGACGCTCGCCTTCGTCGCTCCCGCCCTCTCCACGCGGCGCCGTGTCCTGGAAGTCGGCTGCGGTGACGGCTCCCTCGCGGGCCAGCTCGCCGCCCAGGCCCATGACGTCGTCGCCATCGACACTCGCCTGCGCGACACGCCACGCTCACCGCGCGTCCGCTTCGAGGAAACAGACCTGCTGCGCTTCACCTCCGAGCAGCCCTTCGACGCCGTCGTCGCGGTGACCGTCCTCCACCACCTCACTCCGCTCGACGCGAGTGTGGCGCGGCTGCGCGAGCTGCTCGTCCCCGGAGGTGTGCTCGTCGTGGATGACTTCGACCTGGCCGCGCCGGACGAGGCCACCGCGCGCTGGTACTACGACACCCAGGACCTGTTGGCCGTCGCCGGACGCTTTCCCGCCGAGGCCGTCCACGGCGCCCCCTCCGAACCACCCCTGGAGCGCTGGCACCACGAGCATGAGCACCACGACGAGCCACTCCACACCGGAGCCGCGATGCTCACCGCGCTCCGCGACGGAGGCTTCGAGGTCTCCCAGGTGGCTCGCGGACCCTATCTGTTCCGTTATCTGGCGAGAGGCGCCATCGAGGCCCACGACAACACCGTCTCCGGTGAGCGCGTGGCCGAGCACCTGCTCACCGTCGAGCAACGTCGTCTGGACGAGCACTCGCTCCAGCCCGTGGGCCTGCGCATCCTCGCCCATCGTCGCTGACACGCGTCTGGCGGAGCGCCTCCACGACACGGAGGCGCATCCAGCCTTCACACCAGGACTTGCGCGGCGCTCGCGACTACATCGGCACGGACTTCTTCGGGTCGAAGCGCTTCTTCTCGTGCGTCGCCGGAGGCTGCACGGCCTTCTCCTGCTCCGTCGTCTTCGCCGGCTCCGACTCGCGGCTCTCCAGCACCGGAGCCTCCGCCTTCTCCTCCGACACCTGCGCCTTCACCGGCGCCTCGCAGTGCTCACCCTTCCGGTTGGGATGGCAGTGCCGAATCCCATACACGTGGTGACAACCGCACGCATCGACGCGCTTCTTCGCGCAGATGGACGGATTGAACACCGGCCCCGCCAACGTATCCGCCGGCACCGCCTGCAACGCCACCGCCAGGAACATCCCACCGAGGAAACCCATCGCCCACCCCCTGCCTGGATGGATGATGGATGGGCCTGGGGCCGGAATGCGGCAAGTCCTCCGCCGATCCAATTCCCGCGCTTCGCACGCGAGCCGACTTTCGGTCGACTGTCCGCGTGTGCGATGCGGGCCTCGGGGCCACCACGAGGATGCGTTGCCGACGTCGAGACGGCAACAGCACCCGCCCTTCTTCATCGTCCCAAGGTCCGGGGCAGCCGCCACCCACGCACCGCGTCGAGCCCTGGCGCCCTCCCCCGTTCTCCGAGGGAAAACCCCGGAAATTCGCTCGCTTTCCCGCCCGCTCTCCCAGCATCCTCGGAGGCTCGGACAAACCCGGGCGCCCGGGTCAGCTTCTTTCGGACGCTCCCGTCCCTCGCGCGTGTTCACCCCTGTCCAGGGGCGTCAGGGGAGTCAAAGCCATGAGTTGGAAGCAGCGTTTGGAAAAGGCCGCCGAAGGCCATTACGTCCTGCCGAAGACCAAGACCATGAAGGTCGACGCGGACCTGTTCCTCTCCGACAAGCTCCTGTGGGGAGAAGGCCCCGACTTTCCCGGCATGGAGGACGCCGTCTTCGACCAGGTGGTCAACGCCGCGTCCTTCCCCGGCGTCACCCGCGTCGCCGTCACCCCTGACTGTCACGTGGGCTACGGCGTCCCCATCGGCACCGTGGTGGAGACCGACGGCATCCTCCTGCCCACCGCCGCCGGCTACGACATCGGCTGCGGCATGGTGCAGCTCCAGACCTCCCTCAACGCGGAGGACGTCGCGGACCCGGCGAAGCGCCGCCAGTGGATTGAGCAGGTCACCCGCCGCATCGCCGTGGGCGTGGGCGCCAGTCGCGTGCAAGCGCAGCGCAAGGTGTCCGACCGAGCCTTCGCGGAAGTCGTCCGCCACGGCGCCAAGGCCCTGGGCCGAGGCTCCGCCATCACCGAGCGCGACTTCATCCCCGTGGAAGACGACCGGGTGGACATCCCCGACCGGGCCTACGAGAAGCGCGGCCAGTTGGGCAGCCTGGGCGGTGGCAACCACTTCACCGAGATGCAGGTGGATGAAGAGGGCCGCGTCTGGGTGATGCTCCATACCGGCAGCCGGGGCTTCGGGTGGAACATCGCCAAGACGTTCTTCGTCAAGGGCGCCGCCCAGTTGGGCCTGAAGAGCCGCAGCGAGGACTTCGTCTGGCTCGACGCCGACAGCCCGATGGGCCGCGAGTATTGGAACCTGCACAACATGGCGGCCAACTTCGCCGTGGCCAACCGGCTCATCATCGGCGAGGCCGTGTGCGCCGCGCTGGAGGATGTCTTCGGCGGCACCGCGAGCGTCTATTACGAAATCTCCCACAACCTCATCCAGAAGGAGGCCGGGAAGTTCGTCGCCCGCAAGGGCGCCACGCGCGCGTTCCCCGCGGGCCACCCCGCGCTCAAGCGCACCACGTGGGAGGACACCGGCCACCCCATCCTGATTCCAGGCTCCATGGAGACCGGCAGCGCCATCCTCTTCGCCGAAGAGGGCGCGTCCAAGTCCATCTACTCGGTGAACCACGGCTCCGGCCGGCGCCTGTCCCGAGGCGAGGCCCGGCGCGTGCTGGACCAGGGCGCCACCGACGCGCGCATGGCGGAGTCCGGCATCATCCTCAACACCCGCCAGACGCCGCTCGACGAGTCCGGCCCCTGCTACAAGAACCTGGACGACGTGCTGGAGACGGTGGAGATGGCGGGGCTCGCCCGAGTCGCCCGGCGCCTCAAGCCCGTCGCCTGCATCAAGGGCGCGGATTGACCCACACGCGAGGGGCGCGTGGACTTCCCAGGGAGCCTGCTACAGTGCCGGCCCTCTGGAGTCCCAAGAATGACCTCGCCGTCCCCTGCCGCCCGCGTCCCCCCGTCGGGCCCCCGTGAGGCCGAGCTGGCTCGCGCCGAGAGCGAGCTGTCCGCCCAGGAGTCCCGCCTCGCGGAGCAGGTGACGCGCGCCCTCGCCGACGCCGCCGCCCTCACCTCCCGACTCGACGGCGTGCGCGCCGCGCTGGCCCGTGCCCACCAGGAACCCGACGCCGACCCGCAGGTGGGCGAGCAGGCGGCCAGGCTCCAGGCCGCTCGCGTGCCGTCCCTGGACGTGGAGGCCGCGCGCGCGAAGGCGCTGGAGGCGCGCGCGAAGGCGCTGGAGGCGCGCAAGCGGATGGGGACGGAGGTGCAGGCCGCGCTGCGCATCCAGCAGGAGCAGACCGCGCAGGTGTCACGCGCCGTGGCGGACGCGGAGGCCGCGCTGAAGCAGCAGGTGGAGGCCAGCGCCGCGCGGACCCGGGCCCGACAGGAGGCCGCCACGCGCGCGCAGCAGGAGGCCGCTCGCGTGCGTCAGGCGGAGCTGGCGCAGGCCGCCGCCACGGTGAAGTCCCAGGGACTGGCGCTGCCCTCCCCTCCGGCGCGGGGAGCGGCGAGCGCGGACGGACAGGAGGCCCGACGCAACGGGCGCGTGCGGATGCACACGTCCATCGACATGCGCAGCGACTCCAACTTCTTCACCGGCTTCTCGATGGACATCAGCGAGGGCGGCGTCTTCATCGCCACGGT
This sequence comes from Myxococcus llanfairpwllgwyngyllgogerychwyrndrobwllllantysiliogogogochensis, assembly GCF_006636215.1. Classification (GTDB taxonomy): domain Bacteria; phylum Myxococcota; class Myxococcia; order Myxococcales; family Myxococcaceae; genus Myxococcus; species Myxococcus llanfairpwllgwyngyllgogerychwyrndrobwllllantysiliogogogochensis. The sequence continues at coordinate 54,084 of NZ_VIFM01000023.1, read as the reverse complement.
GGACGCGGTGCCTCGCGGCACGCAGGTGGAGCTGGACTTCACGCTGCCGGGTGGCCGGCCCATGAAGGTGACGGGCGTGGTGCGCTGGGTGCGCGAGTCCAATCCCCGCATGCCGGAGCTGATGCCCGGGGTGGGCGTGCAGTTCACCGGACTGCCGCACGAGGTGGCCTCCGTCATCTCCTCGTTCGTCATCACGCGGGACCCGATGTTCTATCCAGACTGAGTCAGGCCTCACCCTTCGTCGGGTAGTCGACCCAACCTCGCGCGAGGTGTCCATGAGCGGCGGTGTCTGGATGGAAAGACAGACATCCGTCGCGGGCCTCGTGCATGGTGGCTTCAAGACTCCGCGTCCTGATAGGAGAGACCCCGGAATGAGCGCACCCCCCCGAAGCCCCAGCTCCAGTTGCGCGCGCCCGCCCCGCTGGGACTCCCGCCGCCGCGTCGAGACCGACACCGCGGAGGCGGAAACGAATGAAGTGAGCACACACATGGCATCGCCGAGCGTGGACAAGGTCAATCTTGCCCAGAAGCTGACCCTGTTCTCCGAGCACTGGTCCCCCAAAGTGGTGGGTGAGCTGAACGGACAACACGTCCGGCTGGCGAAGCTGATGGGCCCCTTCACCTGGCACCACCACGAGCACGAGGACGAGCTGTTCCTGGTCATCCACGGCCGGCTGCGCATGGAGCTGCGCGAGCGCACCGTGGAGGTGGAGCCCGGCGAGTTCATCATCATCCCCCGGGGCGTGGAGCACCGGCCCGTCGCGGAGGAGGAGGTCCATGTCCTCCTCTTCGAGCCGGCCACCACCCTCAACACCGGCAACGTCCGCGAGGAGCGCACCGCGGACACGATGGAGAAGCTCTAGCCTAGGTCGCCCCGGGCGGCGCCGGCTCCAGGGCGTCTTCCTCCAGCTCCGCGCCCAGCTCCATCAATGGCAGCTCCACCGTGAAGGTGGAGCCCTCGCCCGGCGTGCTGTCCACGTGGACGGAGCCCGCGTGCGCGTCCACCAGTTGCCGGACGATGTAGAGCCCCAGTCCGAAGCCCGCGTGGCGGCCCGCGGAGGGCACCCGCTCGAAGCGGTCGAAGATGCGCCGCTGCGACTCCAGGGCGATGCCCTCGCCGAAGTCGCGCACCACCAGTCGCGCCCGCGCCAGCCCCGCGCGCTCCACCCGCACCACCACCGGATGTCCCGCGCCGAACTTCAGCGCGTTGGACACCAGGTTCGTCACCACGCGGTCCAATCGCAGCCGGTCCCACTGGCCCACCAGCCCCAGCTCCGCGTCGAAGACAAACTTGCTGCCCACCTCCGCGGCGTGCGCGGCGAAGCGCTCCACCACCTCGTGCGCCAGGTCCGCCAGGTCCACCGGCGCCACGTCCAGCACCAGCCGCCCCGAGGACAGCCGCGACAAGTCCAGCAGGTTGAGCAGCAATTGCCCCAGCCGCTGCGTCTGCTTCAGCGCCGTGCCCAGGCCGTCACGCACCTTCTCCCGCTCCACCGACTGGTCCGTGCGCAGCAGCCTGCGCAAGAGCAACTGGAGCGTATTGAGTGGATTGCCCAGGTCATGCGCCGCCACGCCGATGAGCTCCACCGCCTCGCGCGCCTCGCGCAAGAGCCGCGCGTTGTCCAGCGCCAGCGCCGCGCGCCCGGCCAGCTCCTCCATGAAGACCTGGTCCGACAGCGTCAGCCGCCGCTCCGGCAGGGACATCAGCAGCACCAGCACCCCCTGCGTCCGCTCTCCGGCGCGCAGCGGCACCGCCAGGTACGAGCGCACGCCCACCTGCTCCATCAGCCTCAAGTGCTCCGCGTCCTGCGCTCCCTGCGTCAGCATCTCCGGCGACACGTCCGGCACCCACTGGGAGCGCCCCGTGCGCACCACCTGCCAGAGGCCCTGGGGGACATCCGGCGGAGGTTGGTAGCGCCGCACCGCCTCCCACAGCGAGGGCTCCTTCTGCGCCACCACGTGCTTCACCGCCCGGGGCCGCAGCTGGCCGGACGGGGTCAGCATGTACAGCAGACAGACATCCGCCACCTCCGGCACCATCATCCGCGCCAGCTCCGCCACCATCAGGTCCGGGTCCAGGTACTGCTGGAAGACGCGGCCGGCCTCCGCGAACAGCCGCTGCGTGCGCTCGGCGCGCTGCCGCTCGGTGATGTCGCGCGTCACCGCCGCGTAGCCCCGCACCTCGCCGTCGTCGTCGAGCAGCGTGTTGATGAGGGCCTCCGCGAAGAAGTGCGTGCCGTCCTTGCGCGTGCGCCACCCCTCCGTGCGCAACCGCCCGTCCCTCCGCGCGCGCGCCAAATCTTTCTCCGGCAGCCCCAGCGCCACCTCGTCCGGGGGGTAGAAGCGGTCCACCGACTCGCCCACGACCTCCGCCGCCTGATAGCCGGTGATGCGCGTGGCGCCCGGGTTCCAGCTCGCCACCCTGCCCCGCTCGTCCAAGAGCAGCAGCGCGTAGTCCTGCACCCCCTCGACGAGCAGTTGGAAGCGCTTCGTGCTGGCCTCGGCCTCCGCCCGCAAGGGACGCAGCCGCCGCAACAACACCCACGCCAGCACCCCGGCCAGGGCCAGGCCCAGGCTCGCCGCCACCAGGGTGAGCACCAGCACCCGCTCGTCCACCTCCACCGCCGCCTGGATGCCCAGCGCGAGCCGCTCCTCCACGCTCGCGGAGAGCTGCTGGAGCGATTCATAGGCGCGCAGGCGCGTATCCCCCACCCGCTCCTCGAAGAGGGCCTCCAGCCGAGCGCGGGGCACCTGGCTGGCATGCGCCACCACCAGCTCCCGCACGGCCTGCTCATGCTCCTGCTCCGCGCGCATCGCGGACTCCAGGAGCGACGCCGAGGGCTCCGTGCCCAGCCGGGGCTTCAGCCGCTCATAGGTGGCGATGAAGCGCTCGCGCGACGCCACCATCTCCTCGGCGAAGAGCGCGTCACCCGACAGCGCATAGCCCCGCTCGCTGGACACCTTGTCGCTGAAGGCCCGGCGCAGGCGCTCCACCTCGAGCAGGTCCATGGACAACTCGAGCAGGCTCGCCTTGTGACTGGAGCGCACCGACAGCAGCGTCACCGCCGACGTCACCGCCAGCGCCAGCGCCACGAGCAGGGACGCGATGAAGCCAGCGCCGACGCGCTGTGAGAACGTCCACGGCCGCCCCACGCCGCCCCCCTCCGGACATCAGCCTCCAGCCCGAACCTCACCCAGCCCACAAGGTGGCGCTGCCGGCCATGAGCCCACACCCCCGCCCATGGGACGGCTTGGCGTCGGGTGGCGGGCAGTCGGGCCCGCCGCGAGTCAGGGGAGTGCCTGGAGCGGAGGGACTACCGCGAGCCCGCGGTGGACGACGGGGCCGCCGCTTCCGGGGCGCCAGTGGGCGCGGGCTCCACGTCGCCGGACGGGGCCTTGAAGCTGCCCGTCTCCGGCTCCACGGACCACGCGGAGAACTTCTGCTGCTTCACGTCCCTCAGCTTCCCGTCCTCGTAACAGACCGAATAGACGAGGAAGAACTCCTTCTCCACCGACGGCGCGCCGTGGCGATAGCAGTCCGCGCCCGTCGCGTCGCGCTCGCGCGTCATGGGGCGGCCCAAAAGCGCCATCACCTGGTCCGTCGTCATGCCGCCGTGCATGGACTTGAAGCCATGGGGCGTGACGACCTGGAACGTGGGGCGCTGCTCGCGCACCATCGTCCAGAACACCACCGCGAGCACCACCGGCACCAGGGCGGCCAGGAGCGCCAGCGCCCAGCGGCCTCGGGACGCCTTGCGGTCCTCCTTGTCATAGGCCGTGAAGAGGTTGCCAGCGTCCGTCGGCGCGGAGGCCAGGGAGGCATTCAAGGGGTTCTCTGTCGGGCTCACGTCGACTGACATGCCGTTCCAACAGCGCGGATGCAAGAAACTCCACGCGGGGCTTCCGGTAACGCCCGCCCGGCAACTTCCCGGGCGTGTACCGTGCGCTGGAGGGCTTCCTTTCGTGACATCGAAGTTCACAATCGGTGGAAGGCCGGCCTGCTACATCCCCCGCCGAGGTAGGAACCAGGAGTCGTGAAAGATGGCGAAGCGAGGCGCCGCCGGACGCAGCGTCACCCCCCAGAAGCCCTTGGAGCGGGATGCCCTGCCAGCGGGGGCGGAGATGGATGAGGGGCTCTTCTTCAATCGCGAGCTGTCCTGGCTGGCCTTCAACGACAGGGTGCTCCAGCTGGCGGAGTCGGCGGACGAGCCGCTGCTGGAGCGGCTCAAGTTCGTGGCCATCTACGCGCGCAACCTGGACGAATTCTTCATGATTCGCGTCGCGCGCCTGCACGAACAGGTGCGCGCCAACGTGGCGCGGCTGGTGCCGGACGGCGCGGCCCCGGGCAACACGCTCGACAAGCTGCACGAGGGCATCTTCGAGCAGAGCAAGCGCCACAGCGCCATCTTCGAGAAGCTCCTGCGGCCCGCGCTCGCGGAGAAGGGCCTGCGCATCCTCAACGCGAAGGAGCTGGACGCCGACCAGCGCGCCCAGGTGGATCAGCGCTTCCGCGAGCAAATCTTCCCCGTGCTCACCCCGCTGGCCATCGGCCTGGGCCGGCACTTCCCCTACATCTCCAACCTGTCGCTCAGCCTGGCGGTGCTGCTGAGAGACCCGGAGGCCGGCGAGGAGAGCGTGGCCCGGGTGAAGGTGCCCAAGGAGCTGCTCCCCCGCTTCCTGCCCCTGAAGAACAACGTCTTCGTGCCGCTGGAGGAGGTCATCGCCCAGCACCTGGGAGACCTGTTCCCCGGCATGGAGGTGCTCAGCTGGAGCCTGTTCCGAGTCACCCGCGACGCGGACTTCACCGTGTCCGAGGACGCGGAGGACCTGCTCAAGGCGGTGGAGACGGAGCTGCGGCAGCGGCGGTTCGGCGACGTCATCCGCCTGGAGGTGCAGGCGGGCATGAGCCCCAAGCTGCTGGAGCCGCTGGTGGAGGCGCTGGGGCTGGAGTCGCGGCAGGTGTACGAGGAGCAGGGCCTCTTGGGCCTGGGGGACGTGCAGGCCATCGCCTTCGCGCCCGGCTTCCCGGAGCTGAAGGACCCGCCGTGGGTGCCCGTCACCCAGCCCCGGCTGCGTCCGGACACGGACTCGCCCGAGGGCGTCACGGTGATGGCGGCGATGCGGCGGGGAGACCTGCTCGTCCACCACCCCTACGACTCGTTCGCCTCGTCGGTGGAGCGCTTCGTCACGGAGGCGGTGGCGGACCCGGATGTCCTGGCCATCAAGCAGACCGTCTACCGCACGTCCGACAGCTCACCGCTGGTGCCCGCGCTGATTACCGCCACGGAGAACGGCAAGCAGGCGGTGTGCATGGTGGAGCTGAAGGCCCGCTTCGACGAGCGCACCAACATCAAGTGGGCCAACGCGCTGGAAGAGGCGGGCGTGCACGTCGTGTACGGCATCCCCTCGCTGAAGACCCACGCGAAGGCCATCCTCATCGTCCGGCGCGAGGGCGAGCGGGTGCGGCACTACGTGCACATCGGCACCGGCAACTACAATCCGAAGACGGCGCGCCTCTACACGGACATGGGCCTGTTCACCACGGACCCGGACATCGGCGCGGACGTGGCGGACCTGTTCAACTACCTCACCGGCTTCGGACGCCCCAAGAGCTTCCGCAAGCTGCTGGTGGCGCCCCTCACCATGCGCGAGGGCCTGCTGGAGCACATCAAACGCACCGTCGTCGCCCACACGCTGGAGCGCCCCTCGCGCATCCAGATGAAGATGAACGCGCTGGTGGACCCGGGCATCATCCGCGCCCTCTACGACGCGTCGCGCGCTGGAGTGAAGGTCGAGCTCAACGTGCGAGGCATCTGCTGCCTGCGCCCCGGCGTCCCCGGCATGTCGGAGAACATCCGCGTGGTTTCCACGCTGGGCCGCTTCCTGGAGCACGCGCGCGTCTACATCTTCGAGCGCGGCACGGAGCTGCGCTGCTACATCGGCTCCGCGGACCTGATGCCTCGCAACCTGGACCACCGCGTGGAAATCCTCGCGCCGGTGGAGGACACCACGCTGGCCGCGCAGGTGCGTGACTCGCTGGAGCGCAGCCTCGCGGACAACACCCACGCGTGGGAGCTGCAGGCCGACGGCGCCTGGCGCCGGCTGACGCCTCCCGCGGGCGCGGACAAGCACTGGGCCCAGGGAGAAGTCATGGAGCGCGCCACCCGCCTGGCCCAGTTCCAGGGCGGCCGTCCCCTGCCTTGAACCACGGGGCCCCGACGTCCGGAGCCCCACCGACAGCCCGCTTCAGCGCGCCGACGAGGGCCGCCGCGTCGTCCACCACGAGCACTTCGCCTTGCGGCGCGGGGTGCGCAGGGGCGGACGCTGACGCGCCCTCGGCGCACACACCTGCTTGGGCGTCCTCGAACACCGCCAGACCCCACGCGCCTGGGACCAGCGCGGTGAGTGACCAGCAAAACGGATGCACCAGGTGGCCACGCGAGAACTCGCTTCCCTCAGGGATGTGGAAACAACGGACAGACCGGATAATCAGGTGCGCCTGTGCCACAACTGAAGGTTGGAATTCAAGCATTACTCACAAAATGATGCCGACGCTGTAATTTCGTAAGTCAGCCTCCGAGGTCCCTGGAGACCTCCTCACGACGATGGGCCTCCACCTCGAGGACCTCCTTCCACTGAATCCACCCGGAGCGGGCCGCGTGGCGGGCGGCCGTCGTGGTGTCGTCCACGACGAGCAGCTGGCTGCCGGCGTCGCGGATGTCTGCGGCGATGCGCTCCAGCTCGCGTGCGCGGTCGGGGTGGCCGGGCACGTTGCGGATGTAGACGCAGAGGACGCGGCCGGGGAACTCGCGGACGATGGTGCGGTAGTGCTCCGCGTCCTCCTGGCCGCTGTCGCCGATGAGGATGAAGGGCAGGTGCTCCAAGTCGCCCAGCAGGCCGCGCATCTTGTCCAGCTTGTGGCCGTGGCCGCCGCCGGGCGCGAAGCCCTGGCTGGACAGGCCCCAGTCGCGCAGCAGCAGCGGGCCGGTGGGGATGTGGTGCAGCGCGAGGAACTCGTCCAGGTGCTCGTACAGATTCCACGGGCTGCTGGAGACGTAGAAGATGGGGTTGTCGCCTGTCCCCTCCGCACCCGCCTGGAGCGCGGCATAGAAGGCGTCCACGCCCGGGAAGGGCAGGCGCACGCGGTGCTCGGTGAGGAACAGGGCCCAGGCGCGCTTGAGCGGGTCCGTCACGCCGGTGACGATGACGGTGTCGTCGATGTCGCTGATGACGCCGTAGCTCGCGCTCGCGCCGGCCACTCGCACGGGGGCCGCCACGCGGGGCACTCCCTCCGGCTCCGGCGACAACAGCTCCAGCTCCACCATGTGCCAGCCGGAGCGCACGCCCTCCGGAGGGGTCACCCACAGCTCCAGGAAGCCCTCCTCGTCGGTGGTGCCCTCCCAGCGCTTGTCGCCCCAGCGCACCGCCACGTGGGCACCCGCGATTTCGCGCGTCATGTAGCGCTTGTAGGAGGCCACCGCGCTGCTCCACAGCGTGTGGCGCTGCTTCTGCGGGCGGATGTGGCGGTCCTCCAGGACGCGGGCCTTGATGACGGCGCGCTCGGAGGTGCCATGGCCCCGGTAGGGGAGGATGCGCAGCGGCGGGGCGATGCCCAGCGAGCGGCGCAAGCTCCGGCTCATCGCGTCATAGTGGGCGTCGACGCGGACGGCGAGTCGGTAGAAGGCGAGTCTTGGGTCGGCCATGGCGCGGAGCGTAAGGAGTGGGGGAGCCCGACTGTAGAAGACTCCGGGGCGGCTCGCGGGGCAAAGCCGCGAGGAAGTCGCCGTGGCCGGTGGAGCCGTCGGCCCGCGTATCCCTGGTGCCGTGCCTCTTTCGACAAGGAGTCCTGCCTTGCTGCGTCGTCACTTCCGGTGGTTGCTGGCCGCTGTCTCGCTGCTCGTCGCCTCGGTGGCCGTGTCTCAAACGGCGCCGAGCATCACCTTCCAGTCCCCGTCCCAGGGCTGGAATGTCTTCGCCTCCTCCAACCCGCTGCCCTTCGGCGGCGCCGCGAGCATCATCTACGACGCCTCGCGATTGACGCAGTGCCGGGGCAACATCAACGCCAACACGCCGGGGTGGACGATTACCGGCCACTACCAGTTCAACAACGGCCCGGTGCAGAGCTTCTGGGTTGCGGGCTTCTCCTCCACGCCCAACCCGCCCGCGCCGTCGATTCCACTCAACACGCGCGGCGACCTGGCCATCTGGTTCGAGAACACCAGCCGCTGGGGCTGCCAGGCGTGGGACTCCAACTTCGGCAACAACTACCACTTCAACGTGCAGTGACGTGACTCGAGCGCGCGAGGCTTCACGGGCCTCGCGCGCTCCAAAGTCATGAGGGCCGGGTGACGAGCTCCGCGCGGCCGATGGGGCTCTCTCCCTTGGCGAGCAGCGCGCGGGCGGCGAGCACGGACACGCAATCCTCCGTGCTGTGGATGTCGCCGTAGAAGGTGAGCAGCGTGGCCGGGTCCACCACGCGCACGCCGCGCGCCTCCACCGAGGGGACGCTCCGGACGAAGACGTCGAGGATGACCTTGCCGCCCGCGTCATGCCGCGCGTAGCGGTAGAAGTGCGTGCTCGTCGCGTCGAAGCGCGTCCAGATGCGGTGGTAGCCCCGGGCGGTGAGCACCGGGACGACCTCCGGGAAGCGCGAGGGCTCCACGAAGAGGTCCACGTCCTTGTGGTCGTGGAAGAGCTTCAGCTCCTCATGCGGGGGCGCCATGAAGTGCCACGCCCAACCGCCGGACACCGTCACCCACGGCGCCAGCGCGAGCACTTCCTCCTCGCTGACGCGCAGTCGCTCGGGGTTCCAGGGCTCGTTCGCCCGCTTCGGATTGCGTGGGTCTCCCATGGCCGTGTCCTTTCGTGCGCCGGCCGGACGCGGGCGGACAAGCGCTGCTGACACGGGTGGAGACGCGCCGGGCGCCGGGCCTCACATGCCGGCGATGCCGCCGATGCCGGGCTTGAAGCGCCAGATGAAGTAGGGGCCGTTCGCCGCGATGTGCGCCTTGGACTGGAGCATGTGGTGGGGAATGGCGCTGTCGGCCACGTAGAGCCAGCCGTCCGGCCCGTGGTTGAGCGCGTCCGCCCAGCGGATGCGCGGGGACTTCACCAGCGTCTCCAGCCGTCCCTCCGGGCTCATGCGCAGCACGGCCCCGTGCTCCACGTCCGTCATCAGCACGTTGCCTTGCGCGTCCGCGCTGAGCCCGTCGTTGAGCGGCTTGCGGCCCACGGCCTGGAGCCGCTGGGCGAGCGCCTCGTCATCCAGGCTGGCGTCGCGCAGGTCCTGGGTGCGCACGCGGTACATGGTGTCGTGGTTCATCGCGGCGAACCACAGCCACTCGTCGCTCGGGTCCAGGGCGATGCCGTCCACGCCGCACTTCAGCGCGGCGAGCCCGCCGAAGAACACCATCTCCTTGATGGGATTGCGGATGACGAAGTCGCGCGGGAAGACGGACTCGTGTTTCTCCAACACGCGGCGCGCCTGCTTCGCGGCCACGTCGTAGACGATGAGCGCGGGCGAGCGGCGCCAGAAGCCCACGTCCGCGATGAACACCGTCCCGCCCTGGGCATCGACCCGCAGGTCCTGGAGGAAGGAGCCCGGCGGCGCGACTTGCGGCGGGAAGTCGAACTCGTGCGCGAGGTGCCCGTTGGCCAGGTCGAAGGCGAGCAGTCTCGGTACGCCGAGGCCGTGGTTGCCATGGTCGATGGTCCACAGCCAGTCGCGCCGGTCGATGGTGATGCCGAGCACCGTGTCGAAGAGCCGCTTCTGGAGCGCCTCCGCGGGGAACGGCACGGCCTTGCCGTCCACCCACTCCCACAGCTTCGCGCCCTCCGGGCGGCTCTCCGGGTGGAGCGTGTAGAACAGGCGCCCCGTCGAGGACACCGCCACGTTGCCGATGGGCTCCGCGCTGCGCACCACCTCTTCGAGCGCGCTGTCCGGCAACAGGGGCATGCCCGTCACGTCCGGGTACGGTTCGCCTCCCCCGTAGCGAAGGCGCACGCCGAGGGTCGCGAGCACCAGCAACCCCACGACGGCGACGACGCCCTTGAGGACGCGGAGGACACGAGCGCCGGGTGCGGGGGAGGACACGGGGACGGACGGAAGCGGAGCGGCCATGAAGGGAACCGGAGAGGTGAGCCCACCAGACGCGGTGGAGCCTCACTCTCCCTCAATACGGAGGCCGACGACGAGTGGTTCTGCGCCCCGTCAGTCCTTGCGCCCCAACGTCCGGTCCAGGTTGTACGCGGCGCTGATGAGCGACAGGTGGGTGAGCGCCTGCGGGAAGTTGCCAAGCGACTCGCCCGACATGCCCGTCTGCTCCGCGTACAGCCCCACGTGGTTGGCGTAGCCCAGCATCCGCTCGAAGGTGAGCCGCGCCTCCTCCAGCAAATCCGGCCGCACCGGGTTCGCTCGCGTCATCGCCTCCACCAACCAGAAGCTGCACAGGTTGAAGGTGCCCTCGCTGCCGGCGATGCCGTCCAGCGTGGCCTCCACGTCGTAGCGGAACACCAGCCCGTCCGACGTCAGCCCGCCCTTCGATGGCGGCTGGCGCATGTGGTCCAGCGTGGAGATCATCCGCGGGTCCACCGGCGACAGGAAGAACACCAGCGGCATCAGCAGATTCGCCGCGTCCAGCGTGTCCTTCCCATACGCCTGGATGAAGGAGCCGCGCTCCTCGCTCCACCCCCGCGCCATGATGTCCTCGAAAATGGCGTCGCGCGTCGCGAGCCACCGGGGTCGGTCCGCCGGGAAGCTGCGCTTGTCCGCCAGCCGGATGGCCCGGTCCACCGCCACCCAGCACATCAGCTTCGAGTACACGAAGTGCCGCCGCCCCCCGCGCACCTCCCAGATGCCCTCGTCCGGCTGGTTCCAGTGCTCGCAGACCCAATCCACCAGCCTCCGCAGGTGCCGCCAGAAGTCGTAGGAGATGGGCGCCGCGTACTTGTTGAACAGGTACACCGAGTCCATCAGCTCGCCATAGATGTCGAGCTGGAGCTGGTCCGCGGCCCCGTTGCCGATGCGCACCGGCTTCGCGCCGCCATAGCCCGCCAGGTGCGGCAGCTCCACCTCGTCCGGCACCCGGCTGCCATCCAACGAGAACATCAGCGGCAGCGGCCCATCCCCCTGCTCCGCGCACCGCGCCTCCACCCACCGCATGAAGGCCGCCGCCTCCTTCTTGAAGCCGATGCGCAGGAACGCATAGACGGTGAAGGCCGCGTCCCGCAGCCAGCAGTAACGGTAGTCCCAGTTGCGGGTGCCACCGGGTGACTCGGGCAGGCTGCACGTGGGCGCCGCGACAATCGCGCCCGTCGGGGCGAACGTCATCAGCTTCAGCGCCAGCGCCGAGCGCTGCACCGTCTCCCTCCAGCGCCCCGTGTACTGACAGCCCGACAGCCAGTGGCGCCAGTACTCCACCGTGGCGCGAAAGACCTTCTCCGCCGAGTCGTGGCTGTGCACCAGCTCCTCGCACGACACCCGCATCCCCTCGCGCAGCGTGAAGACGGCGGACTCGTTCTCCCGCAGCACGAAGCTCGCCGTGACACCCCGCCCCGCGCGCCGCATGGGCACGGAGGACGCCAGGGTGAGCTGGAGCTTCTCCGACTCGAAGGCGGCCCCTCCCGCGATGAGGTGCGTCGTGTGCGTGTCCCGGGCGTAGTTGAAGGCCGGGAAGCACTCCATCTCGAACGCCATCTCTCCGCGCACCACGCGCACGCGCCGGAGCACCTCGCGCACGTCCTTCTCGTCATCCCGCCCCATGGGCATGAAGTCGATGAGCTCCCCCACGCCGTCCGGCGTGTAGAAGCGCGTCACCAGCACGTTGGTGTCCGGCCAGTAGAACTGCTTGCACATCACTCCGTCCGGCTGGGGATGGAGGCGCCAGTGGCCACCCTTCTCCGGGTCCAGCAGCGCGGCGAAGACACTGGGGCTGTCGAAGTGCGGGTAGCACATCCAGTCGATGGTGCCCTCGTTGCCTATCAGCGCCACCGTGCGCAGGTCGCCAATGACGCCGTGGTCCTCGATGGGCACCGAGCCCCCCGCCACCGAATGTCTGCCTCCCTGCATACGCACCTCGCCCTCAGCTGAAGGTGATGACCTGCTTGATTCCCCTGCCCGCCTTGCCCGTCACCACGTCGAGGAAGGCCTCCGGCGGATGGCGCGAGCTGATGAGCCGCTCCAGTCCCCCCGGCCAGCGCGCACGGAAGCGAGCCAGGTCCTCCAGCGCCGCGTCGAAGTCCGTGGCCGCCGCGTTCACCGTGCCCAGCAGCACCTGGTTGCGCAGCACCACCTGCTTGAGGAACTCCGCGCCCTCGAGCGTCAGCGGCTGTTTGTCCGACGGCACCCCCGTGAAGATGAGGACGCCGTTGTTCGCCAGCGCCTCGAGCGCGTCGAACGCCGGCTTCACCACGCCGGTGGCCTCGTAGATGATGTCCGCGGGACCCACGCGGCGGACCAGCTCAGCCGGGGACACATCCTGGGTGGAGAGGTAGGGCGCGCCCACCGCCTCCGCCGCGTCCGCCTTCGGGTTCGGCTTGCGGCTGTGCGAGTACACCGTGGTGGCGAAGCCCCGCCGCAGCAGCGTCAGCACCGCGAGCTGTCCCACCGGCCCCGCGCCCAGCACCACCGCGCGCCCCGGCGCGGGCCGCCACGGCAGGCGCTCCTGGATGTGCTCCCACTGGCGCAGGCTCTTCTCGGCGATGGTCAGCGGCTCGGTGAGCACGGCGACCTCGCGCAGCTCCGTGGGCACGCGGTGCACATACGCCACGTCCTCCACGAAGTGCTCCGAGCAGAAGCCATGGGCCTCCTTGATGCCGCGCTCGGTGAAGTCCCCGGTGATGCAGAAGTCGGGATGACCGCCGCGACACGCGGGACAGGTGGCGTGAGGACACGGCCTGCGCACGCGCGGGACGACGAGGTCCCCGACTTGAAGCCCCTTCACCGCCGAGCCCACCTCCACCACCTCGCCCAGACACTCGTGGCCGAGGATGAGGAAGTCCGAGCCCGGAGGCGGCGAGCCGTAGGTGAAAGAGACAATGTCCTTGTCCGTGCCGCACACGCCCACCTCGCGGGTGCGCACCTTCACCTGCGTGGGAGACTGGAGCTGGGGCTCTGGCGCGTCGATGACGCGCACCTCTTTCTTCCCGGGAAAGACGGCGACGGCCTTCATGCGCGGCTCCTGCCCATTCGAGTGCCGAATCCTGGTTGAGGTGTTCACCGCGCGGCTGGGACACCAGGGTCAAGGGTTGGGGGGTACACAGCGCCCGGTCGCCCGCTGACCGGGGGCGGCTGTCGACGAGTGCACGAAACCGCTGCCAGCCGGAGGCGCCCGGTCTATGAGTGGTGACCGTGAGCGAGCCCCTTCCCGCTGCCCCCACCGACGACACGCCCCTCGCCAGCCGCTCCACGGCCATTGGCACCGCGGCCTTCCTCCTCCTCGCCCTGCCCTTCCTGGTGTTCGGCCTGTGGCTCCTGGACGGAAAGTCGCGGATGGACCTCCGCTGTGAGCCGGGTGGGCCCTGCACCCTCACTCGCTCCGGGTGGCTCACGCGCGAGCCTTTGGCCACGCTGCCGCTGGACGCGATTCAGGCCGTCAAGGTGGAGCGCAGCCGCAGCGCCCGCCGCGCGTCCGTGCCCATCTTCCGACCCCAGTTGGAGACGACGCAGGGCAAGCTGCCCCTCTTCGCGCAGTGGGCCACCGAGGAGGGCGAGGCCACCGCCGTGAAGGAGCAGGTGGAGCGCTACCTCGCCGCGCCGGGCGCGGGACCGCTGGAGGTGACCCGGGATGACCGGCGCGCGTCCCTGCGCGTGGGCGGCGCCTTCACCGGCGTGGGCGTGGCGCTGTTCATCTTCAGCCTGTGGCTGGCGTGGCGCACGCGGACCCACCGCCGCGCCGAGCGGTCCGCTCAGACTTCAGCGGCCTGACACGGTCACTCCGCACCTGGTCAACCCCAGACATCCAGCGCGTGTCCCGTGGGCTTGCCGCCCCAGGGGGTGGATTCCTGTCCACGGCCTCCGTGCTAGCTTTGCCAGACATGGAAGCTTCGACGAACCCGAGAAGCTGGGGGGCCTGGGTGGTGGTGCTGTGCGCCTGGCTCGCGCCGGGACTGGCCACCGCGAATCCCCCTGAGGCCGAAGACCCTTCGGGGCTCTTCCGCCACCGCATCGAGCGCGCGGGGACGCTGTACGAGTCGCTGGAGTACGAGAAGGCCCTCAACTGGCTGACGCAGGCGAAGCAGGTCGCGTCCACCACCGACGAGCAGGTGGAGGTGGCGCTCTATCGCGGGCTGGTGCTCGCGGACCTGGGCCGCAGGAAGCAGGCGCTGGAGGAGTTCCGCACCGGCCTCACACTGCGGCCCCTGGCAAAGCTGCCTGTCGCGGCGGCGCCCAAGGTGGAGCGGGACTTCGAGTCGGTGCGCAAGCAGGTGCAGCTCAAGCAGGGCACCGAGTCCGCGAAGGCCGCACCCGTGGAGGCACCACCTCCCGTCGTCGAGGAGCCGAAAGCCGTCGCGCCAGTGGAGAAGCAGGCGGACGCCACGCCCGAGCCGAAGCCGCTGCCCATCCACGAGTCGAAGCCAGGCTTGCGTTCGCGCCTGGGCGCCGCGGGCTCCTCGCTGGGAAAGAATGTCGGCTCGGCGCTGGGCTCCGCGCTGGACACGGTGATGGGCCCGAAAGACAAGCCCGCGACTCCGCCACCCGAGCAGCCCGAGCCCACCGCCGCCGCGAAAGATGAGCCGTAAGCGCTCCGTCCCGCCGCCCGCCACGCGGGATGAATCTCGGCTCAGTCCTCCTGCAACAGATTGAGCTTGAAGACATTGGCCACGCCCGCCTTCACCTCGAAGCTGCGCGTCACCTTCTTCCCCAATCGCGGGTTGACGGCCGTCACGGTATGGACGCCCGCTGGGACGTCGATGACGGCGAGCGGTGTTTCGCCCAGCAGCCTTTTGTCGAGATACACGACGGCATAGGGGCGGATGCGAAACTCCACCGAGCCCAGCGCGCGCTTCACCGCTGGTGACGCGGGCTCCTTGCTCTCCACATGCTTGTCACTCGCGGGAGGCACCACGGGCGAGAGCAGGTCGAAGTCGTCTGTGTCGGGGGTCCCTTCGTCCTGCTCCCGCTTCACCGCGAGTTGGGCCTCCAGCTCGGCCTCGTCCGGCTTCTCCTCCACGCCCTTCGTGCCCTTCGTGTCCACGGGGACCGTGGGCGGCGCGGCGGCCACGAGCGCGGGAGCCCCTGGTGCCTGCGTCGCCGCTCCCGGCTGAGCCTGGGGCACAGGGGGCGGAGTTCCTCCGAGCAGCGCGTAACCACCCCCCGCGACGAGCAGCGCCGCACCCACGAGCGCCACCGGCACGAGCCTCTTCTTCCTCGCGGCGCCCGCCTCCGACCGAGGACGCTGCTCCGTCTCCTGCTCGAACACCGCCGGAGCGGGCACGTCCGGCGTCTCGGCGTGCTGCCTTCGCGAGGGACCGGAGGGCACCGTGCGCTCGGGCGTCTCCACCCGAGCGTCCCGAAGCTCGGGCCGAGACGACATCGGCGCGGGCGTCGGAACGAGGCGCTCCTCCACCACCTGCCCGACGGCCTGGGCAATCTGATACGCGCCCACCGGCTCGCCCAGGGACAACACGAAGCGCTCCAGGTCCGCATGAAGCGCGCGACAGTCCGCGTAGCGGTCCTCGCGGTCCTTGTGCAGCGCCCGGGTGATGATGGCTTGAAGGGCGCTGGGAACATCCTTGCGATGACGGCTCACGGGCACCGGTTCGCTCGAGACGATGGCCTGCATCATCGCCAGCTCCGAGGGCCCATCGAAGGGCAGACGTCCCGTGAGCAGCTCGTACAGCACCACGCCCAACGCATACACATCCACGCGCCGGTCCAGCGGGTCCGCACGCACCTGCTCGGGCGGCATGTACGCGACCTTGCCCTTCACGATGCCGGTCTGCGTGCGGTGCTTTTGTCCCGCCACCTTGGCGATGCCGAAGTCCACCACCTTCACCGCGCCCTGCCGGGACACCAGGATGTTGTCCGGGCTCACGTCGCGGTGAATCAACCCGAGCGGCTGGCCCGTCGTCGGGTCCGCGAACTCATGCGCGAAGGCGAGGCCCTCCGCCGCCTGCGCCACGACCTTGGCGCAGATGCCGGGGGCCAGCGGCTGCCCCCGCGTCGCGGCCTGTCGCTGCCAGCGCCGCAGGTTGGGCCCGTCGATGAGCTCCATCGTCAGGAAGTAGCTGCCCTCGGCTTCACCGAAGTCGAAAATCTGGACGACGTTCGGGTGGTTGAGCCCCGCGACGAGCCGCGCTTCGCCGAGGAACATCTCCACGAAGGACGGGTCCTCCGCCAGATGCGGGAGGATGCGCTTGAGCACCAGCGTCTTCTCGAAGCCCCCGGGCCCGGCCGCCTTCGCCAGGAACACCTCCGCCATGCCTCCGGTCGCCAGCTTGCGGACGAGTTCGTATTTCCCCAGGTGCATTGGCGGGAGATTCCCCCAGGTCTCTCTCCAAGGGAACCCCCACACCTGCCCTCCGGTCCGGGACAGCCGGGCGGGCACCGGAAGCAAGCGCCTCCGGAGTCCCTACGTTTCAGAAGCCGAGGTCACGAAGTGCTTGTACCCACGTCCAAGCACCGGGCCTCCCTGGTTGCTGGACGAGGAAGCAGGATGGCGAGCGCTCTCGAAGCGGCTCGCCACCCCCTTCCGCCCTGCCCACATGTGCCTAGTTTGTGGCCGATGCTGCGTGCCCTCCTTGGCCGATGGCGAAGCTCGCTGCGCCTGCTCCGGCCAGCGCACGTGGAGGCCGACCACGCGAAAATCTCCGTCACCCAGCTGGGCCACCGCTACGCCAACAAGGTCGTGGCGCTCCAGGACGTGGACCTGAACGTCCGCTCGGGGGAGCTCGTCTGCCTTCTGGGGCCTTCGGGCTGCGGCAAGTCCACGCTGCTCTACGCGCTGGCGGGTCATGTGCAGCCCACCGGCGGCACGGTGTCCATTGATGGACAACGCATCCGAGGCCCGGGGCCGGACAGGCTCCTGATGTTCCAGGAGGCGGCCCTCTTCCCGTGGCTCACGGTGCGCGGAAACATCACCTTCGCCCTGGCCGCGCGAGGCGTGCCGCGCTCCCAACGCAAGGAGCGCGCGGACCAATACATCCGCCGCGTGCAGCTCCAGGGCTTCGAGGAGACGCTGCCGCACCAGCTCTCCGGCGGCATGAAGATGCGCGCCAGCCTGGCCCGAGCGCTCGCGGTGGACCCGACGGTGCTGCTCATGGACGAGCCCTTCGGCTCGCTGGACGCGCAGACGCGCATCCACATGCAGGAGATGCTTCAGTCCATCTGGATGCGCACCCACAAGACGATTGTGTTCGTCACGCACGACGTGCACGAGGCGCTGATGCTGGGCACCCGCGTCGTCCTGATGGCGCCGCGGCCGGGGCGCATCGTGAGGGACTTGGAGGTCCACCTGCCCATGCCGCGACACCCGGAGGACGCGGCGCTCACGGAGATGGTCCGCCATGTCCAGGGCCTCTTGCGCGAGGTGGAACGAAACACCCTGCCGGAAGCGACACCGCCGCGGGCAACCGCGTCCACGACGGCGTCGACCCACACGCTGCCCGCGTCGGGACTGACTCGGCCCGTGAGGTGAGCCATGAAGCGCGATGCCCCCTTGAAGAACTACGGGCAGAAGCTGGGCTTGATGCTGTTGCTGCTGGGCGCCTGGGAGGGCCTGTCCCGGCTGGGGGTCTGGTCTCCGTACCTCTTCCCCGGGCCGGTGACGGTGGCCAAGAGCCTGTGGAGCATGGCGGTCGACGGGCGGCTGTTGGATGCCACGCTGCGCTCCCTGGGGCGACTGGGCCGTGCCTATCTGATGTCGGTGGCCATCGGCGTTCCCCTGGGCCTGTTGATGGCGCGGCTGGCCTTCTTCCGCAACGCGGTGAAGCCGGTGGTGATGGGGCTGCAGGCGCTGCCGTCCATCTGCTGGCTGCCGCTGGCGCTCCTGTGGTTCGGGCTGACGGACACGTCCATCCTCTTCGTCGTGGTGATGGGCAGTGTGCTGGGCATCGCCATCGCCACGGAGGACAGCGTGCAGGGCGTGGACCCGCAGCTGTTGCGAGTGGCCAGCACGCTGGGCGTTCGCGGCCTGCGCTTCCAGTTCGGCGTGTTGTTGCCGGCGGCGCTGCCGGGCATCGTCACGGGGCTCAAGCTGGGGTGGAGCTTCGCGTGGCGCGCGCTGCTGGCCGGCGAGCTGTTGTTCGTCTCGGGGGGCCTGGGACAGCTGCTCACGGTGGGTCGCGAGCTGATGGACGTTCCTCAAGTGATGGCGGTGATGGTGGCCATCATCCTCATCGGCATCACCGTGGACCGTGTCTTCTTCCAGACGGTGGAGGGGCGGTTGCGGCGTCGGTGGGGGCTGGAAGGCACGCTGTGAGGCGTGGGACGTGAAGCGCCCGACGCTTGTGTTTCGACACCCGTTGCCAACCCGTCCCGCCGTCCCACTCTTGGGTGCCTATGCGCGCCTTTCGTTCCCTGGCTGTCCTTGTTCTCGCTGGCCTCGCGGGGCTGGGGGTCGGTTGCAAGCGTGACGCGTCTGGCGGTGCCGACGCGCCCTTGCGCATGGGGTTCTTCCCCAACATCACGCATGCGCAGGCGCTGGTGGGCAACGCGGAGGGCGCCTTCGCGGCGGAGCCTGGCGTGGGGAAGCTGGAGGTGAAGCAGTTCAACGCGGGGCCCGCGGCCATGGAGGCGCTGGTGGGCGGCTCGCTGGACGTGTCGTATGTGGGCACGGGGCCCGCCATCAACACGTACCTCAAGGCAGGCAAGGACCTGCGCATCATCGCGGGCGCGGTGAATGGCGGGGCGGTGCTGGTGACGCGCACGGCGAAGTCGGCGGCGGAGCTGAAGGGGAAGAAAATCGCGACGCCCCAGCTTGGCAACACGCAGGACATCGCGCTGCGCCACTGGCTGAAGCAACAGGGCTTGAGCACGAACCTGGATGGACAGGGTGACGTGCAGATTGTGCCGCTGACGAACTCGGACATCCTGGTGCAGTACCTGCGGGGAGGAATCGAGGGCGCGTGGGTGCCGGAGCCCTGGGGCACGCGGATGCTGCTGGAGCCGGAGGGCGGCGGGCAGATTCTCGTGGATGAGAAGACGCTGTGGCCGGAGGGGCGCTTTCCCACCACGGTGATAGTGACGACGCGCAAGGTGTTGGAGACGCAGCGTCCGCGCATCGTGGCGCTGCTGCGCGCGCACGTGAAGCTGACCGAGCGGTGGCAGCAGAACCCGAAGGGCTTCACGGCGGAGGTGAACCAGGCGTTCGGGAAGCTGACGCAGAAGCCATTGCAGCCGGCGATTCTGCAGGGTGCGTTCTCACGACTGGAGCCGAGTCTGGACCCGGTGCCCACTGCGCTGAGCACCGCCGCGAAGCATGCGCAGGAGCTGGGCTTCATCCCCACCTCGGACATCAACGGGCTGGTGGATTTGAGCGCGCTGAATGAGGCGCGGGGGAGCGGGGCGAAGAACTGAGGGGCTGGCTCTGGTCCGACACGAAGGGCCGCGCGGGGCCTCAGGGGACGGGTGCGTCAGCCGGGGGATAGACGAGCACCCGAACGGAGGGGATTCGCGCGAAGGACTCCTGGATGAGGGGGAAGACCTCCGTCCACGCCAGGCCTCCGTTTCCGCAGCCCAGGGCGGGGACGGCCAGTGATTGAATCCCCCGGCGTTGGACCTCCTCGACGAGGGACTCGAGGCCCGTGCGAATCCACTCCAGGCGTGAAGGCTGGCGCCAGCTCCGCTTCGTCGGGAAGTTGATGATCCACCGAGGGCCCTTCAGCGCTCCCAGGTCGAAGACATGGACGCGGCCCGTCTCGAGGCGACCTGCCTTCGCCTCGCGTTCGTACTCCTTGAACATCGCGGGGAAGGCCCGCTTGAACTGGAGTGCGATGCCCTTACCCATCACTCCTTCCGTGTTGACGGCGTTGATGAGCGCCTGGACGTCCGCTTGAAGGAGATTGCCTTCGGCGAGTTCAATCATGGGTGTTCCTCTTGATGGGTTTTCGCGGCGGGAGCGACACCTTCCTGTCGGGCGCACCACCTGGAGGGCCCCTTGTGGAGAACGGTGGATAGCCTTCCTGCTGGTACATCAGGCGCGTGTCATCGTTGGTGAGCCGGTCGGGATTGAAGAGCACTTGAATGTACGTGTGGTGCTCGTCCACGCCGCAGACCTTCAGGTTCACCCACACAGGGACCTTCCCATCTACCCAGAGATAACGGGCGGCCTGCTTCTCCTCTACTCCCATCAGCGCCTCTGGCCGCAGGAGCCGGCCTCCCAGGAACTTCACGC
Organism: Myxococcus llanfairpwllgwyngyllgogerychwyrndrobwllllantysiliogogogochensis; assembly: GCF_006636215.1. Classification (GTDB taxonomy): domain Bacteria; phylum Myxococcota; class Myxococcia; order Myxococcales; family Myxococcaceae; genus Myxococcus; species Myxococcus llanfairpwllgwyngyllgogerychwyrndrobwllllantysiliogogogochensis. The sequence continues at coordinate 33,751 of NZ_VIFM01000023.1, read as the reverse complement.
GGCCATCCTTCTCGGGCGGCCACTCCGCGGCCTTGAAGTCGAAGCGCAGGGAGGGAGGGAGCGTCTCCGTCACCAGCATCTCCCCAAGCTGACGGCACGCTTCCGCGGCACGGTGCAATCGGTCCCAGAAGTCCTTGAAGTTGATGGGGCGGAACTCCTGCGCGACTGGAGTGTCCTTCTTCACGCCCGCGAATGACCCTCCTGTTCCCTGGAAGGTCACCACACCCTCCTCCAGGACAGGCTCTCCCGGTGGAGCGGTGAAGACTTCGTGCGGCGGCTTCCTGCCTCGGAACAAGACCCGGTGCCACATCCCCACGGCTTCACACAGCACGGCCTGGGCGGAACCGCGCCATTCGCGGGTGGTTCCCGGAGGAAACTTCACTCCCACCAACACTCCGCTGCGTCCCTGTGACGGGGCTTCACAGAAGAAGGTCGTCGTCCGCCGTGGCTCCGGTGTGGACACGGTCATCGACCAGAAGGGTTCCACCGTGACGGCATGCTCGTCCACGACAACTCCGGGCCACTGTTTCTCCGCGCAGAGTCGAATCGCGGTCTTCAACCACACGGGCTCCGCGGGGACCTCCACCGCGTATCGATTCGCAACCAGATGACCCCGGTCCCGAAGCATGCGCAGCTGTTTCAGTCGATACCCAGAGACAATCGCGGCACAGAGGCACCCGAGGACGAACTCCGTGAAGGCATCAGGGACAGGTTCGGCGGTGATGAGATCGATGTCGACGCCACCATCGACGAGTGGAAGCAAGTAGATGCCGACGGCGCACTCACCGTTCTCGTCGAGAACAGCGCCTTCCACACTTGCCCACTTCTGCATCTCCAGGTCTTTGGAGACCAGGATGTACCGAGGGAAAGGGTTCGGGATCCGTCCCTCTTCGAAAAGGATTCTCCAAGCCTTGCTACACACGAGCTTGGGCCACCTTCGTCTCAGTCCGCGGACGAATCGCTGAGCCACCGACTGCGCGACTTCACCACTGATGGAGAAGTCATTGTCCACGCCGCTCTCAGCCATGCACACTCCCCCACCAGGACTCCACCCCGAGCAGTAGTGCCACGCGTGCGGAGTCTCTGTCCATGCCTCCAGCCGACGCCTTCGGCTCGCTCACGGAATCAGGAGAGGCGCGGCACTCGCATGCCGCTGCGCGCCAGCGATGATAGAAGTACAACTCCTGCCATCGCAGAGGGAGCGCTGCCGAAGCTCCTTCAACGGAACGTTCATGAGGGTTCGACCCGGATGGGCCGCGACGTTCGGCGTATTCCTCCTGCCCGCCTGCGCTCTCTTCCAACGCCCTCCTCGCCCTGTTCACGCGTCCCAGGCAGAGGCAGCAAAGGTCGAGATCCCGCTCGCGTTTCCTGAAGAGGGGCGTCAGATCATCCCCGGAACAACGCTGAGGGCCATCCAGCTCGCGATGGAGGACTACCTGCCCTGGGACTACAAACTCCCCGGAACGGCGACTCCTCTTCAGCAGTGCCTCGCTCGCCGCGAGGCCTACGATGTCGTGGCCGCGCCGGGTCCTCACGGTGTCGTGTTCGTCAGCATCGTTCCCAACCCGGAGGTCTGCGACGTCGGCGGGCCTCCGCTGCTGGATATCGGCGCCACCTACGCCATCGATGTCACGGGCTGGAGGATCCTCTCCGTACAGCAGTAGCGACTCTCAGTGCCCCAGGCTGTCCACGCCGCGCAGCGGACGCATCAGCGCGGAGATGAGCCGCTCGCGTCGCACCACGAACTCGGCGGTGCCCGTCATTCCTGGACGCAGCCGCACCGACACTCCCGCCGTGGAGCGAGGCTCACCGGGGACTTTCACGTCGACGCGATAGGGCGAGGCTCCCAGCGTGTCCTCCTGCCGCCGTGTCGTGTCCCCCGCGATTCGCGACAACTCACCCAACAGCACGCCGAAGTCCTGGAAGGGATACGCGTCCAGCTTGATGCGCACCGACTGCCCGTCTCGAAGGAAGGCGATGCCCTCCGACGCCACCACCGTGCGCAGCACGAGCCCATCCTCCGATGGCACCACCAGCGCGAGCACAGTCCCCGCCTGCACCACGTCCCCTCGGTCGAACACCGTCAACCCCTGCACCGTGCCCGCTCGCGGCGCCACCACCTCCAGTCGCGCGGCCTCCAATCGCGTTTCCTCCAGTTCCCCCGTGTAGCGCTCCAACTCCACCTTCGCCGCCGACAAGGCAGCTCCATCCGAGAGCGAGGCCACGCGGGAGTCACCCTCCAGCCCACGCTGCTCCAACTCCAATCGCCCCAGGCTCGCTTCCAGCTCGCGCACGGAGGCCTGCGCCGCCACCACCTGCGAGCGCGCCACCTCCGCTTGCACGGACGCATTCTCCGCTTCCACCAAGGCGACGAACTCCTTCTCCCGCAGGTGTTCAGCGTTCCGAGCATCCCTTGAGCGCGCCTCCGCCTCACGCTCCTTCGCGTGGATGAGTGCTCGCGCTGCTTCCAGCCGAGCCGCTGTCTCCAACGCCGTCGCCTTGCGCACGCGAACCTGCATCCCGAACGACTCCGTCCGCGACGCCACCAGCGCCTCCAACATCACCACCCGCGAGCGCGCTTCCACCACCTGCTGCTCCAGCAACCTCACCCGCGAGCGCACCTGCGCGTCATCCAGGCGCAACAGGACAGCGCCCTGATCCACCTGCTGTCCCTCGCGCACCGCGATGTCCAACACCACACCGGAGCGCGGCGCCTGCACTCGCGCCGTCTCCCCCACGGGCGCCACCACGGCCTGGCCCCGGACCACCACATCCATCTCGACGAAGAACAGCGCACCGAAACCCAGCAGCGCCAGCCCCGCGCATACCGCATACAGCCCACGCAGCACGCGGCGCGTCCGAGGAAAGTCGAGGACCGGCAGCAACTCCCGATAGGTGTCCTCAATCACCGCCATGAGCATCCTCCGCGCCATGGAGCTTCCCCGCGCCGCTTAACCGCCACGTTCTCAGTCAGCACCATGAGCACCCTCCGCTCCATGGCGCTTCCCCGCACTGCGTCCTCAGTCAGCACCATGAGCATCTCCGCTCCATGGCGCGTCCCCGCCCCATTCTCAGTCACCGCCATGAGCACCCTCCGCGCCATGGCGCTTCCAGTTCGGTGTCGCCTGCGCGAGCGCGCTGTACAACTTGCCCTGCGCGGACATGAGCGACTCGTGCGTCCCCATCTGGGAGATATGTCCCTCGTTCATCACCACGATTCGGTCCGCGTGCTGCAACGTCTGGAGCCGGTGGCTGATGATGAGCGTGGTGCGCCCCCGGACGATGTCGCGCAGTCGGTCATGAATCGCCTGCTCCGCCAGCGGGTCCAGCGCCGCCGTCGCCTCGTCGAAGATGAGGATGCGTGGGTCCGTCACCAACGCTCGAGCGATGATGACCCGCTGACGCTGTCCCCCCGACAACGTCAACCCACGCTCCCCCACCAGCGTCTGGAACCCATACGGCAGCTCCGTGACGAAGTCATACGCCCCCGCGAGCCTCGCCGCCCGCACCACCGCTTCCTCCGTCACCGGACGCCCACAGGCGATGTTGTCGAACACCGTCCCGGAGAACAGCTGCGTCTCCTGCGTCACCATCCCTATCTGCCCGCGCACCGACTCCGGCGTCACGTCCCGCAGGTTGTACCCATCAATCGAGACCGTCCCCTCGCTCGGGTCATGCAACCTCAGCAGCAGCCGCACCAGCGTGCTCTTTCCACACCCCGACGGCCCCACCAGCGCCACCACCTCCCCAGGCGCGAACTCCAGGTCCAGCCGCTCCAACGTGTTGGACTCGCGGCCAAGCCCATAGCGGAAGCTCACCCCCCGGAAGCGGACGTGCCCCTTCACCTGCGGCAGCTCCAGCACCGCCGACGCACGCTTGTCCCCCTCCCCCGCCACGTCCTGCACCGCACCCACTCGCTCCAGATGCGCCTGCACCCGCTGGTAGTCCCGCCACTGCGTCGCCAGTCGCACCACCGGCCCACTCATCTGCCTTGCGAACAAGGTCGCCGCGATGAGCGCTCCCACCGTCAGCTCCCCCCGCAACACCGCGCGCGAGCCCACCCACAACACCAACGCACTGCCCACCAGGTCCAACGTCTGCGACACACTCGCGCCAATCGCCCCGTGCATCGAGGCCTTGAAGCCATGCTGCAGCGACGGCGCCAGCAAGCGCTGCATCGTGCGCAGGAACGGCAACTCCAGCGCATGCGCCTTGAGCGACTCGAAGCCCTTGAACGAGTCCATCAGGTGCGTCTGGTACAGGTCATGCTGTGACAGGTACGCCACCGTGTGGTTCCGCACCCAGCGGCCCACCACGGCCGACACCAAGAGGTGCAGCGGCATCAACCCCAGCGCGAGCACCGCCAGCGTGGGCGAGTACATCATCAACACCCCCGCCGTACTCAACACCAGCGCCACATCGATGGTGATGGCGATGGCGTTGTCCACGATGAAGCCTCGAATCAGCCCCACCTCCATGAACCGGTTCAGGATGTCGCTCGTCGTGAAGCGCTGGAACAACCCCGACGCCCCATCCAGCACCCGTCGATAGAGCGTCTCCACCACGTCGCGTTCGATTCGCGTGGACACCTCCAGCACCAGATAGCTCCGCGCGAAGGCCAGCACTCCCGACAACAGCGCCGTGCCCACCAACCCCGCCAACAACACATCGAGCAGCTGCGCATCCGCCCGCATCAACACCCGGTCGATGACCACCTGACTTCCCAGCGGAAACGCCAGCGCCAGCACCTGCAACAACAACGACAGACCCACCAGCTCCGCGATGACCCCTCGGTACGGACGCAGCAACACGGAGAAGCGCGCCAGGGCGGACTTCTCCTGCTGCTTCGGCGGAAGCGCCGCCACCGCCGTCGCCATCCGGTCCGACGGCTTTAGCAACAACAGCACCCCACGCCAGGAGCGCAGGAACTCCTCCCTCGGAATGAAGCGCGTGGAGAACGACGGGTCTCCGACGACGACACCCTTGCGATTGACTCGCCACACCACGACGAAGTGGTGCCGGTCCTGGAGGTGCGCGATGGCCGGTAGGTCCACCGAGCGCAACAGCTCCCAGTCCGCCTGGATGCCCGTGGTGATGAACCCGAGCTGCTCACCCGTGCGCGACAAGTCCAACAGGCTGGTGCCATACCGGCTCACACCCGCGAGCTTCATCAGCGACGGGTAATCCAACTCGTGCCCGTAGTACCGCGCCACCATCCGCAGGCACGCGGCACCACAGTCCATGTGCTCCTGCTGCCGATAGAACGGGACCGGCTTCCATGGCGACGCGGCCGTGGGGCGCTCCGGCAGCTCCATCGAGGACTCCTCTTCGGGAGGTGCCTCGGGTGGAGCATTCACGTCCGTGAGGACCACGTGCGGCCAGCGATTGAACTGCGCGCTGCTCCTCGCCACACGTCGACCCAGCGCGCGTCGCACGCCTGGGAAGCGCAGCAACACCTCCGCCGCGGCGCCTCTCGGAGCGGACAGCAGGGTGCTGGTCTCCAGCGCTGTCGCCGCCGCGAAGACGGGTGCGTCCAGCAGCAGCGCATCCAACGCGAAGTCCTCGCCCGGCCCCAGCGCCCGCTCGCCATAGCGCACCGAGCCCTGCCTCAACACCCACCACTCCGCCGCCGTCGCTCCCGCCGGCATCAACACCGTGCCCTCCGGCACCGTGCCCTCCCGAAAGCACGCCGCGAGCCGCAACACCCCCTCCGGCTCCACATCGTCCCCGAACAAGTCGAGCAGCGCCCGGCGCAACGCGGGACACAGCAGCGCCGTCAGCCCACCCGTCTCGTCCAGCGCCAACGCCTCCCGGAAGTCCGCGCCGGACACCTCCAGCACGCGCGTCCCTCCACCCGTCACGACGTCGAAGCCGTGCGTCGCTCCGTCTTCACGCGCGTGCGCGCCATACAGCTCGCCCGCCGCCACATGCGTCACCCGGAGGAAGGCCCCGTGATTGGCACCCAGGTGCCCCATCACCAACATGCCCTCAAGGACGAGGCGCACCGTGTCGCAAGGCTGACCCCGATTCGCGACGAGTTCCTGCGACACGTACTCACGCACGCGTCCCGTCTTCACCAGGTGTCGACGCACCTCCTCCGGCAGAATGCGCAGCACGCCGGACACGCGGCGCGCGTCCAGCGGGGAGACCTCAACGGAGTCCGCGAGCACACTCATCTCGGGTGGACTCAGTCCTCCACGGTGAAGACCGTCGGCCCTTCCTCCGGGCCGTAGAAGTCGAGCAGCTCGCGGTGATAGGCCATCGTCAGCCGGCAGAAGGTGATGAGCCGTCGCCGGATGCGCGCCTGGTCCGCCGCGGTGAGAGGGCCCGCGTCCGCGAAGGGCTCGCGACCGAACTGGTCATGGTCGTCGCTGCAATCCCCCACGTCGTGGTCCCTGAACGGCCCGAACGCCTCCACCGGCAACACCGCGTGCTCCGTGAAGCGCTCCCAGAACTTCCCCACCGTGGCCAGCGCCGTCGGGTCTCCCTCTCCCACGCCGATGCAGGCCGAATACGACAGCGGGTCCGCCATCCCCAGCCAGCGCAGGTGGTTGATGAGCGCCTGCATCGCGATGAGCGGCGACGCGCGCTCCAGGTCCGCCTCCGTCAACCCCGCCGCGAGCAACCCGCGCTTCAACCACGCGTGGTGCCAGTACTCGAACGACAGGTGCTCGCTCAGGATGGTCTTCAGCCGCTCCGTCGGCTGCGACGCCACCGCCGCGCTCTGATGCGACGAGGCCGCCGCCGCGAAGTGGTAGTTCTCCAGCAGGTAGCCCACCGCCAGACGCCGCGACACCGGCCCCGTCCAGAACCGACGCAGCATCGACGACGGACCCCAGCGCTGCTGCGCGATGCCCGCCAGCGAGCGCAGGTGCTCGTAGTACGTCAGCGCATCCACCTCCAGCCCGCTCGTCTGCACCAGCACCGCGCGGTGATACAGGTCCTGCGCCACCGACGACACCAGCTCCAGCCCCAGCCGCGTCTCCTTCGCGATGTCCGCCAGGGTCCGCTTGCCATCCAACAACTGAATCACGCGCCACGCCTGGTCGGCGCTCTCGCTGTCGATGGTCATCACCTCCCAGGGCTCGCCCTCCGCCGCGCCGAGCACCAGCTCACGTCGCGCCAGTCCCTCCGGGCGCACCCAGTTCGCCAGGGCAAGGCGAGTCGCCGGCAAGAGCGGCCCCGGCTCACGGGTGGAGGGATGCCAGGCACGTCCGATGATGGGAAGGTGGCCGTTGTTGTCACTCATGGGTTTCACCGCCTGCGGATGGGTTGCTTGTGGAAGGGTGGGCGACGAGCGAGACGAGTTCCTGCTCGGCGAAGGCACTCAGCGTGTCGCGGGTGATGGACCGGGCCAGCTCCAGCGCCCAGCCCCGCTCGCTGTGCAGCACCTCCGCCACCTGGGCCACCGTCCTCACGCCGTCGCAGGCGCGCCAGACGGCGTCGGTGCCTTCGTCCAAATCGAAGTAGTAGTTGTCGAGGATGAGGTGCACCTGCCCCTCGGCTCGACGGCGCCGCACACGCAGGTGTGTGACGGGAACGAGCGTGTCCAAATCCATGGCGCTCATTCCTCGATGACATCCGTGAGCTGGTTGCAAAGCCGGATGCACGTCTCCAGATAGGCCTTCAAATCCTCCGGACGCTGACGCAGCCGCGCGCCGTCCGGGAACTGGAGTTCCCAGAAGCGCTGCTCGAACTTGCGCGCCTCCTCGTCCCCACTCGCGACGAGCTGACCCAGGATGCGCGTGCGCCATTTGCGCCGGATGTTCGTGCTGCCCCGGTAGTGACAGAAGGCGTCGCAGGTGGAGTTGAGCAACTCCCGCGCGCGCATCAGCGCCACGTCCGGCTGCTCCATCATCCCGTAGAGGTCCTCGAGCGCGTCGTCGACCTCGCGAATCTTCACCTCCAGCAGCCACCGCGACAGGCGACGGAAGTCGAAGCGCGAGCGCAGCCTGTCCAGCCGGCCGTCATGCATCAGCGCCACCCCCGTGCGCACGCGGTGCAGGAAGACGATTTCGTCCTCCGTCATCCGCCGCTCCATCATCACGTTGTCCCGCCCGCCTTCTTTCAGGTCCAACGCGGCGAGCTTCGCGGCGAGCACCTCCACCGACGCCTCGCTCCAGTACTCGAAGTCCACGCGGCGCTTGCCGAGCATGTGCACGGAGAAGAGCGCGTCCCCGGCCTTGTGCAGGCTGGTGCCCGTCGGTTCGCCTCCGCCGACGACGAACACGTCGATGTCGGAGAAGGCATTGCCCATGCCCTCCACCAGGGAGCCGGACAGGAACACGGCGGCCTCGATTGCGGGCGTCAGCGACTCCAGCGCCAGCAGGTGGCCAAGGTCCACGCCAAGCAGGTTCATCAGTTCGTCACGCGAGGGCTGAGTCATGAGGGCGGCGACACCAGAAGCGAGAAGAGGAAGGAAGGCGCGGGCCGGGTTCAGTGGCCCGCGCCTCCCCTGCATGAGCCTCAACGGCTCACGCGGTCAGCCTTCACCCGGCAATCACAGCACCGGGAAGACGCGGCCCGGCCCGATGACGATGGGACCGGGCAGCGTGACGATGGGGCCGGGCAGCGTGACGACGGGACCCGGGATGGTGGAGATGGAACCACCGACGACGCACTTCATGGTGTCGGCGGACAGCTTGATGGCAACGCTACGGGGCTTGTTCATGGTGTTGCTCCTTGAGGTGTCTGCGTTTCACTGCGTGCTGCGTGCTGCACCTGGCGCGGCCAGGACTCGGGCCGCTTGAATCGGAAGAGACGTGGGAGACACACGACACGGCGGCCATGCGAGGATGGGTCCCTGGAACCCGGAGGTCCGTCGATGCGTGCCCCTGTGCCGACACCCCTGCTGCGCGTGGGTCTCAACAAGGTCGCCCTGCTGCGCTCGTCGCGCGGCGGCGCCGTGCCTGATTTGATGGAGGCCGCGCGCACGCTCATCGAAGGCGGCTGCCGCGCGCTGATGGTCCACCAGTGGTCCGACCACCGGCACGTGAAGCCCCACGACATCACCGCGCTCGCCGCCCTGGACGCCGTGCGCGAGGGCCACGCCACGCTGCATGTCGGCGGAGACCTGCGCGAGGACCTCGGCGCGCTGCTGGAGCGCACCCCCGGCGTCGGCTGCTGGGTGGTGACACCCTTCGAGGCCCAGCACCTCACCACCCAGCGCGGGTGGCGCCCCGAGGACGACCAGCCCCGGCTGGCGCACTGGGCCCAGACGCTGCGAGGCCGCACGCGCATCTCCGTGTTCGTGGACCCGGAGCCAGAGGCCGTGGACCTGGTCGCGCGTGCCGGCGTCGCCGCCGTGGAACTGAACTGTCGCGACTATGTGGAGGGCTTCGGCACGCCCACGCAGGAGCGCGCGCTGGAGGCCCTGTCGCGCGCCGCGGACCGCGCACGCGAGCACGGCCTTGACGTCAATGCCGCGCATGACCTGGACCGCCGCCACCTGTCTCCGCTGATTCGCGCCGTGCGCCCCACGCTCGTCTCCGTGGGGCACGCCTTCGTGGCCGCCGCCGTCATCGCGGGCCTGCGGGCGGTGCTGCCCGGCTTCCTCCACGCGGCCTCGCAGGACTGAGCACTTCTTCGCGACGCGCGTCATCGCGACACCTCCGCGCCCCGGGTGCCGTGACGCTCCAGCGCCTCCGCGAGCAGCCGCACGCCCGTGGCATGCAGCACCAGCGCGATGTCCTCGGTGCGCGGATTCACCGGCGCCAGTTGGAACGGCGCGTTGGCCAAAAGCAGCAGCGGCGTGACGAAGTCCCACCGCGCGCGCCAATCCGTGTCCCCTCGCGCCAGCGCCCGCGCGGGCAGCTCTTCACCCAGCCACACATCCAGCGCGGCGAAGCGCTCCAGGGCGGGACGCGCCCACAAGGCCCACTCCCACGACAGGCGCCCTTCCTCCTCGGACACCCGGGCCGCTCCGGCGCGCGCCAAATCGTAGAGGCCGCTCGTGCACGTGCGCAGCTTGGCCAGGTCCTCCAGGTAGTCGCTGTCGGAGTCCCCCGTGGCGGTCGAGCCCCTTGGGTCCAACAGCAGGAAGCGACCCGTGGCCGGCTCCAGCAGGACGTTGTCGAACTTGAAGTCGCCGTGGAACCGTCCCACCCGGGGAGGATGCAGTCGTGCGAGCAGCGCCGTGTCTCGCTCCAGCTCACGCACCAGCTCGGCCGCGCTCCGGTGAAGTCGGCCGTTGAGGTCCAGGCTCCCCGCGGCGCACAGCCGGTCGAAGCGGGCGGACAGCCCCCGGCCCCCGCTCGCGCGCCGCCAGTACTTGTCCACATAGCTGGCGTGAAAGAAGCCCTCGGGCGCGGGACGGTGGTGGTCCGTGTAGAGCGTGTCGAAGGCGAAGGACACGATGCTCCGCGTGCCGCTCACGGCCTCGCCCACCGTCAGCGTGCCGTCCACCAGCACGCGCGACAGCTCCGGCCACGGACAGAAGTCCATGTCGTATTCGGCCCAGTCCGCGCCGGTGCGCACCTCCAGCACTCGAGGGAAGCGCTCCGCCGCGCGCGGAGGCAACTCGCGCAGCCACGCCACCTCACGCAGGAGCTTGTCGCGCCCATGCGTGGCGCGCTTGGTGACGCGACTGCCCGACACGCGCACGTCGCGCACCACTCCGCGCCAGTCGCCCTCGGCTCGCGCGCCGCTCACAGGCCCGCCTCCCGCTGGTGCCGGAGGACATCCAGTCCCTCGGAGAGAGAGAACGGCGTCTTCAGTCCCAGCGCCGTCAGTCGCGTGGACACCAGGCGGTTGTCCCGAGGCCGCACCGCGAGCGACGACTCCTTGCGCGCGCGCACCAGCGACACATCCAGGTTGAAGGCATGGGCCAGCCGCCGCGCCCACGCGTACTTGGTGGTGGCCTCGGCGCCACTGAAGTGCAGCACGCCGCGCACGCCGCCCCCCGCGAGCCGCGCCAGCAGTCCCGCCACCTCGTCCACCAGCACCGGGTAGCGCACCTGCTCGCCGTCCACGTACACGGGCAGGCCCGTGGACAGCTGCTCCAGCGTGGACGTGACGAAGGTGGACTTCTCGTCCGGGCCGGTGAGGCCGTAGAGCAACGGCACGCGCAGCACCAGCGCGTCCTCCAGCGTCAGCGCCAGCAACTCCCCCTCGCGCTTGGTGACGCCGTAGTGCTGGAGCGGCCGGGGTGCGTCCGTCTCCACATACGTGCGGGCGGGGGCACCATCGAAGACATGGTCGGTGGACACGTAGAGCAGCCGCGTGCGCGTGCGTCGGCACGCCTCCACCACGTGGCCCGTGCCTCCCACGTTGATGCTCGTCGCGGCGGACCGGTGACGCTCGCAGTCGTCCAGGTTGCAGCGCGCCGCCGCGTGGATGCACACGTCGAAGCCGCCCTCCACGAAGGCCGCGTCCACGGCGCGTGCGTCGGTGATGTCCAGCCGCATGAGCCCCTGGCGCGGCGTCGTGCTCCAGGTCCCCTGGGCCTGGACGCCCTCCATCAACAGCGCGCGCATCACCCTGCGCCCCAGAAATCCGCTCGCCCCCGTGACGATGACCTTCATGGCCAGCCCCCCGTGTCCCCGCCGCCGCTAGAGCAGCGACAGAGACGCGCCCCCGCTCGTGCCCAGTCCCACGCCCAGCAGCGCCAGCCGGTCCACTCCCGCGCGCGGCCCCGGGACTCCGCACTTCACCGCCGCCACCTTCGTCGCGAAGCGCAGCGCCTCACCAAAGCCATGCCCCGCCTGCACCGCCGCGATGTAGCCCGCGTGGAACGCGTCCCCCGCCCCCGTCGTGTCCACCACCTCGCAGCGCTCCGCCGCGACGCGGTGGTGCTCACCCTGCGCCGTCCACCCCTCGCAGCCCTCCGCGCCCAGCGTGCCCACCACCACGCGCAGTCCCCCGGCGAGCAACACGCGCGCGGCGGCGGACAGCTCGCGCTCCCCCGTCAGCTCGCGCAGCACCTTGCCCGGAGCCACCAGGCTCGTGAGGTACGGCAAGAGCGGCCGTGCCTCCTCCGCGACCTCCGCGTCCGCCAGCACCGGCAGCCCCTGGGCCCGCGCGCGCCTCGCCAGCGCCCGCGAGAAGGCGGGCTCGTGCCCGTCCAGGTACACCAGCCCGCATTGCTCCAGCGGCGCGGCGTCCGCGGGGATGCCGTCCATGCGCAGCCGCGCGTCCTTGTGCATCACCAGCGAGCGCGTGCCGTGCGTGGTGTCCACGATGATGGCCGCCGAGTGCTGCGGACAGTCCGCCACCGTGAGGCTGCCCTCCACCACCACGCCGGACTCCACCAGCGAGCCACGCGCCAGCCGCCCGAAGTCCCCGCCCCCGAAGACGCCGAAGTAGCGCGTGCGCACGCCCAGCGCGCCCAGCATCGCCGCGACGTTGGCGCCCTGCCCGCCGCCGAAGAAGCGCAGCCCGTCCGCCTGCACCTTGCCGTCCGTCACCAGCGCGTCGCGCGTGGAGAAGACGATGTCCACCGTGTTGTTGCCGATGACGAGCACTTCCATGGTGCCTTCCCGTGCCTGCATTGCCTGCCCTTTCCTGGCGCTGCGCCGCTCCCCCGCCCTGGCCACCTAGCGAGCCACCACCGGCCGCACCTGCGCCGGGGCCTCCGCATGCAGTCGGCGCAGCACGTCCGTCGCGATGCGCTCCGCCACCTGCTCCGGCCGCAGCTCGCTGGTGTCCACCACCGTCCAGCGCTCCTCCGCGGGCAGCAGCGACACGAGGTACTCGTCGTAGGCCTGGTGCCGCTCCGGGTTGTCGCGCAGGTGCGTGTCACGCACCGACTTGGAGGGACGCAGCAGCGCCCGCTCCCGCTTCGCCTTCGGCGTGGACGTCAGGTAGTAATTGAACGCGAACGGCAGGTGCTCATCCCAGATGAGCTGGCTGGGCAGCCCTGACACATCCGGATGGAAGAAGCGGTTGCGCCCCACCTGGCTGAGCCAGTGTCTGTCCTGGACGAGGAAGCCTGACGGCAACCCTCGGTGACAGCGCGCCAGGTCGAGCAGGATGTTCGCCGAGTAGAACCAGTCAATCTCAAGCAGGTCCGGCGTGCGCTTCGCCTCGGCCAGGAAGTGGTCGAGGATGGGCATGTCGAACACGTAGCAATGCCCCAGCCGCGCCGGCAGTCCCGCCGCCGACAGGCGCGCGCCCAACAGCTTGCACACCGTCGTCTTGCCCGCGTAGTCCGTGCCTTCAATCAGCAGTCCGTGAATCATGTGCGCCTCGCTCGGGCTTCAGGGTTGGAGGACGACCTTCAGCGCGCCGGCGGGAGGGCCCTGACGCCGGGCGCCCACGTCACAGCCCACCAGCGCCAGTCCCTCGCGGAACGACGCCAGCGGCAGGCGGTGCGACACCAGCCGACGCGCGGGCACCACGCCCGAGGCGATGAGGTGCAGCGCGGTGGCGAAGCTGCCATCCAGCGAATCGATGGAGCCCTGCACGGACAGGCTGCGGTCCGCGATTCCACCCACGTCCAGCGCCACCTCGTGTCGCTTGAGGCCCACCAGCAACAGCTGCCCGCCGCGCGACAACTTCGTCAGCGCCTCACCGGCCAGTCGCCCCGTGGTGTCCACCACCACGTCCAGCGGCGTCGCATCCGAGGCGTGGCGCGCGCAGACCTCATCCAGTGACTCCGCCACCGTCCAGCGCCGGTCCACCACTTCGCGGCACAGCTCCCGCCGCGCGGCCGAGCGCTCCACCAACGTGCCCGTCAACCCCAGGCCCGCCAGCACCCACGCGTACAACACGCCCATGGGTCCACCGCCGAGCACCACCGTGCGCAGCGACGGACGCAGGCGCAGTTGGTTGGCGCCCGTGACGGCGCAGCTCAGCGGCTCGGTGAGGCTGGCCTCCTCGAAGCCCACGTGCGCGGGCAGCGTGTAGAGGAAGCGCTCCGTCGTCTTGTGCAGCGGCGCCATGGTGCCGTCGGCGCTGACGCCCGTCTCCGTCTCACCCTTGCGCTGGCAGTGGTTCTGCCGTCCGGTGCGGCACAGCCGGCACTGGCCGCAGTGGAAGGTCGGGTCGATGACGACGCGGTCCCCCACCTGGACATGGCGCACGGAGGGGCCCACGGCGACGACTTCGCCCGCGGACTCGTGGCCCAGCACCACGCCGGGCTTCGCCGCGTACTCGCCGCCGATGATGCCCAGGTCCGTGCCGCAGATGCCGGTGGCGCGAACGCGCACCATCACCTCGTCATGCACGGGCGCGGACGGCTCGGCACGCTCGCGCAGCTCCAGCTCCCAGGCTGTCGTGTACACCACTGCCCTCATGTGCTCCCCCTCGAATCCCGACTCAGCCCACGTCCGCGAGCGCGCGTGACAGCCGCGCGACGATTTCTTCCAGGTCGTCCTGCGTCGCGATGAGCGGAGGCCGCACCTTCACCACGTTGCCGAAGCTGTAGCGGGAGCCCCGCAGCACCAGTTGGTGTCGCTCACCCGCCACGCGGATGAGCGCCAGCGTCTTCTCCACGTCCGGCGAGCCATCCGCGCGCACGATTTCCAGGCCCCACATGTACCCGAGGCCCCGCACGTCGCCGATGCACGGGTAGCGCGTGGCGAGCTGCCCCAGCAGCTCTCCCAACACGATTCCGTTGCGCCGCACGTTGGCCAGCAGGTGGCCGGACGTCATCGCCTTCAACGTCGCGGACGCCGCGGTGAGCGCCAGCGGATTGCACCCCGAGGTGAAGGAGTGCTCGTGGCTCTCCATCACATCCAGCGCGCCCTCGAAGAGCACCGCCGCCACGGGGATGCCGATGCCGCCCAGGCCCTTGGCCAGCGTGACGATGTTCGGCTTGAAGCCGAGCGCCTCCGAGGCGAACAGGTGCCCGGTGCGCCCCATCCCCGTCTGCACCTCGTCCGCGATGAGGAGGATGCCCTTCTCTTCACAGAGCTTGTTGAGCGCCTGGAAGTAGCCGGGGGGAGGCACCACGTTGCCGCCGTTGCCCAGCACGGGCTCCACCAGCATGCACGCCACCGAGCCGCTGCTCGCGTACTCGACGAAGTCGCTGATGCGCTCCACGCACAGCATCCCGCAGCCGGGGTACTTCGCCTTGTAGAAGCAGCGATAACAGTACGGCGCCGGCACCTTCACCGAGTGCGGTGACACCGACTCCGGGAAGCCCTTGCGACGAAACGCGTTGCCCGAAATCGCCGTGGTGAACTGCGTCTGTCCATGATGGGAGAGGAAGAGGCTGAGGATGTCCGTCTTCCCCGTGGCCTTCTGCGCCACCTGCACCGCGCACTCGTTGGCGGTGGAGCCGGTGATGTCTCGCATCCACCCGGCCGTCAGGTGCGCGGGCGCATGCGCGAGCAGCTCCGAGAGCACCTGCTTCGCCTGCCCCGCCATCAACGAGGAGCTGGCGTGCGCCATGCGCCGCAGTTGCTCCATGACGGCGTTCGTCACCTCCGGATGGTCGTACCCCAGAGGCACGTTGAAGGTGCCGGAGGCCGCGTCGAGGAAGGCCGTGCCATCCTCGCGGATCAACCGGATGCCCCGCCCCCGGACGAACTCCTCCGACGAGCGAGCCCCTCCTGACGCGACTTCGGACGCACCCTCTCGTACATCCGGCCCTTCCCCAGAAAGGACCTTCAGGTTGAGATTGGACAAGCGTGTTCCCCCAACGGCGTGAAACGTCCCCCCTTGGACGTTTCAATTCCCCGCGCTGCTGGAGAGTGAACGGAGCCTCGAAAAATCCTTCGGTGAATCAACGGGGGTTGGCCACGCGAAGGCGTCCGGCCAGGATGTCACGCCATGAAGATGGAGCACGTGGAGCAGACGCTGGAGCGCATCGCTCGCGAGGCGCGGGCCACGCCGGGGGGCCTCCTGGCGTTCGACGGAGACGGCACGCTGTGGAGCGGTGACGTCGGCGATGACTTGTTCATGGCCGTGACGGGACGCGACGCCGTGCGCGACGCGGCCCGCCCCCGGATGGAGCAGGTGGCCGCCGCGCACGGCCTGGAGTTGGAGGGCAGCCACAGCACGCTGGCCCGCAGGCTGTTCACCGCCTTCCAGGCCGGCCGCATCGCCGAGCACGACATCTGCGAGATGGCGACGTGGCTGTTCGCCGGCTGGGAGGTGGAGGAGCTGCGCGCCTTCGCTCGCGGCGTGGTGGAGTCACACGGCGTGGCCGAGCGCGTCCACCCGGAGGTGCGCCGCGTGGTGGACTGGGCCCGTGAGAACGACATCCCCTGTTACGTGGTGAGCGCCTCGCCGTTCGCCGTCGTGGAGGCCGCCGCGCGCGTGGTGGGCATCCCCTCCGAGCACGTCATCGCCAGCACCCCCCAGTCCTCGGGCGGCACGGTGCTGCCGGACGTCATCGCCCCCATCCCCTACGGCCCCGGGAAGGTGACGTGTCTGAGGGCGCGCACCGAGCGGCCCCTGTATGCCGCCTTCGGGGACAACGTGTTCGATTTGGAGCTGCTCACCGAGTCCCGGGTGCCTGTCGCGGTGCGTCCCAAGCCCCGCCTGCTGGAGCGCGCGGACCGCCTGCCCCCGCTGGTCCAATTGCACCCGGTGACCGCCCGCTGACAGCGTCGGCTGGGGAACGCGTCCGGCGAGCTTTTGGCGGCGCCCTCGGGCGCGTCCGTGCTAACTGGAGGCGCCTTCACTTACTCGAAACAACCGCCACGGAGAGACACAGTCATGCCGCTCATCGCCCTGCGTCCCCTGCTCGACTACGCCGCCGCCAACAACTTCGGGGTCGCCGCGCTCAACGTCAACAACATGGAGCAGATCCAGGCCATCATGGAGGCCGCTCGCGCCACCCAGAGCCCGGCCATCATCCAGGCGTCGCGCGGGGCGCGGAAGTACACCAACGACTTGTTCCTGCGCAACCTGATGCAGGCCGCGGTGGAGCTCTACCCGGAGATTCCGGTGGTCATGCACCAGGACCACGGCAACTCGCCGGAGACCTGCATCAGCGCCATCCGCATGGGCTTCACCAGCGTGATGATGGACGGCTCGCTGGAAGATGACGGCAAGACGCCCTCCAGCTACGAGTACAACGTCGCCGTCACGCGTGAAGTCGTGAACGTGGCGCACCGCTTCGGCGTGTCGGTGGAAGGTGAGCTGGGCGTGCTGGGCTCGCTGGAGCACGGCATGGGCGAGAAGGAAGATGGCCACGGCGCCGAGGGCAAGCTCACGCTGGACCAGCTCCTCACGGACCCGGACCAGGCGGTGGACTTCGTCAACCGCACGGGCATCGACGCGCTCGCCGTCGCCATGGGCACCAGCCACGGCGCCTACAAGTTCTCCCGCAAGCCCAGCGGCGACGTGCTCGCCATGAGCCGCATCGAGGAGATCCACAAGAAGATCCCCAACTGCCACCTGGTGATGCACGGCTCCAGCTCCGTGCCCAAGGAGCTGTGCGACATCATCAACGCCAACGGCGGTCGCATCAAGGAGACCTACGGCGTGCCGGTGGAGGAGATTCAGCGCGGCATCCGCGCGGGCGTGCGCAAAATCAACGTCGACACCGACAACCGGCTCGCCATCACCGGCGCCATCCGCAAGGCCTTCTTCGCCAAGCCGGAGGAGTTCGACCCGCGCTACTACCTGACCCCCGCGCGCGCGGCGATGCAGGCCATCTGCGAGGAGCGGATGAAGCAGTTCGGCCAGGCCGGCCACGCGAAGAAGGTGCCGCACGTCACGCTGGAGCAGATGGCGCGCGACTACACGGCCGGCAAGTTCGGCGAGAACGCGCGGCCCGACACCGTCGTCGGCGCCCAGAAGAAGTAGTTCAACGCGTCGGGAGCTTCGGGGGAGGACCGCCTGCCGTGGCGGCTCCCCCGAGCTGCTTCATGAGGCGACCGTGGCTCACTTCTTCTCGCCCGCGAGCGCCGTCGCCATGTTCTGCGTCTCGTTCTCCACCTGGTAGTCGGCAATCACACGCCGGCCCTCCTTGGGAGTCTGCTTCAGCCTGAGTGCCTCCAGGCTCAGGGGCACCACCGCGCCCTCGTCGGGTTGGACGTAGAGGACGCTGCCCTCCAGCGCCACGACGTCGCCCTCAATCTGACGGGTGCGCTTGGGGTCTGGCGTCAGGTCTACGTCGGGCCCCTGGACGATGCGGGTCATGCCCTGGGTGGGCGTGACGTCGGCGCCAATCATGCCGCCCACGTTGAGCGGGGGGACGTTGCCGGCGAGGTTGCCCGTGCGGTCCAAATCTATCTCCAACCGCTCCTGTTCCGCCGTGTTCTGCTGGGGGTCCCTCGCCAGACCCGCGGTGGGCGCCGCCAGCGCCGCCAACACCGGGGCGGCCAGGGCGATGCGCTTCCACCGACTGGACATCGTTCTTCGCGTCATGACTCGTACTCCGGCTGGGGGTCCTTGGACCCGTCTCCCCCGAAGGTAGGCCACGACGTGACGCTCACGCCTGGACCGTGCCCCGGCCACCTCCCAGCGAGGCGGGCCACCGCTCCCGCCGAGTGTTCAGCCGTCGAACGCCACCGCCCCAGGGGGCCGGGAACAGGCTAGGGTGCACCCGCAGGGCCCGGCGGGCGCCCTCCTGACGGAGGAAGCGCCGGGGCTCCATCCGCGCCGCACACCGGCGCCCTATCGCGCCGTACACCGGCGCCTATCGCAGAGGCCGCACGTGAACGGTCGCACCAACGAGCACCGCATCGCCCTTTTTCTCGACTTCGAGAACCTCGTCACCAACACCGGTATCAGCGCTTCCAACTTCGACCTCCAGCCCTCGCTCGACCGGCTGCTGGAGAAGGGGAAGGTGGTCTTCCGTCGCGCCTACTGCGACTGGTCCCGCTTCAACGAAGCGAAGATGGGCCTGCACCGGTTCGGCGTGGAGCTCATCGACGTGCCCCCCTCCACCCGCGCGGGGAAGAACGGCGCGGACATGCGCCTGGTCATCGACGCGCTGGAGCTGTGCTACGCGCGAGAGAGCATCGACACGTTCGTCATCGCCTCCGGCGACAGCGACTTCTGCCCGCTCGCCTACAAGCTGCGTGAGAACGGGCGCACCGTCATCGGGTTGGCGGTGAAGGAGTCCACCTCCCCCCTCTTCGTCAACGCGTGCGACGAGTTCATCTACCTGCGCACCACGCGCCAGCGCTCGGAGAAGGGCGACAAGGGCCGTCATGGCGCGGCGGCCGAGGAAGCGGGGCATGGCAAGCGGGGCCGCCATGGCCGCGATGCGACGGGCAAGGCCGGCAAGGCCGAGGTGGAGAAGGCCGCGCCCTCGGGTGGCAAGGGCCACTCCAAGACGGAGGTCCCGGAGATTGCCCGCGAGGTGGTGCAGAACCTGATTGCCCGCGCCACCGGCCCGGTCAATCCCTCGCTCATCAAGGAGACCATCGTCCGCAAGGAGCCGGACTTCGACGAGCGCGAGCACGGCTTCCCCACGTTCGCCAAGCTGCTCGCCGCGCTGGAGACGGAAGGCGTGCTGCGCCGCATCCAGCAGGGCCGCCAGTGGTACGTCGTCGGTCCGGACGCGGACCTCGCGGGTGGCAGCGAAGCCAAGAGCGAAGGCAAGGGCAAGAAGCAGGGCCGGGGCCGCAACACCGAAGAGTCTGAAGACGAGCTCGAGTCGTACCCGGACCCCGAAGAGGACGACGGGCTCTAGTCGTCGTTGCTTCGTCGCTCCCGCTCCGCCTCCCCTGAGTAGAACCTCGGGGAGGTGTGAGCCCAGGGCGAAGGTCGCCGGAAAATGGCGACCGCACGAGTGGGGGGACGAACCGTTGATGCCCATGCGCCACGCGGGACTCTTCAAGGAACTCACGCCCGAGTTGCTGGACGCCCCCTCCCTCGCGGAAGCGAAGGAGGGCCTGCCGGTGGAAGACCGGGCCCGCGCCGCCGCCTACCTGAGACAGGCCTCCGTGCTGTCCGCCAGCAGCGGCTGCGATGATGACTGGTTCACCGGCGAGAAGAACGTCGCCCTGAGGTACTCACGGACCGACGGCGCCTGGATATGGACGGACGTCCTGGCCCACTACGTGGAGAAACACGGCGTGGCGCTACCCCAGGACCTGCTGGAGCACATGCGGGCCCAGGACTGGCACTGTCCCGTGCTCACCCAGCAGCAGTTGATTGAGGTCTCCGAGGAGCTCTTCAAGGAGCTGAAGAAATCCAAGAAGTTACGGCGACGTTCCTGACGTCGTCTGTAACACGCGACGCTACAAGCGCCCCGCCGTTGTAACGGCGGGCGCTACAGCGCTTCCGACTCTTGCTCGGAAGACTTCATTGGCACGTCCACTGCTCTGTGCGGGGTAGCCGGTTCTCTGTCCCCCCGCCGGCTTCATCCCCAGAGCAGGAGTACACATGTCACAGGGTTATTTCCGCCGCCGCCTCACCCAGGCGTTGGTGCTGATGGGAGCGCTGAGCGCTCCCTCCGCCTTCGCCGTCGTGCAGGACTCTCACGGCGCTCGCAACCACGACGCCCGCATCGCCCACAACGTCGGCGTGAAGAAGGCCGTGAGCGCGCTGCAGAAGGACCGGGAAGCCTCGCTGCGCCGCAACGTGCCCGAGCTGCGAGTGGAGCATGACGCCTCCACGGGCCTGGTCCGCTCGCTCGTCAACCCGGTGGGTGCGCTGTCCGGCCGCAGCAGCGGCGACGCGCTCGCCATCGGCCTCTCCTTCGTCCAGTCGCAGCGGGAGCTCCTGGGCCTGGAGCTGACGGACCTGGCGAACCTGGAGGTCACCGACCGCGTCTACTCGCGGCAGAGCGGTGTCACCCACCTGTACCTGCGCCAGACGCACCAGGGCCTGCCGCTCTACAACGGCCAGTTGCAAATCAACGTGGACGGCGAAGGCCGCGTGGTCAGCGTGCACAGCGACTTCCTGCCCTCGCTGGCCCGCGCCGTGCCGAGCACCCAGCCCCGCCTGGACGCCGCCGCCGCCGTCTCCGGGGCCGCGCGTCACCTGGGTCTGAAGCCGCTGACGGCGCCTCGCGCGCTGGAGAAGGACACAGGCCCGCGCCAGCGCACCCGCGTGGAGCAGTCCGGTGTGTCCACCGAGCCCATCGAAGCGCAGTTGGCGCTGCTGCCCGTCAACCAGGGCGACGCCCGGCTGGTGTGGAACTTCCAGGTACACACGCCCGACCGGCGGCACGTCTACGACCTCACGGTGGACGCCACCACGGGCGAGGTGTGGACGCGCTTCGACTGGATTGCCTCGGACGCCTACTCCGTCTATCCGCGCCCCGTGGAGAGCCCCATCCACACCACGCCGCTGCCGCCCATGGACGCGCGGCTCAGCCTCCTCAATCCCGCCAACACCACGGCGTCGCCGTTCGGCTGGCATGACACCGACGGCGTCGTCGGCGCCGAGTACACCCTCCACCGCGGCAACAACGTCCATGCCTACGACGACATCGACGACAACAACCTGCCGCCCGCCGTGGAGCCCGACTGCGGGACGGCGCTCACCTGCAGCTTCCTGTTGGACTTGAGCCTCGGCCCGAGCGCGTACACGTCGGCGGCCGTCACCAACCTGTTCTACTGGAACAACATCATCCACGACATCCAGTACCAGTACGGCTTCGACGAGGCGGGCGGCAACTTCCAGGTCAACAACTACGGCAACCCCGGCCTGGGCAACGACTACGTGCGCGCCGAGGCGCAGGACGGCGAGGACGTCAACAACGCCAACTTCTACACCCCGCCGGATGGTCAGCGTCCGCGCATGCAGATGTACACGTGGACCACCACCGTCCCGGGTCGGGATGGTGATTTGGACAGCGGCATCATCGTCCACGAGGCCGGCCACGGCATCTCCAACCGCCTGGTCGGCGGCCCCAGCAACGTGTCCTGCCTCAACAACAACCAGGCGCCGGGCGAGGGCATCAGCGACTTCCTCGCGCTCGTCTACACCGCGCGCCCCACGCACACCGGCCCGCAGGGGCGCGGCATGGGCACCTACGCGCTGGGCCAGCCCACCACCGGCCTGGGCATCCGCGCGAAGCGCTACAGCACGAACCAGACGGTGAACAACTGGACGTACGCGAGCATCAGCGGCATGGCCGTTCCGCACGGCGTGGGCTCCGTCTTCGCCCAGGCGGCGTGGGAGGCGTACTGGGCCCTGGTGGACCGCTGGGGCTTCAACAGCAACCTCTACAACGCGACGGGCAGCGCCGGTAACCAGCGCATGATGCTGTACCTGACCGAGGGCCTGAAGAACACGCCCTGCAGCCCCACCTTCACCCAGGTGCGCGACGGCATCATCGCCGCGGCGACGACGCTGCACGGCGGCGAGGACGTGTGCCGGCTGTGGACGGCGTTCGCCGGCTTCGGACTCGGCTCGAACGCGGTGTCGGGCACCGCCAACAGCACCTCGCCCACCAACGGCTTCGCCGTGCCCGCTGCCTGCGAGACGGACGTGTGGGGCAAGGACAAGCCGTGGGACACGGGCAACGAGCCGGACGCCGCCACCGCGTCCAACGGCATGTGGGAGAGCGAGGACATCTGGGTCCGCAACTCAACCACCAACGGTCCGCACGAGAACCCGGAGTTCGGTCAGACGAACTACGTCCACGTGAAGGTGCGCAACCGCAGCACGGTGGCCGCGCACAACGTGGTGGTGAAGGTGTACGGCACCAACGCGGCCACCAGCACCTCGTGGCCGGCCGGTTGGACGGAGCTGGGCCAGGCGACGGTGGTGTACCTGCCGGGCGGCGCGGATGACGAAGTCGTCGTCGAGTGGAACCCGGCCGTCCAGGGCCACTACTGCCTGCTGGCGCGGCTGGTGACGCCGGCCGACCCGATGACGACGTTGGAGATTGGCAACCCGGACTACAACACCCGCCAGAACAACAACATCATCTGGCGCAACACCAACGTGGTGAACATGGTGCCGTTCGGCTTCTCCAACGCCACGTTCATCCTGCGCAACACGCTGCGCGAGGCGCGCCAGTTCAACGTGCGCTTCCGTGAGCTGAACGTGGACGTGAAGCGGCCGTTCATCGGGCGCGGCACCATCGTCGTGGACCTGGGCCAGGAGCTGACGGCGCTGTGGGAGAAGAACGGCGGCAAGGCCGAGGGTATCGAGCGCGTGGGTGAGACGCAGTTCCGCGTCGCCGACCCGACCCGCGCGGTGTTCCAGATTCCCCTGCAGCCGCTGCAGGAGTTCAACGTCGGCCTGGAGTTCAAGGACAACGAGTTCACCGGCAAGCAGACGGAGGACTTCGAGCAGTTCGACTTCGCGGCGGTGCTGGAAGACCCGGCGGCCGAGGGGAAGACCCGCGATATCGGCGGCGTGACGTACTACCTGCGCGTGGCGAAGCAGTAGGCGCCTCGCCAGCCGCTTGAAATGAATGAGGCCGGGTGGAGCCGTTCGGGCCACCCGGCCTCTTCATGTCCGCGGCTCGCTCTCAGCGGGCCCGTCGACTCGGAGACTCGCTCAGGACGCGGCGCGGGGCGTGGTCGCCTCGCACAGGTGCTCCAGGAACTCGGGCAGCAGGGCGGAGGAGATGATCCACAGCTTGCCCTCGCCCAGGTCGGCCAGGGCGGCGCGCTCGACGTACTCCACGCACGTGGACTCCACGTAGTGGACGAACACGCGGCGACCGCGCGGCCGGTACCACTCCGCCGCGTGCGCCAGCAGCGCCAGCATGGCCCGCTGCGCCTCCGGCAGCGCGTCATCCACCAGCGGGAACAGGCGCACGCCGTCCAGCACGTTGAAGAGGTTGAGGCCCGGCTGCGCCGACTCCAGCACCGCCAGCGCCACCGCGCGGCCGTCGACGCGGGCCACGCGCAGTTCGCGCTCGCGGCCCAGGCCGGCCTCGCCCCACTTCGTCCGCGCGCGCGACAGGTCGAAGCGCTCCTCCACCAAATCGAGCGCCTCGCGGTAGGCCACCGGACGGGTGCGCTCCACTTCCTGGAAGAAGCGCGCGCGCTCGGCGTCGGTGGGCACTCCGACGTCGACGTCCGCGGGCACCTCCCACTGGCGCTCCACCTCCGCCTCCATCAGCCGGAAGGGCGTGAGGGACGCCTGGCCGGTGTGCTCGTACCAGTGGGCGAAGTCGAACTTGGTGAAGCGCACCCAGCGCACGTTCGCCTCGCAGAAGGCGATGAACCACTTCACGTCCGGGTCCACCTGCGTGGGCTCGTAGCCGCGCAGGTAGATGTCGCGCAGCGCCTCGCGCGCCGAGGAGCGCTGACCGGGCACGGCCTGGCGCGCGAGCTGATGCGCCATCCACGTCCCCTCGTACGGCTTCACCACCGACAGCGTGGCCTCCAGCGAGTCACCCGACGGGCGCACCACCCGGTAGCCCAGCTTGGTGCGGCCTTCGAGCCGTTCCTGCGTGGCGTCGAACCAGGGACGCTCCTCCACGAAGTCCTCGGGCGACTTGCCCGGCAGGCCGAAGTAGCCGGAGCCCTGGAAGAGCTTCCACGTCGCATCGCCCCAGTCGCCCTCCACGCGGGTGGACGGGTGCATCTGCGCCTCCACCAGCGCGCGCCACGCCCGAGCGCCCTCCGCGTCCAGCGGCCGCACGGACATGCCGCACCGACGTCCCGCCGCGGTGCCGGAGATGTTGCGCACCTCCGCGCGCAGCCGCACCGGCGCCAGGCCCTCCATGGCCACCTCGAGCACCGGCTGACGCAGGCCCGGGTACAGCAGGTCCTCGCCCGGCTCCGTCATGAAGGCCAGGCCCTCGTAGGACAAGTCCAGCACGGGCCGCTTCACATGCACTTGCGGCCACATGGGGTGGTTGAAGGACAGCGTGCACGGGCTGCTCGGCGGCGCGCGACGCAGCCAGCGGTGACGGTAGCGCACCAGCTCCGAGGGCACCGGCATCACCACCCAGCCGTCCTCCTCGCGCGCCTCGCTCACGTCCAGGTGCACCACGCTGCTGTAGCCGAACGCCTCCAGCACGAAGGGGCCCTGGAGCATGGGGCCATCGAAGCGCCAGCCCATGCGGTTGTTGAGCGCGTCGAAGAAGACCGCCGTGACGGAGACCTTCTGCCCGTCCGCGGTGCGCGCCATGCCGCGCGCCTGACGACCCGCGAGCGCCTCGCAGATGCGCGCGACGCGCTCCTTGCGGTCGATGCGCTCCTTCCACACCGGCCGCGTCTCCGGCGGCAACAAGAGGCCGTTGTCGCGCAGCGCCTCCAGCACCGTGACGATGCGACGGCCCGCGTCCAGCGGCGGCGACACGAAGCGAAGGCTGACCTCCGGCCTTGTTCCGCGCACCTCCATCACCTCCGCGTCCAGCGACGTCGCCCAGCGCTCACCCTGGCCCAGCACCACCGACGCGGCCTGCCCCGGACGCGGCAGCGCGTTCGAGTCCAGGTGCAGCGTCAGGTGCTCCAGCGAGAGCTGAATCAGCCGGCCCGGCGTGTCGCTGTTGCCGAACGAAGCCACCGCGGTCAGCTCCGTCCCCACCCGGTAGCCGAGCACCGACTCCCGGCCGCGCGTCCCGTCCCGTGTGTCCGCCTGCATGCCAGCTCCGTTGTGTGAATGGAGACGAGTGTACGACTTCGGGCGAAAGGAAGCAGTCCCCCGGTATGGGTACCACCAGGGTGAACCGGGGTTCATATAGCCTGACCATTCTCAACAGGCCGGAAACTTGTTCCTCGGTACAGGCGTGGCGGAACCACATTGGGTGCGGGCCACCCCTGGGATTCAAGGACAGCGCGGCTCGATGAACGAGGACAGACCGTCCGGACCGGCGTCGGGTCTGCTTCCACCCACGGCATAAACGCGTCCGTCGGCGCCTCCCACGAGGGTATGGCCCAGACGGGGCGTCGACATTGACGCAGCAGGAGTAAAGCGCTCCGACGCGGGGTCGAACCATGCGGCAGAAGCCCCTTCCCTGTCCTCGACGTACACCCAACCGTTGCCCGCGAGAACCGCGCGCGGCGCGGCGCGAGGTGCGTCCATGGAGGACAGCTCCCGCGCCCTCACCACCCCGGCATTCCGCTCCAGGAGGAATGCGCGCGAGGACGGGACGATGCCGCCTTCGCGTCCGCCGAGGATGAGCGCCCGTCCCGACTTCAGCTCCACCACCGCGGGCGACATCAGCGAGGTGGGCAGGAGCGGCCCGGCGCCGAGCAGTCCTGGGGGTGCCACGACATCCGTCCGCTCGGAGGGGGTGAGGCTGGTACAGCCTCCCGCGAGCACGAAGGCGTCTCCCAGCACCGCGCCTCCCGTGGGGCATTTCAGGGAGAGCCGGCCCAGACTCTCCCAGGCCCCCGCGTTCTCGCCGCGCAGCGTCATGCGGATCGCCGAGTCCGTCGTGGGCCTGCCGAGCCCCGCGGTGAGCTCTCCTCCGGCGATCACCCCTTCCGCTCCGAGCCGGCCCGCGAGCACGCGGCGAAAGCCCAGGGGTGGGGAGAAGGGGATGAGGGTGGTGCCGCCATCGGTGTCGAGCCACTCTGCGCTCGGCTCGAGCACGTCTCCCTCTCGCACGCCGCCGAGCACCACCACGGCGCCGTCATCCAGCACCAGCGCGGCGGCCTCCGCGCGGTCCACGGCGAGGTCGCTCGCGATGAAGCGGCCGGTTTCGGGGAAGAAGATCTCCACGGTGGAGACGGGTTTGCCCGCGCCATCGCGGCCTCCCAGCATCACCAGCGCTCCAGCATGGGGGCCTGTGGAGGGAGCGACGACCAGGGGGTCCGAGCGACGCGCGAAGCCCGGGCGTTCGGTGATGACGCCCGTGACGCCACCGGGACAGGCGCACACGCTGTTCGCGCAGACGAGTCCTCCGGGCTGACAGCTGGCGCCGACACAGTCGGGGTCCGCGCAGTCACCGAGCCCGTCACCGTCGTCGTCCACGCCGTTGTCGCAGGACTCCACGGGAGGACCGGCGTCTGGCGGCTCGGGGACGGCGGGCAGGGTGAGCGACAGCCTGGCGCCGGAGCCGGGAGTGAGCGCGGCTTCGCCAGAGGCGGTGGACTGGATGATGCCGGAGCGCTCGGCGGTGGCGCGCACGAAGACGCGGGTGCCTTCGGGCGTGGCGGGGCCGGACTCGAAGTTGAAGGTGGCGGGGAGGCGGAGTGCGGCGCCCTCCAGCGTGGCCACGGCGAGGGGCGTGCCATCTGGAAGGGAGGCGATGACAGACAGACGGTCGAAGTCCACGACAGGCGTCAGCGGACCGTCGACCACCACATGGACGCCACCGGGCGTCTTCTCGCACGCGAGCAGCGTCGACAGCAGAGCGAGCGTCAGGACTCGGAACGCGGCACGCATTTGCCCCACTGTAGTGCAGCCCGGCGCGCGAGCGAGGGCCCCCCTTGAGAGAGGGTCGTGCCTCTCGGGACAGCACAGGCTCTCTCACGAGTGTATCTGCCTCATCGGGCCGGTAGCTGGCCTCCGCGAGAGTGCCACCCTCGAACCCGGTGCGACTCCTCTCGACAAAGCATCTGCCTCCTCGAGCCAGGACCGGACCGGCCCCCACGAGAGTGCCGCCTTGCGGCCGGTACGACTCATCTGACGTGCGGGCGCCTCGCGGACGAGGGAGCGTGCGTGCCTTCCCCGCCTCGCCGCGATGGAACGTCGTCGCGCGACGGGTTAGTGGAGGGATTCCTTCCCGTTCCGAGGCCCCATGCCCCTGTCCACCCTCTGCCTGCGCTGCGGCATGTGCTGCGACGGAACCCTCTTCACCCACGTCTCGCTCCAACCAGAGGAAGCCCAGGCCCTGGAGCGGCGCGGAGTGCCCCTCGACCGGCGCGAGGACGGAGTTCCCGCGCTCGCGCAGCACTGCTCCGCGCTGGATGGGCGCACGTGCACCGTCTACGCGGACCGCCCGGGGAGCTGCCGCCGCTACCACTGCCAGCTCTTCGCCGCGCTGTCGGAGAAGGAAGTCACGCTCGACGAGGCGCTCGGCATCGTCGACCAGGCCCACGCATGGGTGGACGCCATCGCACGCGAGCTGCCTCCCGCCACCGAAGGCGAGCCTCGCTCGGTGATGCAGCGAGCCCGCCGCGCCGCCAAGGCCCACCCCGAGCAACCCCTGTCCTCCAAGGCCCAGGACGCCTACGCGAGCGCCGAGTACTACCTCGACAAGCACTTCCGCGGACGCTTCGGCCGTCGCGGCTGACGTCGGTGGGAATCCAGGTGCCTGGTGGGCCCGCGTGGATACGATGCGCTTCCGCGCCCGGGACTGTCACGCGCTCGCATGCATGCGGCACCCGCGCCCTCACGAGGTCCCTTTCATGAAGACGCAGCTTCCCGCCCTCGCCGTGACGACCTTCGCGCTGCTCGGCGCGCCGCTGGCCCAGGCCGGTGACGAACTCCCCACGCAGTCAGCGTCCGCCGACCTGAATGGCGACGGCAAGCCGGAGGCCATCGCCGTGAAGTGGAAGGAGGGCGACGAGGAGTTCGTCCTCACCGCCGGCACCGCCACGCTCCGCGGCAAGACGGACTCGGAGGTCCTCGGCCTCTCCATCATCGACGTGGACAGCGGAGACAAGCGCAAGGAAGTCGCCGTGCACACGGGCATGACGGACAACGACAGGCTCACCACCGTCTACGCCTTCGATGGCAAGAGCCTCAAGGCGCTGGGCAGCGTCCACGCCCTCACCGAGGTGAAGGGCAACGGCATCATCCTCTCCGACAGCTGGGAGCAGTTCTGGAACCGGCGCGACAAGTTCGCCCTGGATGCCAAGGCCGGCAAGCTCTCCCTGGTACCGCAGGAGCTGTACTACGTCGGCCAGGAAGCCACCGTGCGAGAGGGCTTCCCCATCACCCACTCACGCACCGACAAGAAGCCCGTGGCCACCCTCGCGGCGGCGTCGAAGATTCTCGTGCTCGCCGCCGCGCCCGTCCCCGTGCAGGGCGGACGCTCCACGTCGTTCGTCTACCTCGTGAAGTCCTCCACCGGGCTGCTCGGCTGGGTGAGCCACGACACGCTGCTGGCGAAGACCGAGGGACTGACGGTCGCCGGGTAGTCCCGCTCACCGTGACGCGTCGAGCGACGCGCGCGCGAGCAGGGCTTCTTCCAGCAAGGGCAGGCGCTCATCCTCGGGCCTTGCCTGACGCAGCCACTCCAGCGCGCGCTTCGCCCGGCCCAGGTCTCCCTCGAACACGAGGAAGCCCGTCGCCTGCAAGCGCTGCTCGGCCGTCGCATCCTTCGCGCCCAGCACCGCCTCCCAGCTCAGCGCCGCCTCATGGGGCGCACCCAGCTCCTGGAACAACTTCGCCCGTGTCTCCGCCACCGACGCGGCCTCCACCCCACCCGGCGTCCCGCGCGGGAGCCGGGCCAGGGTGTCACGCGAGCGCTCGAACAACGCGCGCAGCTCCGGGATGACGGTGTCACCCGGGGACATCGACTCCAGGCGCTGAAGCTGTGTGAGCGCGGAGTCGAAGCGCCCCGCGCGCGCGAAGGCCATGGCCAGATTGAGATGCCCTCTCCGGTAACCGGGCTGCTGTCGCACCATGTCTTCAAAAAGGGTGATGGCCTCCGCGTGCTGACCCAGCTTCGTCAGGCACAGCGCCAGGTTGTTGTAGCCCTTGATGCCGGTGAAGCGACTCTTCTGGCGCACCGACTGGCGCAGGTGTCCGAGCGCCTCCTCGTATCGGTGCGCTTCCATGTAGAGCCCGCCCAGTTGCTGCTGGACGAAGGCGTCATCGGGGCCAGACACCTGCTCCGCCACCCGCCACAGCCAAAGCTCGTCCATCCAGTCGCGGTTGCGCAGATGCGTCGCCCCGGCGAAGGCCGTGAGCGTCACGACGGCCACGGCCAGCCCCGCCCTCGGACGCAACCGGGCGGCTCGCTCGAGCGGTGCCGCCAGCGCCACCACGCCCATCGCCACGGGCACGTAGAGGAAGCGGTCCGAGGCCAACGTGTGCAGGCCCAGGGGAATGGCATGGAGCACCAGCGCCAGCGCGCACGCGGCCGTCGCCAACGCGGCCTTCTCCAGCGGCGTGAGCAGGCCTCCCCACTTCCACAGGGACAGCCCCAGCGCGGCGAGGACCCCCGCGCCCAAGAGGACCCAGGCGAGGGGATGCTCGCCCAGGACTCCCTGCTGGAGACGCGGGCGCAGCGCATCCACGAGCATCACCGCGTAGTGCCCCAGCGCGGCGAGCCCGGCCTCGGCGCGCTCGAGCAGCGACAACCCCGACGAGGCTCCCGCGTCCAGCTCCCGCACGTCCGAGCGCAGCGCGTTCAGCCGCAGGCCGCCATACAGCGCGAGCGCCACGCCCATGGGCAGCAGGTTTCGCACGGCCTGTCCGAAGCGGCGCTCCCTCGCGCGCACGGCGGTGAGCTCCAGCACGACGAGCCCCACCACGCCGGCCACCGCCACCTCCTTGCAGAGCAGGCCCGTCAGCACCAGCGCCGCCGCGCCCCAGCGCCGTGAGGCCGTGTCCGCGCGGTACACGAGCAGCGCCCCCAACGTGAAGACCGCCGCCAGCACATCCGTGCGTCCGGCAATCCACGCCACCGACTCCGTCAACCGGGGGAAGACACCAAACGCCGCGGCGCCCACCGCCGCGCCCCAGGGCGAGGCACCCGCTCGTCGGCACAGCAGGAACACCCACGCCACCACCACCAGGTGGAAGAGCAGGTTCATCAGGTGGAAGCCCTCGGGCGCGCCTCCAAAGAGCGCGTACTCCACCGCGTAGCCGAGCGTCACCAGCGGCCGGTAATAGCCGCGAGAGACGCCCATCGGGTCGCTCCAGAACATCCGCGTGAAGTAGTCCGGCAGCGGCGCCAGCTCGCGCACCACCTCCTGCTCCTCGATGAGCGAGTGGTCGTCCCAGACGAAGCCGCCTCGCACCGCGTTGCCGTACGCGAGCGCCACCAGCAGCAATGGCAGCAGCACGGCCCGGCGCCGCAAGCGGGCGCGCGCGTCCTCGACGACGGGAGGGGAGGGTTCGCTCATGAAGAGGGCGGGAGTCTATCGCCCCCCGCTCGAAGGGCGGCGACCTTCCCTTGGGGAGCGAGCGGGAAGCCCGCCGTGCGTCCGCCTACTCGACCAGGGACAGCTCCACGCGGCCAAGCTGCTCGTCGGTGGCGGCCACCTTCACCTTCACTGGCATGCCCACGGTGAAGGTCCGCTCCTTGCCCACGAGGGACAGCTCGCGCGCATCCGGACGGAAGGGTCCGCCGCCCGGCAGTCCTTCCGCCGGCAACATCCCCTCCACCAACATGCCGTCCAACTGCGCCACCAGCCCGAAGGGCCGCACCCGGACGATGCGCGCGGAGAACTCCCTGCCCACGTGCCCCGCCAGCCACCGCGCTTCCAGCACGTGGTGCCGGTCCGCCTCGGCGCGATTCGCGGCGCGGGCCCGCGCGTTGATGTGCACCGCCAGCGCCTCCATCGCCGGGTCCTCGTCCAGGTAGTCGCGGCGGCCGTGCAGGTAGCCCTTCAGTGTGCGGTGCACCGCGAGGTCCGCGTACCGACGGATGGGCGACGTGAAGTGCAGGTACAGCGGCGCCGCCAGTCCGAAGTGCGGCCCCGGCTTCACGGTGTAGCGAGACGGGCCCAGCGAGCGCCGCAACACCGAGCGCAGCGCGGGCTCCGCCGCCGCGCCCGCGATTTGCCGGTCGAACGCCGTCAGCGCCAGCGGCGTCAGCTCGCGTCCGAAGCCCGCCGCGAAGCCCGAGTGTTCCGCGAACGCATTCAGGTCCGCCACGCGCAGCGGGTCCGGCTGCTCATGCACGCGGAACACGCCCGGCAGGCCGCGCACCAGCATCCACATGGCGATGGCCTCGTTCGCCGCCACCATGAAGCGCTCAATCATCCCGTGCGCGGACGTGGGCTGCTCGTTCACCAGTCCGGAGAGTTCGCCCGTCGCCGCGTCGAAGGTGAACCGCGCTTCATCTCGCGCGAACTCCATGCCGCCGCGAGCGCCGCGCGCCACCGCCAGTCGCGCCGCCGCCAACCGGAACCACGGCATGACGTCCCGCACCGGCTCCATGGGCGCGGACACCTCGCCCCGGTCCAGGAAGGCCGCGACTTCTTCGTAGTTCAGCCGCGCCCAGGAGCGGATGACGCTCTCGTACACGTCCGCCGCCGTCACCCGGCCCTGTGGGTCGATGCGCAGCTCCACCGTGAGGCAGCGTCGCTCCTTGCCCGGCACCAGGCTCAGCCAGTCCGAGGACAGCGACTCCGGCAACATCGGCAGCACGCGCCCCGCCATGTACACACTGGTGGCCCGCTCGCGCGCCTGCGAATCCAGCGCGGTGCCTTCCTTCACGAGCTCGCTCACGTCCGCGATGGACACCAGCAGCCGCAGCGCTCCATCCGGCCCCGCGGGCAGCACGGAAATCGCGTCGTCGATGTCTCGCGTGGACGGCGCATCCACCGTCACCGTCGGCACGTCGCGCAAGTCACGTCGCGCGCCCACCTCGTGCGGCACCTCGCGGGCGACTCGCGCGTCCTCCAGCGACTCGGGGGAGAAGTCCTTGCTCAGCGCGTGCCGGGCGATGATGCGCTCCAGCGAGCGGTCCTCTCCGGGCTCGATGCGGTAGAGCAGAGAGAGCTTGCCGTCGGTGATGCTCGCCACCACCGCGTCGCCGTGCTGGACGCGCGTGGTGCCCGGGTCGAGCACCCAATCCGCGTTGCCCACCTCGCGGTCGATGCGCAGGTAGAACAGGCCCTTGCGGGCGACGACTTCGCCGTAGACGCGGGTGCGGGGCCGCTCCACCAGCGTCAGCCCGCTGGCCGTCCAGCGCCCGTCCGCGCCCGCCGTCACGGTGCCGGTGACGATGTCTCCGGCCAGCAGCGGGTTGAGGTCGGGGGGAGGAATGAAGGCGGACAGCACCTCTTGCGTGCCGGGCGCCTGCACGGTGAGGAAGCCGAAGCCCCGAGGGTGAACGTCGATACGGCCGGTGACAGCGCGGGGAGAAACAGAAGTATCCATGGAACCTTGGGAGCGCGTCTTAGCCCAGGTCCACCGAGGGACGGGCAGGAGGGACGCGCGGAGTGTGAAGTGAGAGGGGGGCAGCTCCGGGGCCGACTCTCGTAAGGAGCCTGTGCTCGCCGGGGCGCGGAAACCTGAGATGAACGCCGGCCAGGACGCGCGGCCACCGTCTCACCTGACGCCCCTACTCCTTGGGCTTGTCGAGCATCGCCTGTCGATTCTCGAGCGGGCCGAACAGCGTCTCCACCATCTGCTTCATGGAGACACCCCGAGGAAGGGGCGGGGCGGGCAGCCCCTCCTCCGTGTAGACCACGCGTCCCTCCTCGACGACCCGGAACCACGCGCCCCACCAGGCGTACAGGGTGACGTGGCCCTCGGGGTGACGCTTCACCTCGAGCTCTCCCCCTTCCGGTCCCTCGCAGATGACGTCGAGGCGGCCTCCTGGCGGGATGTTGAACGCCATCCCCGTGGGCTCGAACCGGACGTCGACCGACGTGTCCCGCGTGTTCTCGAAGTCGAACCGCACCGTCTTCACACCCATCGCCGAGCCCTCTTCCCGGGCCACTCCCTCCAGCGGCCGTCGGCCCGTTCTCACACAGGTGTTCCCCGAGGTGCCACCGAGGCCTCGGACCACGAGCCCCGGCCCTCGTCCACGGCGTCACGGGTACACCTCCGTCACACATGGCGCCACGACAGAGTCTTCACGGAGGGTGCGTCCCGCGAGGAGCGCGGAGTAGGGTGCCCCTTTGCGGTGGCGAGCGAGCCCCGCGTCCTTCCCGACGGGCGACGAATGAAGACCGAGCTTGGAGTCCACCTGGGCCTGTCCGCGCGGATGGCCCGAAGGAACCTGGGACTGACCCAGGCCGCCGTCGCCGAGCGCCTCGGTGTGGCCCGTGAGGTGTACGCCCGCCTGGAGCGCGGCCACATGCTCCCGAGCATCCACACCCTGCGCGGCCTGTGCACCGTGCTCCACGTCCCACCCCACGCGCTGCTCGCCCTGGACGCCACCATCGAAACGCCCCCCGGCCGCAAG